>CAYGSV010000066.1:0-11509 GCA_964352635.1 uncultured Algimonas sp.
TTAAAACCCGAAGCGGGCACAGCGCTCGTAATCTGGGGCAGAACCTCGGCCAAGACTTCAGGCGATTGAATTTGCCCACCCGCAATCAATTCTTCAATCGTGCCTTTCTTCGCAGACAACACCCGCTTATGCACGCCGCTGGGTAAATAGGCGTTGACCGGCGCTCTCGGCTTAGCTTCTTTTTCTGAGATAGGACGCAATACTTCATCTGGATTAGTCAGACCATCTTTGTCTGGGTATGCCTGCATTCGCTCCAGTACAATTTCCGCAACTGCATCAAACCAGACAGATACATTTTGTTTGGCTTGCTCTTGCCGCGTATTGTCTCTCTGCGCCCCCTGACCATTTTTGGCGCGGTGCCTTTTCACGACGAGCGGCAGAAAGTTTAAGTCCTTTTGCGGAACGTCTTTCCCTGTCGCCAGAAGCTCCAAGGCCCGTCTGCATTTCTGAAACGGCCCCACGGGATCAGACCATCGTTTCGATTGATGTGTTATGTCTGCCGCTGAACAATCTTTCAGCCATTGCCTTGCTTTTGATTTCCATTGCTTTCCGTTCGTGTCGGCAATGAGATCAATAAGCCTGTCGTAAAGCGGCAGCCAGATATCCAATGTTGCAGCTTGGACCTCTATGTCCTTGCGAGGCTTAATTTGAGCCAAAGACCGTCTGGCATCCTCAACCGTCCGTACACTGACTCCAGCGGATAAGGGTTGTTCTAGTGGTCGCGGGTAAAACCGCAATCGATCAAAAAACGGGGAAATTGCAAGAACAATATCAGACGCCACATCATGATGGCTGTCGGCAAGCAAAGCGACGGTCATCAAGGCCGCCTCCTCAGGTTGAGTAATTTGGAAACGTCGCTCTTGCGCGCGTGTTTTCAACTGATCAACACCGTCAGCCGTTAGGAACCATTTGTTGATTTGTTGCCTTGCGAGAGGCACCGATGAAGAGTTAATTCCAAGTTCCTCTGCTATTGTTTTTTCATGAGAGAGTAGCGGGCCTCCAGCGGCATAGTCACCTGTCGCGAATCCGCCACGAGCAACCTCTGGGGTTGCCCATATTGGCATACCCGATACGGGTGTTCTTGCACCAACTTTCAGGTCGCCAGTCATGATGCCGGAAAGGATCGTCTTCCATTGGGATGTTTTTTTGGTGTTCCCAGATTCTTGGGCGTCCATTAACTGAAAGAAAGCGTATTTATCGCCAATACGATCAATCATTTCAAATCCAAAGGGGTTCGAGGGCGGGATTTGCACCCGCGCTCTCCGGATCCAGAGTCCGGCGCTTTGACTAAGCTACCTCGAAGCATATTCGTTTTATATGAGCTTTATAATTTTATGCGTCAACAAAAACCTAATTGGAGCAATAGCCGAGCGGCTTGCTTTGAACGTTTTAAAGACCCCCTCCTAACACCAACCTTGCCCCCAAATTTCCCTAAAACGCTTCTTCCTCTGGCAGGAATATCTCTCGCTTCCCGCCGCTCATCGCTTCGCCGATCATGCCTTCTTGTTCCATGCGTTCAATGAGGTCTGCAGCGCGGTTATAGCCTATTGAAAGCTTGCGTTGGATATAGCTTGTTGAGGCTTTGCGGTCGCGGGCGACGATGGCCACGGCTTGATCAAAGAGAGAGCCGCCCTCGCTTCCCCCGCCTGCGAGTGTCGGATCATCAGGGGCTTCTTCGCGTTCCGTTGTGATATCATCAAGATAGCTCGGGGCGCCTTGGGCTTTGACAAATTCGGCGACGCGTTCGACTTCGCCGTCCGAGACAAAAGGCCCGTGAAAACGACGCGGGCGGCCCGTGCCCATATAAAGCATATCACCATTGCCCAAGAGCTGTTCCGCCCCCTGCTCGCCCAAAATAGTCCGACTATCGATTTTAGAGCCCACACGGAAAGAGACGCGGGTTGGGAAGTTAGCTTTAATCGTACCTGTAATCACATCCACAGACGGGCGTTGCGTCGCCATAATCATGTGAATACCCGCCGCCCGTGCCATTTGCGCGAGACGTTGGACAGAGCCTTCAATATCTTTTTTCGCCACCATCATCAGGTCCGCCATCTCGTCGATAATCACAACGATATAAGGCATGGGCTCAAATTCGAGCTCTTCGGTTTCGTATTCAGGTTCGCCCGTCTCTTTATTATACCCTGTCATGGTCGTCTTGGTCAGGGTTTTACCAGACGCGTTGAACTCGGCGACTTTTTCGTTAAAGCCCGCCATGTTCCGCACGCCAATTTTAGACATTTTGCGGTAGCGGTCTTCCATTTCGCGCACTGTCCATTTGAGGGCGACGACGGCTTTTTTCGGCTCTGTCACAACAGGCGCGAGCAAATGCGGCGCACCGTCATAAACGGAGAGCTCGAGCATTTTCGGGTCAATCATAATGAACTTACATTCCTCGGGGGGGAGTGTGTACATGAGCGACATAATCATAGAGTTGACGGCCACAGATTTACCAGAGCCCGTTGTACCCGCCACAAGCAAATGCGGCATCTTGGCGAGATCGGCGACAAAAGGCGCACCGCCAATATCTTCGCCCATAATGAGCGGGAGTGACGCCTCTGACTCTGTAAAGGTTCGAGAGGCCAGCATGTTCTTGAGCCATACCGTTTCGCGGCGTGTATTAGGCATTTCGATGCCCATTGCATTACGACCGGGAACAACGGCGATACGCGCGGATTGCGACGCCATGTTTCGGGCAATATCATCAGCCAAGTTAATAACGCGTTGGCTTTTGACACCCGGAGCAGGCTCAAATTCAAACAAAGTCACAACAGGGCCCGGACGCACATCGCCCATTTCACCTTCGATACCATAATCCCCCATGACCCCGTGGAGCTGTTCTGATGCCCGTGCCAAAGCGGCTTGGTCATGCACAGTCGCGCGCGGCGGTGGGGTCTTTAATAAATCAAGCCCCGGCAAGACAAAGTCCGCGCCTTCGGGAAAGTTAAACTCTGGTTTTTTCGGTTTTACCTTAGGCTTCGTTTTTGATTTAGCCTTGGCTTTTGGTTTTGGCGCAGCATAGCTTGGCTGAGGCGCTGTGGGCGCAGGGGCATATTGCTGAGGCGCGGGCTGTGCTACATCTGGCACATCGCGGAATAAATCGGACGTCCCTGCCGCTTGCGCCAAATCATCCACATAAGCGGTTTTAAAGAGCTTACGGAAAACACGCGCCAGGAGCGCCGCTGTGCGATCAATCCAAATACGCACATAAGCCCAGACCAAGCCTGCTGCATCGACAACATCAATTAAGTCTTTGGCAACGATGCGCATGAAACGCCCAAGGCAGAACACGGCGATAATAAATGTCAGAGCCGCAATGATAACGCTTGTGAAGGGAATGTTGAAAGGCTCTAAAACCGAGCGCAGGTTCAAAAATATGAGGTCGCCAATCCATCCGCCTAAGCCTGTAGCCAAAGGCCAATCTTGTGGAATGGGAAAGGCAGAAAGTGTCGCCGTACCAAACACGACTGTGCCCGCCCACAATCCGATACGACGGGCACGGTCTAATCTATTTTTGTAAGGCTTAGGGCGGAAGATGGCTCTAACACCTGTAAATAAGGTCAAAGCGCCCGCAAGTATGGCCCCTAGTCCTAAGAATTGCATGGCGATATTGGCAAAGCCTGCACCAGAGCGGCCCATAAGGTTACTAATGCCGCCAATGCCCGCCGTGTCGCCTGTTGTATCAAATGGATTATAACTGAGTACAGACAGCAAGACGAATCCCGCAACGGCAATGATAAACAAAGCTGAAGCCGCTCGACGAAACGGGCCAATTTTGCCTGCCTCTAGCTCAGCCATCATCGCATGTACGACTTCGGGGTCATACGCCATATCAGCATTTGCGGTGGCAGAAGGCGGTGGTGTCATAAGGCCAGAACTCTCTTTAATCTTAAGAGAGTGTGAAGGCCGAGAGTAAAGGCAGGGTTAAGGCCGCCTTAAAAATTCAAAGAAAAGTGATGAATATACAGATATGACAGCGCTTGCCCCCGTTGGTTTTTTATGGCTAGTGTCACTCCAATCATTTCAAAAGGGCTGATATGCTGGACCGTTTTCATCGTACATCGTTACTCTTGCTCGTGGTTATCGCCGCAGCGCTGGCCATTGGGCTTTGGCTCTTAAACTGGTCGTTCCTGGTCGAGCCGATTCGGGTTAACGGTGTCGTGTTAGGAAAATCTATTGCCGCGCTCGCCAAGGACTCGCTTTTCGCTCCCCTTAAACCGCTCATGTATGCGCTCATAATTATGAGTATCGGGAGTTCCATCGCCATATCGCGTGGAGGATTAGGGGCTAAATTTACACGTGTTTTTGGGTTCTTTTTGACCTTCTCTCTTATCGGCATGGCCTGTGCGATTATCGCGCTTCTGCTGTTTCCTAATCTTGATATCGGCCTAGCCGATCCAACAACAGTTGCAGGGTCTGGCGATATGAAAGACTTACCTTTTGCGATTAAGCTCTACGGCGTTTTCACCTCCGAGCTTATGATTTCAATTTACGCAGGGCTCTTCTTTGGGTTTGCCTTGAAAAAGCTCGACCTCGGTCAGCAGGCCGATGCGATATCGGATTTGTTTATCAAAGGGTTTCGTAAGTTTTTGCAATTCACCATTCCCCTCGCCGTTTTTGGCTCCATTACTTTGGCGCTTAATAACGAAGATAATTTCACGGAATTACTCAAACTCTTTAAGCTCCTCTTGCCTTATATTGTCGCGATGGGAACTGTCTGGGTCATCATGGTATTGGTCACCTCTATGATTCAAAAGCATGGCGTGGGTCAGGTTCTAAAGGCCATTTTGCCGCAAGCCCTCGTCGCCCTATCGACCAGTAGTTCTATGGCGACCCTTACCGCGACACGTGAAGCCTGTGACCAACTCGGCGCAGATGCAGATGAGTCCACGCCTTTTTATACAATTGGCGCCACCATCAATATGGTCGGCACACTGATTGGGCTTTTACTTCTCTCCGTCTACGCGATGAAAGCCTTTGGTCTCGATGTCAGTATTGGCGACATGGTTTTTGTTGGCTTCCAATCCCTTATTTTCGCAACGGCCGCCGCAGGGACACCGTCTGCCTCCGTCGTGTTATTGCAAGACATCCTCGTCAGCCAAGGTGTTTCCGCGGAATACGCCACTTACGTGACTGCGCTTATCATCACCATTGATACGCTTATCCTTGATCGCTTGCGGACTGTTCTAAATACACAATCCGATTCAATGAGCACGGCGAATGGGTTGAAATTATATTACCGCACCCCGAAAACATTAGCCGAGGAATAGAGTTATGAAAATTTTATCCCGCGCATTATTGGCGCTTACTGTCTGCGCTCTTCCCCTCAATAGTTTTGCTGACGAAGCGCTTCGAAAAGATATTGCCGCTGATTACAAAGCCAATCTAAAACCGCTCTTCACGCATTTTCATCAAAATCCAGAACTTTCATTTTTAGAATCGAAAACATCAGCGCGCATCGCCGAGGAGCTCAAAGCTTTAGGCTATGACGTTACAGAAGGCATTGGCCGTACAGGCGTGGTCGCCGTCATGAAAAACGGCTCTGGCCCAACAGTCATGTTGCGCGCAGATATGGACGGCCTACCCGTCAAAGAAGATAGCGGGCTTTCTTATGCCTCCACAGCGAAACAAACTGATTTATTGGGTGAAGAACAATACGTCATGCATGCCTGCGGGCATGACGTACATGTTACATCTTTGGTTGGCACAGCCCGACAAATGGCGGCGCGTAAAGACAACTGGTCAGGCACGCTTGTCTTGATTGCTCAACCCGCCGAAGAATTAATTTCAGGCGCTCGGGAAATGCTCAAAGATGGACTTTATACAAAATTCCCAAAGCCCGATTATGCCCTTGCTTTCCACGTCAGCGCACAAATGCCGACTGGCAAAATCGCTCTGCCAAAAGACATTGCCTATTCCAGCTCTGATAGCGTTGATATTCAAGTGCGCGGCGTCGGTGCACATGGGGCCTCCCCACATAAAGGGATTGACCCTGTACTTGTCGCTTCGCAAATTGTCGTGACGTTGCAATCTGTTGTCTCACGTACAATTGCGCCCCTAGAGGCAGGGGTTATCACGGTTGGGGCCATTCACGGTGGGACGAAACATAATATCATTGGCGACCGCGTGGATATGCAATTGACGGTAAGGTCAAATAACCCTGAAATAAGAGAGCAACTCTTGGACGGCATTGACCGTGTCGCCGAAGGTGTGGCGCGTTCATTGAACGTACCCGAAGACCTGCTCCCCATCGTAAAGCGCTCATCAACGCAAACCACGCCACCCACAATTAATGACACTGAAACGGCCCTGCGGTTGCGCGAAACCTTCCAAGCTAAACTCGGGGATGACATCTTATGGGATGTCCCGCGCCAAGGCATGGGGGCAGAGGATTTCGCCTATTTCATCACCCCTGAATTGGGCGTGAAAGGCGTTTATTTCGGTATAGGTGGGACGAATCCGAGCGAAGTTGCAAACGCCCCTTCGCATCATTCGCCTTTCTTTAAGGTCGAACCAGAGCCGTCTATCAAGCTCGGCACCGAAGCCATGGTCATTGGCGCGATGGAATTATTACATAAATAAACGCGCTCATAAGAAAACCATAATTCGCCTATAAGGCGCAGTATATTGACGGCGTGACGCGAAGGCTTCATTCCATTACAATTAATTATGGGGTTATTATGCGCCGCTATCTTATTGCAATTGCCATTCTACTTTTGGGCCTCTTTAGCGAAGGCTATGCTCAAACGAAAACAAGCCCCGATGTACCCATCTCACAAATCGACTTTGTCGGTGGAAAGCTTGTTCAAGAAAACTTTAATCAAGGCCTGTGGGTCGAGTATGATTTTCGTGGCGCACGCCGTTATGAGTTTTTAAAAACGCAATATAATGGTGAAGTCCTTAGCCTAAAAGGCATTAAAGGTGACGTGACCTTACGCGTCAATATTCCCACCAAAACAATAGCAGGCGCGTGGCCGGGGCATCCCATGGCGAAGCTTTATGACGTTACGAACGTCACCTATTTGGAGTCAACGCAAACCCCGAAATTAGAAGAAATCATTCCAAATTATGTTCCGCCAGGGAAGAAAGCTCCAACGGCCATTCCTCCCAAGAAAAAGGAAGATATCTCAACAACCAACCTCTCTATTGCCAATTACGCGAATGGCAGCTTCTACCGCATAGAGGATCAAGAATGGCGAGAAGAAAATCAGGAAGGGACGATTTTCAGGTTTAGGCCCATTGGCTCTGATAAGAGCTCCCTTTTCCTTTATGATTTAGGGCGTCAAATTTTAATTGAACTCGACATCAAAGATAAAATGTCTCGCATCAGTCACAGCGGCGAACCGCTTCAAGACCTATATCCACTAACGCGCTTGAGAGCTGAGAGCATATCTGTCTCCATCCCTGTCGAACTCGAAGCCCCTATGACGCCCACGCCTAACACTGGGGGTAAAATGAGCGTTGAGAACAAAGCCCTGTGCAAAGCCAAAGGTGGATTTGTAGAACGCGCGGGGATGCTTGGATTTGAGCGCTGCACCATGCGGTATAGCGATGGCGGCAATATCTGTATTGATAGCTCGAATTGCGAAGGCAAATGCCTCGCCACTGTCGAAGGCGCGCAAAACAAAGCCGTCAGCGGCCAATGCCAAGCGACAGATAACCCGTTTGGATGTTACGCCGAAGTTATCGCTGGCGCGACGGGGCCTGCACTCTGTGTAGATTAATTCGGGTTGATTAATATAAACTCACAAATTTTTCATTTTGGCCTAACGAGTTTTTAAATCTTCTGACTTAGATACTCTCGCATGAGGTTGGGATTTATCATTTTATTGGCGCTGTTTATGACAGCCTGTTCGTCTTCTCCGACAACGACCGGCAAAACGATGTCGATTAACAAAGACCGAGGCGACTTGAGCCAAACACGCTTGCCTGACCGTGTTGCTTTTTACCAAAAAGACAAACGCTGGGGCCATGAAAAATTGGGTAAGACCAATGATACTTTGGCGTCTGATGGTTGCCTTGTCACCGCCGCCTCTATGGCGCTCGCCAATTTAGGATTTCAGACCAATCCGTCAGACCTCAATAAACGCCTGACCCATACCGACAGCTTTACCTCTCGCGGGTGGTTGATTTGGGACGGCGTACGCCGCGTCACTGGAGGCAAGGCCACAGCGCGTTTTTACAAAAGCGTCGATGACGGCAAAATTAATCAATGTATCAATGATGGTTTTTACCCGCTCGTGCAGTTTTATCTACCCAATGGACGCTCGCACTGGGCGATGATTTTAGATCGTTCTGACAAAGGGTTCCACATGCGTGACCCTCTTCGCAAAGCGAATAAACCTCTTATCTTTCCGCATAAAACAGAAAAATTCCGTGCCTTACGATGTGTAGGTTTGGCTTAACACAATTAAATTAAGTTCTTGATTTGTTCTTTTCTTTCTGCTTTGCTTAAAGCTGTAAGAGGATAGATTACATGGTCGCACGGATACAGACAGTCGCGTTTGAAGGCGCAGAGGCGCGTCGCGTTGATGTGCAAGTTCAAGTTAGCTCGGCGTCAAAGCCCGTCTTCACTATTGTAGGGCTCGCGGATAAAGCGGTTGCTGAGTCGCGAGAACGCGTAAGGGCGGCCTTTGCCTCCATCGGTGTTTATATGCCGGGCAAGCGCGTCACGATTAATTTGGCGCCTGCTGACCTGCCCAAAGAAGGAGCGCATTATGACTTACCGATTGCACTGGGATTACTCGCTGCGCTTGGGACGATCCCTGCTGATGCCATTGAAGACTTTGTCGCCATTGGTGAATTAGCCCTCGATGGAACCATTGCGCCCGTCCCCGGAGCCTTACCTGCTGCGGTTATGGCGAATACTCATGATTTTGGATTAATTTGCCCTGATGCTAATGGGGCTGAAGCCGCTTGGGCGGGGGATTTACCCTTGCTCGCGCCTCAAACATTGGTTCAATTAATGAACCATTTTAAAGGCACACAAATCTTATCCCGCCCCGAGCCGGGGCAAATGTTAGACGCCGAGAGTCCGCTTGATATGCGCGACGTGCGTGGCCAAGAAACGGCTAAACGTGCCCTCGAAGTTGCGGCCGCAGGAGGGCATAATCTGTTAATGGTAGGGCCGCCGGGGTCGGGAAAGTCCATGCTTGCGGCACGGTTGCCGGGGCTTTTACCGCCCCTTACGGCCACTGAGCTTTTAGATGTGTCTATGGTGCATTCTGTGGCGGGATTACTCGACCGCGGACAGCTCTCCCGCGCGCGTCCGTTTCGATCACCGCATCACAGTGCGTCTATGGCGGCAATGGTCGGGGGCGGCAATAAAGCGAAACCTGGTGAAGCGTCTTTGGCGCATCGCGGGGTTTTATTCCTCGACGAACTCCCTGAATTTACACCGACCGTTTTAGATAGTTTGCGCCAACCCCTCGAAACAGGCGAAATATCTGTTGCCCGCGTCAACGCCCATGTGCGTTACCCCGCACGGTTCCAACTGATTGCCGCTATGAACCCGTGCCGTTGTGGCTCTGGCGGTGCGGACGGCATTGCCTGTCGTCGTGGCGCGCGATGTGCCGCTGATTATCAAGGGCGGATTTCGGGCCCCTTTATGGACCGTATGGATATTCAAATTGATGTGCCCGCGGTGACACCTGCGGACTTGGCTCTACCGCCGTCCAATGAAGGTACTGCCGAAATTGCCGCCAGAGTGGCCCGCGCCCGTGACATACAGATGGAACGCAACGGCGGCCTGACCAATACAGAACTTCCGCAAGACCGCCTTGATCACGTCGCAGAACCAGATGCCGAAGGGCGCAAGCTTTTGATTCAAGCCGCAGAGACTTTGGGATTAACCGCGCGAGGCTATCACCGTGTCTTGCGCGTCGCCCGAACATTGGCTGATTTATCAGAGTCAGAGACCATTCGCCGCCTCCATATTGCCGAGAGCCTGTCTCATCGACGAGCGCGCAAAGGTCTTATCGATGGCCCTTCAGGAGCATATGGACAAGTATCACAAAGCGCACAGGGACGTAAAAATCCGTTTTATTCGCGTTGATCACCCTGCGATTAACAGGATTAAACCGTAATAAAATCCAAGTTTTACAGATTTGGTAAGACATTTTTTAGATTAAACCTTCAGGTTCTGTTTGGAATATAGACTCATTTTGAGTCGTGAAGGACGGATTATGTCATCAGACACGACATTTGCTGCGCAATTTTGGCTTTGGCCTGACCCCGCAATGAAGCGGGATTCTCAAGGGCGCGTCTTATTCGTTAACGCCGCTTTCTTACAGCTTTATGGGGGTTCTGTAGAGGCTTGGGCTGGTAATGTCTTACAAGGCTGGCCCGCTCCTCAACCTCTACAAACAGGCATTGCGCCGAGCCCTTATCGTTTTGAAACACGAATTCCGTCTCACGACATGACGATGGCTGAGCAGGTCTATGATTGGATAGAGCAAACAGAGGCGGATGGGTCTGCTTTTGCCATTGCCCGAAATGTTAGCATTTACGCCCAAGCGCCGACGTCCCCGCCACCAGGGCAACCGATGGATACGCCTACCGATATCATCCAAGCAGAGACATCATCTGAATGTCAGGTAACCGCTCAAGTAACCACGTCTCAGGCTGTGCCCGCTTTTGAGCACGCACCAGTTTTAGAAAGTACCTCAGAGCCAGTCCAAGAGACACCCCAGACGGAGCAATTCTATTTAGAGCCAGCGCAGGTGCAAGTAGAGAATAGTGTTGCGCCCATTGAAAACACGCTGCCTGTTGACCTTCAAACTGACTCCGTGCCTGTCGTCGAAGCTGAAGTCCGTCAGGAAGAACGCAGTTTTGAACGCCGCGCGCTCCCTATTGAAAGCAATAGCGCTGTCCTTGGCAATAATTGGCGCGACGCCGTGATTGCCAAAGCCGTCGGTGTAGAGAGCGCAGAACCTGCCCCCATGCCAACAGAGCAGGCTTCGCTCGTAGCGCCAACAGAATCCTCCACAGGGTCCGATGGGCCTAAGCGAATACTGCTCGCAGAAGACAATGCCATTAACGCCCTTTTAACTCGCACGCTCCTTGAAGCCGAAGGTCATCTCGTTGAAACCGTCGAAGATGGGGCACTTGCTGTCGAGGCCATGAAAACTCAAAGCTTTGACTTGATTTTCATGGATATGCGTATGCCCAATATGGACGGTTTGGAATCAACCCGCAAAATCAGACAATTACCTAATGTGCCCCAAAATCTCCCGATTATTGCTTTGACAGCCAACGCCTTTGACGATGACCGCAATGCCTGTTTCGACTCTGGCATGAACGACTTCATGACGAAACCCGTCAGCGCCGAAGAGCTCTCCCTAATGGTCAAAAATTGGACAGGTAAAAAAGACTTAGAAATGGCGAGTTAAATCTACCTCTGGACGAAAGCGTTGAAAAAACGCACCTTGCCTTATGAGCGACTCGCAATCAGCTAATATTAAACTCACCCCCAAGCGTAGTTGGGGCGAAGTAATCCAAATTTATATGC
>CAYGSV010000067.1:0-11419 GCA_964352635.1 uncultured Algimonas sp.
GCTCAAACCTCGCTAAATAGCTCAGGTTGGGCATTTTCGGCAGGCGCTTCTTTCGGGAGGTAGCACGTCACATGCGTGCCTTGATCTTCGGCAGATTCTAATTCCACCCATCCCCCGTGACGCGCGACAAAACGCTGAACAAGGGCCAACCCAAGCCCTGCCCCACCCCGTGAGCTTTCAAAACTTTGGAAGACTTGCGGCTGACGCTCTGTTGGTATGCCGACGCCATTATCTTTGACCCAAATCATCACACCGCCCCCTGCGGCCTTTTTCCCGCCAAGCTCAATCAAACCACCTGGCTTGGTAAAGCGGAGCGCATTGCCCAAGAGATTATGCACGACTTGCTTGAGGCGCGTTTCATCCGCACGAATAATGCCAATGTCATCATCACATTTTAGCTCAAGCGAGATTTTCGTGTCATCAGCTTTGACGGCGACGTAATCTAGTGCGTTATCCAGCAGATCAAAGACGTTCACATCCCCCAAGTCCAAATCAAGCACATTGGCTTCGATCGCCGCGATATCCAAAATATCATCAATGATTTTCGCCAAGTCTTCGGACGCACTTTGAATAGCAAAGACATATTCGCTTTGTTTATCCGACATTTCCCCTGCTCCGCCATTTTGCAGAAAATCGGCATAGCCCGAAATTGTCGTCAACGGCGTGCGAAGTTGATAGCTCACATGGCCGACAAATTCTGATTTCATGCGGTCCGCTTCTTCTAAGGCCTGCGCACGTTCCCTCAAGGCCGCCTCAGAACGACGCGCGCTTGTCACATCATCCCACGCTAAAAGCGTAGCCCCATCTGGCGAAGGCTTAGACAACCACGTCATCATTTTATCATCAGACCGTTTAATTTCACCCTCAACATGCCTTCGAATCTCTGGGTTAGGGTCAGTAACCCGTCCCAACATTTCAGACCAAAAGGCTTTTTGGTGGAAAAGCGGCAGACATAAATCAATAATATCGACAAATCGGGGCTTGTCCTTCAACTCATCTTCGCCAAGGCTCCACATTTTGGCAAAAGCCGAATTATGAATTTTCAAACGCCCGTCCGTTCCGAAAACCGCAATGCCTTCAGAAAGCTTATCCAATGTAGCACGCTGAACATTGATTAAAGTCCCAAGTTGACTTTCCAATGTGATAGCATTGGTCATATCTGAAAACAGAAGCGATATCCCGCCATGTGGATCACGCATACGCACGAGGCGGAGCGTCCGACCATCTGGGAGCGCCCATAATTCTTCTGGAACTTCGTCAGGCCAATCTGTGTAGAGTGACAGCTCGCTTTGTTTCCACACTTTATAATCTGGATGAATAGGCACGACATTTTTCTCACGCAAGTGATCCAGCCACTCACCATGTGTAGGGGCTTCTTTGAACCAAGACGGCTCAATCCCGAAAATCGAATCAAGAGCTTTGTTGTGGAATTTCATGATCTGATCAGATCCGAAGATAATAATCGCCTCGTCCATCGAGTTTAATAATTCATCGTGAGAACGCACATGAAGAGACAGAGCCTCACTCAATTGATCCGCTTTGGAAGCATCCACCGCCATCCCAGAGACCCCTCCCGAAACAGGAAATAAGTTGACAGTTGTTGCGCGGCGTTCACCCCCCAGAATTATATGACGCGTATCAGACTGAGTTTCGTGACTACTTAAAACCATTTTCATATCTGCTAGACAATTTTCATCCAGATGAATTTGGTTTTTGGTGACATCACGAATGTCGCTTGCGCCTACAGCTTCGATATAACTGCTATTGGCCCACATTATCTGTCCACCACTTGAGTAGCGCCAAATCGGAAACGGTGCTCGCGCCATCATATCTATAAAAGCGCTTGGATCATCTTCACCTGTCAGCCTGGATGTTTCGAAACGCGAAATCGCTGTCTTTTCATCTTCTCCCCGAATAGACGCATCTTCGAGCCAAAGCACAACCTGCCGTCCAGCAACACGTCCATCAGCCTCAATGATATTGCCTTCTGGCAAGACGACAGAAATGGAAAAAGGCTCTCCCTTTGTTCGCAATCCTGAGAGGTACTTGCGGAGGGTATAGCTCTCCTCTGTTTTGGCAATTGTCTCATGATCAGCCAAGCTATTTAAAACGCGTTGCGGCAAATCTTTAGGACGTCCTGAGTCTGAAAACCTTAGAATTGAAGCCAAGGCGGCTGGTGAGCCATAAACTTTGGGATTACCCCAGTGCCCTTCCATGGAAATTTCGCCTATAGGCGCCACCTCTTCCCAGACCAATATAAGTCCAGGGTAAGCGCCGAAAATCGAGTCATATTCTCCAATTTGGCGATCTAATTCTGCGGCTTTATGTCTCCACCGCCGCCCAGTCTGACCACTGCGGTTAAGTGTACGTAAAGCAATCAGAGACGCAAGCACCGCCAGAACAACGGACCCTACTGTCACAACTAAATATGGATCAAAATTTTCGCCCATGTGTTTGTGCGTTATCCCCGCTTGTTGATACAAGCCCCTCTCTTGTTACGGACATAAGTGATAAGCGGATTCTTGAAAAGCCCTAATCCCAATGCATTTCAATCAATCACACTAGCTCGCGGAGTTATTTATTACGGCAACGAGATTATCGACGATTTTTTCGACCAAAGACGCATCATCACCCTCGGCCATGACGCGGATAAGTGGCTCTGTCCCCGAAGCTCGCACCAAAACTCGGCCCTCTCCTGCAAATTGGGCATCAGCCTCTTTAATCGCGTCTTGCACCTCAACGCGGTCCAAAGGTGATGGCCCTGTAAAGCGCACGTTTTTGAGCATTTGCGGCACAGGGTCAAAGACGTTCAGTACCTCACTCGCGGGTCTGTCTTGGCGTAAAATCTCTGCCACAATCTGTAATGCGGCGATGATACCATCGCCTGTCGGAACGAAATCCGTCATTAAAATATGACCTGATTGCTCGCCGCCGATATTGAACCCCTCCGCGCGCATAGAGGTCGCCACTTGTCGATCCCCAACGGCCGTTCGAACGAAAGTCATATCCTTTGATTGAATAAAGCGCTCTAAACCCAGATTGCTCATCACGGTTGCTACAATCCCAGATTTTGAAAGCTGACTAGAACGCTGCCACGCCTCGGCCAGAACACCGAGCAATTGGTCACCATCAATAATTTGCCCTTTTTCGTCACACATGATGAGGCGGTCTGCATCTCCGTCAAGCGCAATACCGATGTCCGCACTTTCAGCAATGACTGTTTTTGAGAGTAAATCCGTATGCGTAGAACCGCAGTTTTTATTGATATTTTGACCGTTTGGAGAGACGCCTATTTCAATCAGGTTTTTCGCACCGAGTGCTTTTAAGGTCATTGGCCCTGCCTGAAATCCAGCGCCATTGGCACAATCCAAAACTATTTTTAGTCCAGACAAACTTAAATCTTTCGGGAAAAAACTGCGGGCAATATCAACATAACGCGACGGGGCGTCTGTTATTTTACGTACGCGACCTATTTGTTCAGAAGGGGCAAGACTGAAGTCTCTTTCGCGCATGCTGGTTTCGATATTTGCCTGCACTTCATCAGTGATTTTATACCCTTCAGCCCCAAATAGTTTTATCCCATTGTCAGGATATTTATTATGCGACGCCGTTATCATAAACCCCATATCGGCCTTGAGCGATTGCGTGAGCAGAGACACGGCAGGCGTTGGAATCGGGTCACATAAAACAACATCGACGCCCATTGAGGTAAGCCCTGCGACTAAGGCAGCCTCTACCATATCACCTGAAGCGCGTGTGTCTCTTCCGATTAAGACTGAAGGCTTACCTCCTGTTTTCTCTTTAGAGCTATTGCAATAAGCGCCCGCCGCCTGTCCTAAGACTACGATAGAGTCGGGGGTCATTTTTCCAGCGTTAGCGAGCCCCCGAACACCATCCGTCCCGAAAAACTTTGCTGCCTTTTGAGGTGTTTGCGTGACGCTCATGCGTGTGTCCTATGAACCAAATCAGATGTCTTAGGCTTAACAGAATTCAAGCCCTAAAAAAGGAGAATTATAGACCGTCATTAAGACGCGATATCAATTGCATTTAAGGCATTTGGCGAAGACATGATATCACCTCGGTCTGACCATCCAATATGCGCGGGTATTAAAGCGCGATTTTCGATATGTTCCATAATCGCTTTGTCAAAAGACGCCTTTTCACATTTTAGAAACGGCTCTTTCTTGAGACGTATAACACCGTCTTCATGTGCCGCTGTTTCAAAAGCAACGCGGCAATGCTTTATCAATTCCGTCTTGTGAGGCTCAACTGACGCTATAAGCGTGTCCGGCCGAAATAAAAATGTACCTGCATTCCAAAAATACGCGCCCGTTTTTACTAAAGCTTTTGCAGACTTCTCATCTGGCTTTTCAACGAAATCATCGACTAAGAAGGTTCCGGGCCGCAAAGGCTCGCCTTTCCGAATATAGGCGTAATCCGTTTCAGCATAGCTGGGGGTCATTCCAAATGTTGCAATGTATCCATCATTAGCAACGGGTATGGTGGCCGCAATGGAGCGCCGAAAGGCCTGCGGATAATGCACATGTTGATCAGACGGAGACAACAAAACCAACGTTTCAGGCCCATAAGTTTCGGCGAGCAGAGCCGCAATAATGGCACAAGCCGCCGTTCCTCGTCCCTCAGGCTCAATAATCATTGCGCCAATATCAACACCCAAATCTGCGACTTGGGTTTCAATCACATCACGTTGATCTTCTGTGGTTATAAAAATGGGTCTATAGAAAAGGTCACTATCAAAACGACCGACCGTATTTTGCAAAAGGCTTTGCCCGAAACGTCGTTTTTGGAGGTGATGAGGACAAGCCTGTCCTGCCTCCAACGGCGTTTCTCCGGCCAAAATAACCGGTAATATTTTTCCCACATCTCTCATGCGGTTACATATAGCAGAGAATTTATTTATAGCACCTTAAAGATGTATTCGATTTTATAACATCCTTAATTTTTTCTCAAAAAAATTTAGAGTTCAGTTAACCGCCCAAAGTCACGCTACCAGCGCGATATCTCAAGAGAACACGACAATTTTGCAGTGCGCCCTCTTGTGGCGGCTCAAATGTCCAGGCTTCAACAGCCTTGCGCGAGGCCCCCTCAAATAGACCATCAGGGACAGATCGTTCAACGGCTACATTCTGCGTTAGCCCTGCCGCATCCACATCTAATCGCATGATCACCCACCCTTGGCGACCAGACCGATAGGCGCGTGACGGATAATCAGGCAAAGCAAAAGACCGCGCCGCCAAACGCTCTCCGCCTAAACAATCATCAGGATCAGAATAACCCTTCACCCAAGGATCCGTCGGATAGGCACTGTTTGGCATAAAGGGTTTAGAGGTCGAACACCCCGCCAAAATAAGGAGAGCTGGCACTAAATATCGATACCGCATCTAATCTTCCTCTCCAAAACGGTCATTGACCAAATCAGCAAGCGCCTCAATCGCTTCGGGCGCATCAGGCCCTTGCGCCGTCACAGTGATTTCCTCTGTGCAGGCCGCGCCAAGCAGTAAAAGCTCCATGACTGAGTCTGCCTCGACCCGATCCGCACAGACATCATTATGACTCCGCACCCAGACTTGGGACTTAAAACGCGCGACGGTTTCCATAAACTTATTAGAGGCACGCGCATGCAAACCCTTTTTATTAGTCAAGCGCACAGTAATTTGGGCCAATTGGCTCATGCGGGCGGCTTAAGTCTCACCCGCAAGTATTTTTGACGCAATCGCAATATAACGTTGCCCTGCATCTTTCGCTTTTATGGAGGCTTCTTCCAAAGTCGACGTACTCCGCGCTTCGGCTAATTTAATCAGCATTGGCAAGTTCACCCCTGCCAAAACCTCAACTTCACCTTCACGCATCATGGATATAGCCAGATTAGAAGGCGTGCCGCCAAACATATCTGTCAGAATGATAACGCCTTTGCCTTGGCTGACGGCTTTAATCGCTTTGCCAATATCGTCACGGCGGCGTTCCATGTCATCATCGGGGCCAATACATACCGTCTCGACGGCCTTTTGCGGTCCTACGACATGTTCTGTCGCGCGGCGCAATTCAACGGCCAATTGGCCATGTGTAACAATAACGAACCCGATCAAGGCAAAACTCCGCAATACGAAACTTCACCTAATCAAAATAAACTCAGTCTGTGAAGATAGAAAATGCGCAATATGCCTTTCAAACGCATATTCTTTTGCGTCGAGGCAGAATTAGGCTTGGCGAGGAATCTGACGGGGGACTTTGACGATGAATCGCGCGCCAATAACTTTCCCTGTAATACCGTCCTTGCGATTGCTCGCTTCGATTGTGCCTTTATGCGCCGTAATAATTTGACGGCAAATCGCGAGGCCTAAACCTGAATGACTGCCAAACTCCGCGCCTGCTGGTCGTTGGGTATAAAAACGATCAAAGACCGTTTCGAGATTATCCGGCGGAATACCGGGGCCATCATCATCCACATAGATAATGATATTTTCCTCTTTCTCTACAGCTTCTATCTCGGCTTTGACCCTGACTTCGCCCTCAGCTTCAGAAAATGTCAGTGCGTTATCGATAAGGTTTCGCAGGACCTGTGCAAAGGGCGTCTCAAAGGCGCGAATGAAAACGGGTTCTTCTGTTTCTATGTTCGTTCTATTGACGACACTCGGCCCTTCGCCAGAGCGTGTTTGCTGATAAAATTCGACAATGTTATGAACAATATCCGTCACATCCAATGTCTGTGCCGTGTCGCGTGCCAAATTCGCATCGACTTTAGACGCTTTCGAAATATCCGTAATTAAGCGGTCCATGCGGGAGACATCTTGTTGAATAATCCCAATCAATTTTTCGCGCTGCTCATCTGTTTTCGCGACACGCAAAGTATCAGAAGCAGACCGCAGGCTGGTGAGCGGATTTTTAATCTCATGCGCCACATCCGCCGCAAAATTGGCGATATCATCAATGCGTGAATAAAGGTCCGATGTCATATCGCGCATGACGGAGGATAAATCACCAATCTCGTCGCGACGTTTGGAGAGATCAGGAATGGCGTCCCGTTTACGCGCGCTACGAGAAACAACCTCGGCCGCCCGCGCGAGTTTTCGCATCGGCAAAGCAATAAACAACGTCAGCGCCAAAGAACTCAAAAAGGTCGCAAGAAAAGCGAGCCCTATAATCGGCGCCAGCGCTTTCCGCTCGGCATTCACAATACTGCCGACATCATTACTCTCAACGGTCACAGCGCCCAAAACCTGTTGAACACGTTGCACAGGCAAAGAGACCGTCACAATGAGATTATCTTCCGCGTCATAACGCGGGCCCATTTGCGGCGTGCCTTCGAGGGCCGATCGGATATCACCGCGGAAATCGCGACGCAGATTATTGCGACGCGCCTTTCGCCACGGGAGATTATGCATGTTGTCGGAAATCCAATTACGGGAATTTTCACGCCATAACTCTAGTTTGGGGGTGGGTTCTTGTTCTGTGATAATAGGATCAAGCGTCCCGACAGTAATCGTATCATCGAGCGTTTCCGTATCAGCCACAACCGCCCCGCCACGATCATTTAGTCTGACGCGCCAGCCTTCGGGCACATTCACACCGCGTAAAACTTGTTTAGCCCCGTCAATATCCAGCTCTGCCATAGAGCCAGCACCCGTCGCTTGCTCACCTATGACCGTCGTAATGGTCGCCGCCAAAGATTGGAGGTTATCGACCTTGGCTTGAATGAGGCCTTCTTCAAATCGGTTCATCGTCAGAGCACCCGAAACCAAAATCGCGAGGCCAATGAGATTGGACATGAAAATAACACGGGTTAGGCGCGAGGTCAGGAGTGACCGGCGCGGCCCAATGCGGCGATCCCGCAAACGAACACGCCTAGCCTTGGCAGGGGAAGCATCTTTTGCAGGATTACTATCAGAAGCCTGAGTCATACCTTGCTTTAACATTGTTTTTTTACTCGCGTCCATGAAGGGATTTCTTGACCTTAACTACGGCGAGTTTGTGACTAGTCTGTAGAACAACAAACATAAAAAAACCGAGCTTGAAGCTCGGTCTTAAGCGAAGGCTTTCACGCCTCACGCTTCTTTATATTTATACCCGACACCATAAAGTGTTTCGATGCCGTCAAATGTCTTGTCATGTTTGCGAAATTTTTTACGCAAGCGTTTGATGTGACTATCGATTGTGCGGTCATCGACATAAACTTGGTCATCATAAGCCGCATCCATCAATTGATCGCGAGATTTTACATAGCCCGGACGTTTCGCGAGGCTCTCTAAAATTAAAAACTCTGTCACGGTTAAGCGCACAGGATTTCCATCCCATGAACAGGCGTGGCGGTTCGGATCGAGCAGCAGCTTGCCACGACGAATGACTTTGTCATCGCCTTCTTGCGGAATAGGCATTTCTATAGATGTGAGAGACGCGCGGCGAAGAACGGCTTTAATACGCTCGCCCAAGAGACGTTGAGAGAACGGCTTGGTGATATAATCATCGGCCCCCATATTAAACCCGATGGCCTCGTCAAACTCGTCATCTTTGGATGTCAAGAATATGACAGGTAAGTTTGAGGTCTGTCTCAAACGACGTAGTAATTCCAATCCATCCATTTGGGGCATTTTTACATCGAAAACAGCCAAATCAGGTGGAGACGTTTTCAAAGCTTCTAAGGCCGTGACACCATTATGAAACTTACGAACCTCATAGCCCTCACCCTCGAGAAACATCGATACCGATGTCAGAATGTTTTCGTCATCATCGACCAAATAAATTTTGGACATGCGCTTACCCTTTGCCAACCCATTATTCCCCGCCACAGCATTACGCGGTGAATATCCATTATTCCTTACTAAGCTCATCGTTTGCATTGTCCAACCCTCGTTTTTGATTTGATGATTATGGATTACAAATCGACTATGGCGCGGTTATGACCAGTATCCGCCTTAGTTTCGGCCAGATTTGAAAAAGTGAGGCAAAGTTGTGGCGAAGAGGACTCTCATTCACACGCAACAGCGTATAAGAGAGTAAGAAAACCAGGTTGGACGACATCATGCTAACAGATATCCTCGTTTATTTCACCCATTCGGCAGTTGTCGTGTTCGCCCTCCTTACGCTCCTTTGGGCCATCAGTGTCGCCGCGAAAGACGCGAGCCTTGTTGATATTTTCTGGGGATTTGGATTTTTAGTGGTTGGTGCGGTCTGTTTATATTTGGCCAATCCGAAAACGTCTTATCTCATCTTGTTGGCATCGCTGCCCATTATTTGGGGATTACGCCTGACGCTCTATCTAGCAAAGCGGAACCTTGGGCATGGAGAGGATAAACGCTATACCAAGATGAGAGAACGTGCCGAAAAGAAAGGCGTGTCAGCCTTCGTCTGGCGGTTACGCTCACTTTTTACAATCTATTGGGGGCAAGGCCTGCTGATAATGATTGTGAGTGCGCCTGTTTGGGTGGGGTTTGCCCTCTTTCACCCAGGTGGCGTAGCCGATTTAGGTAACAGCACAGTTTATGCAGGACCAAATGCATGGATCGGGGTTTTTACAATCCTCGGCACCCTCCTCTGGCTCATCGGGTTTCTCTTTAAGGCCATTGGCGATTGGCAACTTTCGCACTTTCTCAAAAAGCACAAAGACTATGACGGCCCCATCGAAGACAAGCCCGTCATGGATAAGGGGCTGTGGAAATATACGCGGCACCCCAATTATTTCGGCAATGCTTGTATGTGGTGGGGCATCTGGCTCGTGGCCTGCCAAGCGCCTTTGGGATGGGCCACAATTTTCGCCCCTATCATTATGACCTATCTCCTCACTAAAGTCTCAGGCAAAGACATGCTAGAAAGCGACATGGGCAGGCGTAAAAATTATCAGGTGTATATCGAACGCACCAGCGGGTTCATTCCCATGCCGCCGAAGGATAAATAAACTTCTCCCTCTTGGTGATTATATAAAGCCCCTTTATCTGTCATCCTGCGCGAAGTCGCAGGAGTTCGAAAAGGCACGTGCCGATGCGGCGCAATCCAACTCTCGACCTTCTGCGATTTCGCTTCGCTACACGCAGAATGACAGCTAAGACTGGTGTATGAACAGCCGCCACAAATACTATGTTTACATCCTCGCGAGTCGTAAACACGGTACGACTTATACGGGCGTCACCAATGATCTTCTTACCCGCTTTGAACAACATAAAACACTCGGCAAAGGCTATGCTTACAAATGGGGTTTAGACAAACTCGTTTATTTTCAAGAATATGGCTACATCAATGACGCAATCGATTTTGAAAAGAAAATCAAAAATCGTGGAAAAGCCTGGAGATGGGCTTTGATAGAAAAAATGAATCCAGACTGGCAGGATTTATCATTAAGTTTCGAAGCTTGGGATTTTTAATTGGAAAACCGAAAGCTCTGTCGTCCTGCGTGAAGACGCAGGAGTTCGACAGTTGGAATACTTATCTCGAACTTCTGCGATTCCGTGTTTCTGCGAAACACTCCACGCAGAATGACAGAACGTAGGTCTAAACCGCGTGTTTAAAAATCCTGCGACGCTCCACGCTACTCGGCACGCCCATGCTTTCGCGGTATTTGGCGACGGTGCGGCGGGCGATATCAATGCCTTGCGCGCGTAGTAACTGCACGAGTTTATCATCTGACTTTACATTTCCTGCCGTTTCCTCAGAAATCAAAATTTTGATTTTATTACGAACAGCCTCGGCAGAGTGCCCTTCCCCACCATCAAGGCTAGGGATAGCGGCAGTGAAGAAATATTTCAGCTCAAACAGACCGCGTGTCGTATGCATGAATTTATTCGAGGTCACACGGCTTACCGTACTTTCGTGCATTTCAATTGCATCGGCGACGTCTTTGAGTTTCAAAGGACGCATGTGATCAACGCCATAGGCGAAAAATGCGTCTTGTTGCTTGACGATTTCACTCGCCACTTTCAAAATTGTTCGCGCACGTTGATCGAGTGATTTCACCAACCAGTTCGCATTGGCATGACAATCAGAAATAAATTCACGTGCCGTTTCATCCTCTGATCCCACGCGCTTAATTTCATTATAATAGCGTTTATTCACAAGGACACGCGGCAGCGTATCGGCATTTAATTCCACGGCCCAGCCACCTGTCGGGGTTTCACGAATAAAGACATCTGGCTCGACACACGCCGCCAGCACGCCACCGTAAGCCGCGCCTGGTTTCGGTGCACAATTCCGTAAACGTGCAATCATCGCACTCATTCGGTCACGCCCAACACCGCAAATTTTCATTAATTTCGAAAGGTCGTGCTTGGCCAATAAATCAAGATTAGCGAGCATGGCTTGCATGGGTTCATCCAAATGCCCCGCTTCGCGTAATTGCAGACCCAAACATTCCGCCAAATCGCGGGCGAATAATCCTGTCGGTTCACAAGTTTGGAGCTGTGTCAAAATAGAG
>CAYGSV010000068.1:0-11370 GCA_964352635.1 uncultured Algimonas sp.
GTCTATAATAAATATATCAAAGACAAACCCTATGTCGCGACGAGCTTTGTCCCTAAGGGAGAATTAGAGCTTGGCCTTGAAGGCGCAGAGACAGCTAAAGTTGTCGAAGAAAAAGTTGTCGCGGGGGCTGAAAAAGATGTGCCGTATGATCCGTCTTTGCGGATTTTTGAACCATCTCCATCCTCATTTGACCGTACGGTCGAGCCTCCCTTTGGTAACGCTTACGACCTCCCCACGCCGCAAATTTGGCGGGCTGAAGGGGATAATGGGCTAACCATGGTCGGCATCCAATCGGATGAAGTGCCCTTGATTGAGTTCTCACTCGATTTCGATGCAGGTAAGATGCGCTCGCCTCTCGCCACGCCAGGCCTCGCTGCACTCGCAGGTGACATGTTGGTCAAAGGCGCAGGCGACTTAGATACGGCCGCTTTCCAAGAGGCCCTAGGCGCAATCGGTTCTAGCTTAAGTGTGAATACCGATAGTCAATTCACAACCATTCGCGGGAAAACTTTGGCCCGTAATCTTGATCAAACCGTGGCTATCCTAACCGATATGATCAATGCACCGCAATTTGATGAAAAAGAGTTTGAAACCCTAAGAGAGAGCTATGCACAAAATGCCGTCTCTCAGTTGGCTAATCCGAACTTTATTGCGGGACGTGAAGTCGCAAAGTTAAGCTATGCCGAGCCAACGCCGCTTGCGATTGCGGGTTCAGGTACAGAAGAGCAAGTGCGGGCAATCACGCTCGACGAAGTGAAAGACTTTCATGCCAAACATTTCGATCTCTCAACCGCGACGCTGAACATTGTTGGGGCCTTTGATGAGGCGGAAGTTGCGGCAAAATTCGGCACACTCGCAGACCCTGTCGAGACACCTTTGCCTGCTATGGCGATGCCTACCCTCGCCCCTGTTGAGAAAACGGCCGTTTATTTTTATGACGTGCCCGAATCCAAGCAATCTGTTCTGCGCTTACGCCGTCCAGCCTTGTCTTTGACAAATGCGGATTATGCGAAGCTAGACGCGCTCAACTTCCCACTCGGCGGTATTTATACGTCTAAGCTCATGACGACTTTGAGAGTCGATAAAGGCTATACTTACGGTATTGGGTCATTTGCCTTTGGCGATGCTCAACAAGGTCAGTTTGGCGTGAACACGTCTGTTAGAACAAACGCCACAAAGGAAAGCCTTGAGCTTATCACTGAGATTTTGGACGGTCATGCCTCTGAAATGACGGCAGAAGAATTGTCCGAGACCAAAGACGCGTTGCTCCGTGGTCAAGCATTGAAGAATGAAACACTTGGCGACAAACTCCGCCTTGTTCAGGAAATCAGCCGAAATGGTCTGCCTGATGATACCCAATCCAAAGGCATGGCGCGCGTCCAAGCGATGGACCTTGCGGACGCAAAAGCCATAATGGCGTCACATATTCGCCCAGATGCGATGCGTATTGTCGTCGTCGGTGATGCGGCTTCTCAGAAAGAGCGACTCGTTGAGCTCGGCTTTGGTCAGCCTATCTCCTTGAATTAGATATTATATTTAGGACAGATTATGAAACGCCTCTTCATTGGATTATCGGCTTTAACGCTCATCGCCTGTGAAGGGGCGCAAAATTTTGAGACTTCAGAATATGGTGCGGCTCCGCCTCCTCCTGCTCCGGTCGTCATGGCAGATGGCTATAGCGTTGAGAAACGCTCGGTCGCGTCTGAACCGCAAGCAGACCCGAACACGTCAATCCAATCCTTTCTAGCTTACAGCTATAATTACGGGTTTGAATTACCGTCCAAAGCCGTTTCCAGCACAGCGAAATCCCATGCAGATTTATGCCTCGAAGCAGGCGCCAATAAATGCCAAATCCTGTCCTCTTCGACCAATGATAATAATGCCGATTTTGTCTCGTCCCAATTATCACTTCGGGCAGAACCCAAATGGCTCGAGACATTTATGGAAAACATCCAAGAGTCTGTCTCTTCCGCCGAAGGGCGCATGACGTCCAATTCCGTTTCTGCCGAAGACCTGACGCGCTCTATTTTGGATACGGATGCGCGGTTAAAAGCGCAGACGACTCTGCGCGATCGCTTACAAGGCTTACTCGCAACGCGGGATGCAAAACTCCCTGACTTACTCGCATTAGAACAGGAACTCGCCCGCGTTCAAGGTGAAATAGAAAGCGCAACGACTACATTGGCGGCCTTGCGCCAACGCGTGTCTATGTCTCGCGTTGATATTGGATATCAGAGCAAACGCGTCGCCGTCAGCCAAAGCGCCGTCTCACCCGTTATACGCGCTCTGAAAGGGTTTGTTGGTGATGTATCTTACGGCCTAGCAAGTGTGATAACCTTCTTTGCGGCAATCCTGCCTTGGCTTATTTTAGTTATCTTACCTGGGCTCTGGCTACTTCGCTGGTTCTGGCGTAAGCGCAAAGCCAAGTCATAGTCATTATAAGCCACTTATGTTTCTAAGTTTCGTTTTCATCCTTCTGGGGTTTGTCCTTCTTATGGGCGGGGGCGAAGTGCTTGTTCGCGGCTCTGTCGCAATTGCAGACCGTCTAGGCTTATCCAAAGCCCTAATCGGGGTCACATTGGTTGGCTTTGGGACATCTATGCCAGAATTTGTGGCAAGCTTTGGGGCCGCCGCTTTGGGCGAGGACGCCATCGCGCTCGGCAATGTCATTGGCTCTGACACTGTCAATCTTTTACTGATATTAGGGCTCTCTTGTCTGATTTATCCTATGGCTGTTCCGAAAGGACGGCTTGGTTTGGACTTTTTCTTTGTCATGCTTGCCTCCCTCATCTGCCTTTTGATTATTTATATGGGGGCTCTGCCTGTTTGGCTCGCAGGGGCATTGCTAGTGACTTTTGTCATTTATATGACGCAATTATTTATTTCTGATCCAGGTGCATTGGCAGAAGATGTTTCTGTAATGATATTGAGCGTGCCCAAAGCCATCGGCTTGAGCCTGTTAGGAATCGGCTTGTTAGTCTTAGGTGCGGAATTACTTATTAAAGGCGCAACAGGAATCGCCACGACATTCGGTGTACCAGAAGCCATTATCGGTATCACCATCGTCGGCGTTGGCACGTCTGCTCCTGAGTTATTTGCCTCAATCATGGCAAGCCTTAAGAAAGAAAATGCCATCGCCTTTGGCAATATTATTGGATCGAATATCTTTAACGTCTTTGCTGTGTTGGGAATTACCGGGCTTGTGTTTCCTTTGGAGCAACTCGGCGGATTTTCATTATGGGACGGCTATGTCTTAATCGGGGCAACCTTGGTCATGTTTATCTTTGCGCTGACGCGACGACGGATATCACGCCTAGAAGGCGCAATTCTAGTGAGCGCCTATCTAGCCTATCTAGTTTGGCTCGTCATGCGTGCCGTGGCCTAGACTATTTCGCCGCCGCTTCAACGGCTTCCATGACGCGGAGCAAATTACCGCCCCAAATTTTTGTAATCTCATCTTGGGAATAGCCACGTTTGATGAGTTCGGCTGTAACGTTCTCAGTCTCTGACGCATCTTGCCAACCGTCAATGCCGCCGCCTCCATCGAAATCAGAGGCGATGCCGACATGGTCAATCCCGGAAATTTTCACCGCGTGATCTATATGATCAACGAAATCTGCCACAGTGGCTTCGGGCGCCAAAGCCGTTATCTCTGCACGTTTTTCTCCGTAAAGATCGCGCTTGGCTTGATCCCAAGTGCTGCGGTCGCCAAATTCGGCATCAAGAGCCGTCCGCGCGGCTTGCTGCGCGGATGTCGGGAGTTTGACATAAGACCCAAGCGCCACCATTTGCGCGACACCATTGACCTCTGCTATTTTTCGAAGCTGTTCGTCGTCCAAGTTACGCGCACTGTCGGCGACAGCTTTCACACCACTATGAGACGCGATGATCGGCGTTATTGACAAATCCGCAGCCTGCATCATCGTCTCTTTGCCCGTGTGAGACACATCCACCATGATGCCATTCGCATTCAACGCTTTCACGAGGTCTTTTCCCAAAGGTGATAAACCATTCCATTTTGGGCCACTATCCCTGACAGGGTGGGGATTAGAGCTATCGCCAAATTGGTTGTGTCCAAAATGCGTAAGACCCACATACCGTACACCGCGCTCGGCCCACATCGGGATAGACTCAACGCTTTCGCCTAAAGGGTAAGCATTTTCCATACCGACCAAAACAGCATGCTTATCCGCCGCCACAATACGGCGCACATCAGTTGCCGTTTTGGCGAGTTCAAAATTCTCTGTATGAGTATTCGTGAGCGCTTCGATAGCGCTCATGCGCGTCTGCGCAATAGACAGAGCTTCGGCATAACCCTCTGGCGTCAATTCACCTTGCGGAATGTAAACTATCCAAAACCCGCTATCGAGATCACCTGCTTGAAGTTTAGGAAGGTCCACTTGCAAATCAGTCGGCCCAGAGGGGTCAATCTCTTTCATATAAGTCAACGGGATGTCGATATGCGTATCAAGCGTCAGCGTTTTATCGTGAACATCAGCCGCATCTAGGACTGGCTGTGAGCAAGCACTTAAGAGAATTACCGTTGATAAGATAAGAGTGGATTTTAATGTCATGAGGTAGGGTCCTTAACGTCGATGTCATTCGGTGTTGATTTTGAGAATAGAATTTTCTGATAGCTTCGTCCAATGACGATCAAAATAAGGCCTAGCACGACAAAAGAAAGCGCGCGGAGCACACCTTCTAATTCGGCCATATCAATGAGGAAGGCTTTCAGAATTGTCAGCGTAATTAAAACGGCTGAGGCCATGCGCAAATCTAACCTGTCTTTTTTGATACCCACCACCAACAAGGCGATACCAAAGATAAGCCAAGCGGCACTGATGGCATAAAGTTCTATGCCTTCGGGAGGCGTTTCGAAAATTGAAATTGTCTCGCCTGAAAAGACAAAGCGGATCATGCTTGTTAAAAATAAGATGAGCGAGAGTAGCGATAATCCACCCAAAATTTGTATGTATTTTTCAGGTCGGCGGTTTCGAAGCCTCACGGCGATAAAGGCCAAGAGTATTGTTGGAGCGAGATAAGCCAGCGTCAAAGAATTGAGTGCCAGATTTCCATTCACCGTTTCAGACGCGTTAAACAAAGGTGACTTGCCTAAACACACACCCAAGACAAAAATGACCAAAGAAATTGATGAAATCGCCATCGCCAAAGTCGGGAGCAATTGCGTCTCTAGACTCGCTTTGGGATCCCACTCTTGTCCTGAGAGACGCGTGGCCCCGAGGGAGAAGCTGAGACCTGTGACGACCTGTAAAGCCAATTCGTCAAAGCTGAGACGCGGTGCGAGAACATCTCCACCATTCATAATATGTCGAATTTGGAAGACGATAAACAAGACGCCAAAGGTCAGCGAGAGTGCCTTAAGCGCTTCTGACCATATATCTGTTTTTTGACGGGATAAAAGCCAAGCGCCGCCTGCACATAAAACAGCAGGTAAAGCGAAATAGAGCCATAGCTCATTTAATATCAGGCGTTCTGAAACGGCTTCATCCATGCCTATGCGTATGACGAGGCTATGCGCGGCACTGATAAGCGCAAAGATGACGGCCGTGACACGCGGGATAAAGGCTTTCCATTGCCACGCGGTGAGAACGGATAAGACAATCCCGCCCATCAAGCCGATCGTTTCTGCGTGACCTTCGAGCCCAATCATAACGGCGAAGAAGTATCCCGCGGCGGCCCCCACACCCATGACTTGCGCGGGAAGAACGCCAAGAGCCTCATCTTTCCGTAGGAATAGCGCGAGGCCAGCTAACACCAGTGATGATACACCAAAACCCCCTGCAAAGAGCGTATTGTGCCCCGTATAATTCTCGCCATAGAGCAGGAGCAATGTCACCAACGGATAAACCGTTGCAATCAACGCCCATGTAAGTGGCAGAGTCAGCGAGAGAGAGTCTGTTTTTTTCAAAATTCGTAAAATAGTGAAAGCCATGAGGCCCGCACTAAACGCGCCTAAAATAGAGAGGCTCACCCACATGGGGTAATCGCCATGAGTCAATACGATGAGAGAAAAGGCCAGGCCTACGCTGACGAGCACATACCATATTTGTTTTTTGAAAACCCAAGACGCCGACATCAAAATGGCAGCAGAGGCGAGCCCTGCACCATAAAGCCAATCAACTTTGGCCGTCTTAAAGCCAACCGCGTCAACCATATTGATGATGATAAAGAGCGCGGCGATTACGCTCCATAGCGTCGCTGTGAGCGTGTTATGTTCTGCCGTCTCTATCGACTTATTTTGGCTCAGATCATTACTCGCACGACTAGCGATATAACAGCTGACGCCAAAAACGAGGGCCAAGAAGGCGAACCAAATCGGTGCCGTAGAGAGTGTCTGTCCTGCCTCGAGGCTAAGGCCTGACCACATGAGCAATCCGAATAATGTCGCGAGATTTAACCAGCCCCACCCACGAATTCGCACAACAGACAAAGCCGCCGCCGCGACTATCACAAGATAACCATAGAGCATATAGACATTAGGCGCATCGGTCTGGACCAATAACGGCGTCACTAATGACCCTGCCAAACCAATAGCGGCGAGGACAGCGCCATGCCTGAATGACAGCGCCAAAGCCCCCAGCGATACAAGCCCTAAAAGACTGAAAGCAGGAATGGCGCCAATAAATTCATAAAGCGCATAGGCGGCATAGATCGTACCATAGAGCGTAAAAACACCGATGGCTGTGAGGAGCGTGGGGATATAGGCTTTTTCAGATATACCTTCGGCGAAGGCCGCCACTTTGCCTTTTGCGAAGCGTTTCAAATCACTGCGGTGAAGCCATTCCCCTGCCCCTAAAAGTGCGACGCCAAAAATCGCGGCCATAGCGACCCGCATGGCAGGCGTGAATACCCCCGCTTCGATCGAATAACGTAATAAGAAAACAGCCCCAAACAACAGCGCAACACCGCCGACCCAAACTGACCATTGCGCGCCAATTAATTCCTCAAGAGATTTTTTCGGTTTGGTAGGCTTTTGAGGCTTAGCGGGTTTTTGTTTTGTCTGATTCCAAGGTTCTTTTGGTGCTTGTTTCGATTGTAGAGAAGCCTCGCCCGCTTTTAATGAGCTTTGCTCTAATGACGCCGCTTCTTTTTGTCGTGCCGCAACAGCAGCAGATTTAGGAGGCGCCTTTTTAACGGGTGTTTTCGACGTTTGGGGACTCGACTCAGATGACGTCGATGCGCCTTCCCCCTCTAAACGGCGTTCCAGAGACCAAATATGTTTTTGTAGAAATTCAACCTTCCTCTTGAGTGTGTTTAACTGAGCAAAACTGGCAATCGCCAGCCCCAAAGCGAAGAGAGCAAAAACAAACGTCATAAAACTAAACTACGCTCGAAAAATGTTGACGCAACCTATTTACTCAAATTTACTTAAGCATACTAGGGTCTGAGATTTATTATCAAACTGCGTAAGAGTTTCTTAAAAACAGATAGCCAATACTTATGACTAGAAAGCCCTTCTCTTTTAGCTCTGTTAATTCGAGCGGGAAAATTAATAGTAGAGTTTAAGTCATGAATATCGTTTTTTAAACTTAGTATTTTAGTCTGGGCTTGCTGAAACCCTTTACTCATAGAATCCAATGCCAGAGATTGCTTTTCCAATTGGGACTTTAACTTTAGTAACTTTTCATTAGATGCTTTAATTACTGCTTTCTTATCGAAATGTTTTTGCTTTAAATCTTCGAGTTCCGCTTGAAAATTAATCTTATCCACTTTCGATTTGTACTTTAAATCCGTGATTTTCTTTTTGAGAGCATTCTTATCTTCTTTTTGCTCAGAGATTACGGCTAAGATATCAGCCATTGGAAAATTGTTTAAATTATCATTGGTTTTTCTATTTATCAATTTCCGTTTAAGCTTACTGACCCGGTAAAAAATAGTCTCAATAGTTAAAAGAGCACTCTCATTTTGACTCCATTTAACTAAATCAACTAATGTTACATTCCGTATTTTGTTTTCTATTAAATCAGAGATAATGATATTTTTCAGTGGTGTGTATGTTTTTCGTGAGTGTTTTACCCACAAGCTTTTTCGCCAAAATATAAACTCAACAGATTGTGACTCTTTACTATTTAAACAGAGTCTATCCACCCAAATATTCACATAGAAGGTTAATCTATCTTTTGGAACAAATGGTTTGAACAATATATGTAAGTCGTCACTACTTGGATTATTTATTTTATCAATTCTCTGATTTTCAAAATCTAAAGCCCCCTTAATTTGAACTGATTGAGACAGACTTCCAATCAAAATAAATTCCCATTGACCTGGTATAATCATTTTAGGAGTGCAGATATCACCTACATCAATTACCGCAACGTAACCGTTGTGGTCGATAATTCGATTTCCTTTATGCCTGTCACATAGGCCAGTTAAGTATTGAAAAGCCTCAACTTTCTCCTGCTCATTTTGGGATACGTTGTTTATAAAATTTGAGTATTTTTGATGTTCTACACTCCATACGTCTGGGGAAATAAATAATTGAAAACTTCCCATTGTTGGATTATCTCCCTTAACGTTTATTGCACTTTGTACAGCAGGTGGCACAACATTAAAGCCAAGGTTTTTAGAAATAGTATAAGCAAAAATCGTACTATCAAAATATTTAGAATTTTGTTTCTCTGAGTAAGGTCTAAAAACTCCCTCAGTACCACAACTTAGATGGACGTGATAAATAGAGTTATAACCTTTAGCCCAAGGAACCTTTGAAAGTTTTACACTTATAGGGCTCATGGAAATTATTCTTGAACTAGCTAAACTTTGCTCAATTTCATCATAATTATCACCAGATTTCCACGAACTGATTGAATTTATAGACATAACCAATATCTATATATTCAAAACTTAAGATTGAAAGTCAAATTTATATAGTAAGTTTCATTATAGCGACTAAAGAAAAAGCCGCTTTAAAGCGGCTTTTTTATTACTGATCCAAGAAGCTCCGTAACTTCCGGCTTCGGCTTGGGTGTTTTAGTTTCCGTAGCGCTTTCGCTTCAATCTGGCGAATACGTTCGCGCGTAACCGAGAACTGTTGTCCGACTTCTTCGAGCGTGTGGTCTGTGTTCATACCGATACCAAAACGCATACGCAGAACACGTTCTTCGCGCGGCGTCAGTGACGCCAAGACACGTGTTGTTGTTTCACGCAAGTTGGATTGAATAGCGGCTTCAATCGGGAGAATAGCATTGCTGTCCTCGATGAAGTCACCGAGTTGGCTATCTTCTTCGTCCCCGATGGGCGTTTCGAGAGAGATGGGCTCTTTGGCAATTTTCATAACCTTACGCACTTTTTCAAGTGGCATAGAAAGCTTTGCCGCCAATTCTTCTGGCGTCGGCTCACGACCGATTTCATGTAAAATCTGACGCGATGTCCGGACGATTTTATTGATCGTCTCAATCATATGAACAGGAATACGAATTGTACGGGCCTGATCCGCGATAGACCGCGTAATCGCTTGTCGAATCCACCATGTCGCATAGGTCGAGAATTTATAACCACGACGATATTCAAATTTATCAACCGCCTTCATCAAGCCGATATTACCTTCCTGAATGAGGTCGAGGAATTGGAGGCCACGATTTGTATATTTCTTCGCAATTGAAATCACGAGACGAAGATTGGCTTCGACCATTTCTTTTTTGGCCTGACGCGCTTCGCGTTCACCTTTTTGAACGGTTTGAACAATGCGGCGGAACTCATCAACAGGCACGCCTGTTTCTTGCGCCAAGCCACCAATTTCGCCCCGCAATTTTTCAATCGACGTATTTTCACGCTTCAGGAAACGATCCCAGGCTTCGGACTGCCCGGCCATATCTTCCATCCAATTCGGATTAAGCTCTGAGCCCAAATAGGCTTGGAGGAATTCTTGGCGCGGCACGCCGTTACCATCAGCAAGGCGCATAAGGCGGCCTTCGAGGCTGATGAATCGCTTGTTAATGGCGTAAAGCTGATCAATCAGCGCATCGATACGGGCATTGTTGAGTTGAAGGGATTTAATCTCATCGATGATTTTGTCTTGAATAGCGTCATATTCTTCGGCCTGCGGCTTACGCATTTTCTTACCCGTAAGACGGGCTTTAATGAGCATCGCTTGTAGCTTTTGAAAGCGATTAAAATCAGACGAAATCCGATCAAGCCGTTCCATGATATCGTCACGAAGCGCCGCTTCCATCGACGCCATGGAGAGGTTTGTCTTATCTTCTTCTTCCTCTTCATCATCATCGACGGTTTTTTCACCTGGGGCGTAATTACGCTCGACGGGCTTAACACGCGGCGGATGAACGGGTGTCGTAAGATCGTCATCTTCTGTGGCTTCAATCTCGCCTTTTTCGATTTTCTCACGACGCACAGCCGCTTGTGAACGGTCTTCCTGAATATTACCGATGGACTGGTTATACATTCCGTCCAGATCGATAATATCACGCAAGAGAATGTGGCCTTCGGCCAATTCTTCGCGCCAAATCATAATCGCTTCAAAAGTCAGAGCGGACTCACAAAGGCCCTTAATCATGGTATCGCGACCGGCCTCGATCCGTTTGGCAATCGCGATTTCGCCTTCACGCGAAAGCAACTCGACAACGCCCATTTCGCGCAGATACATGCGAACGGGGTCGTCTGTGCGGTCAAGTTCCTCTTTCGAGTTACCGCCTTTAACAGTGGTTGTCTCAGCGCGGGCAAGCGTCTTTGACCCTAGCGTTGGCTCTTCGGTGTCGTCATAAACGGAAACGCCCAATTCTGACAGGGCCGCGAGGACAACTTCGATTTCATCGGCAGAGATGCCATCCATATCGATATGCTTACGCAATTCATCAATTGCCAAGAGGCCAGAGTTTTTCTTAGCCTTTGCAATCATGCGCTTGACTTCGATATTATCCATATCGAGGCGCTTACCTGGGGTTTTCGTATTTTCGGACGTCGCCTCTTCTACGAGAACGTCATCTTTATTCGGGGTGGCTGTGCCGGCCATAGAGGCACCTTTCCAATGTCAAAAGACAGGTTAAACACAAGGGCTTAAGACCTGACCTTTAATATAGTCTTAGTTATACGTTAAACATAACGCGTAACCATTGTTCCTGTTCACGCACCACTAGTCTTCATCAGACTTTGCGGCCCGCATCAAGCGCCGAAGCGCTTCCGAATTATCATCACGAATAGTATCTGCCATTCGTAATCGCGTACCATGTGTTTCGTCGATTGTTTGGTGTTGCTCGGTCAGAGCGTCAGCCTCGGCTTGCCAGAGTGCTGTTCGTGTTTCCAAATCTGAAGACGTCCCGCCCATAGCTGCTGTTATTAACATGCGGTCCCGGAGAATATCTTTACGTAAGTCCTCCAGTCCCTCAGACTGTATATGCG
>CAYGSV010000069.1:0-11305 GCA_964352635.1 uncultured Algimonas sp.
GCCATGATAGCGCTCGCAGGCGCTGCGCGTTTAGCGGCGGCTGATATAGATACGCTCGACGCCAAAGCCCGACCGCGCTGGCCACTGGATGGTGACGCCGCAAAAGCCAACCCCGCCAGTGGGTTTGGCAAGAAAGGTCCAAAGTCTTGACCTATAATTTTCAGAATTTTGGCGTCATTGGCGCAGGCGCATGGGGCACAGCTTTGGCGCAAAGCCTCGCCGTCGGCGGGCGAGATGTCTTGCTCTGGGCCTATGAGGCCGATGTTGTTGATGGGATTAATGCGGGCCATCAGAACGCGAAATTTCTGCCTGATGTCAAATTGTCGGATAAGATTAAAGCGACTAAGGATTTAAAAGCGCTCGCGAAGTGTGACGCCCTGCTCTCTGTCGTGCCCGCGCAATTCACACGGCAGACCTTATCAGCGTTGAAAGATGAGACAGCACTTAACGGCACGCCCGTAATTTTATGTTCTAAAGGTATCGAGATTAGCACGCGCGAATTTATGTCAGACGTTTTGGCCGAGACTTTGCCCCAAACGGTGACCGCCGTTTTATCGGGGCCTAGCTTTGCTATTGATGTGGCCAAGGGTTTGCCGACCGCGGTGACTTTGGCCTGTGAAGATGAGGCGATGGGTGAAGCATTGATTAAGGCCGTAGCGGCCCCAACCTTCCGTCGCTATTTGGCAACAGATGTACTGGGTGCAGAAATTGGCGGTGCGGTTAAGAACGTATTGGCGATTGCCTGCGGCATGGTGCTCGGCATGGGATTGGGGCGCTCCGCCCATGCCGCGATTATTGCGCGCGGCTTTGCGGAGATGCGACGATTGGGCAAAGCACTCGGCTGCAATCCTGAAACACTGACAGGCTTGTGCGGATTAGGGGATCTGGTTCTGACCTGCTCAAGTGAACAATCACGTAATATGTCCTGCGGTCTCGCTTTGGGTCGCGGTGAAAAACTCGAGGATATTTTAGGTGCACGAAACAGCGTGACGGAAGGCGTCGCAACGGCCCCTGCCCTGAAGCAAATGGCGGAAGGCCTCGGTGTGGAAATGCCAATTTGTGAAGCCGTGGCGGATGTTTTATCTGGCGACCTAGACATACAATCTGTGCTGAACGCACTTCTCTCTCGGGATCATAAGGCTGAAATTTTATAAATTAGGACCTATTTTCCGCGGCGTTTTCTTTTTCCAACGCAATGAATGACGTATTCCAATCGCCCATTTTTCGGCGCGCATCCCCGATAAAGGGGCTATAACGAATGCCCAGCATAAACAGTTTCGAGAGAATAGACCCAGGAAATCGCACGGGCCTATCGACATGTAAAAGCAAGATTACCCGCGTCTCATCCGTGTGGTTCCACGTTTCATGCTCGCGGGTATCATCGAATACAAAGGCTTTTCCATTTTCCCAATGTACGGTTTCATTCTCGACGCGAATGGCACAACTCGTGCGGTCTTTGGGTATCATCAACCCGAGATGAGACACGCAAATGCCCGCCGTTACACCCTTATGTGGGGCAATTTCCATACCTGGATCGTGAATTGAGAATAAGGCGGTTCTTAAACCTGGCAGTCTTTCAACAATCGCGGTTGTTTTGGGACATCGCGCACAATTTTCTTTCGATTTAAATCCATAGCCCCAAAGGAAATAAGAACGCCATTTCTTCTCTGCATCCAACCGTGCATGGTCAGGCGAAATTTCTGATAATGGCGGAATAGCCTCGCGATAGCGTAAAATCTCAGACGCCTCATCCCGAATAGCTTCCCAATTGTCTTCAAGTGTTTTTAGCCAAGGAAAATCAGAAGACTCCCAAATTGCAACATCGGGTACAGAAGAGTGCTTCTTAATATAAGGATTGATATATTGCCGTAAGTATTTCCCGACTCTTACAATAAGAGACTTATTGAGCGGCTTACCATTTGGCGCTTTTTCTTCGTTTTTTTTCATACTGCCCCATTACGCCATACCATAATGACGCGACGGTGTTGACGCATTGAAAGTTGAATTTTCAAAATTCGTCTAATTCAAAGTTGCAGCAATCAACCTTTAAAACGCTATTCTAACGTTGTCCTCCAACCGTAATTTCAAAGCATAAAAAAGCGACGGGATATACCCGTCGCCTTGCCCCACATAGAGTTATCTATGGGCCCTATTTATATACAGACTCTTTTTTGAAGTGCTTCGCCAAAAGATAATAAACAACAGCGCGGTATTTTGTTCGTTCTGAACGACCATATTGCTCCATCACAGCATCAATAGCCGCGTCTAAATCAGCACTATCTTTCAAACCAAGCTTACCAATCAAAAAGTTCTTTTTAACTGTCTCAAGTTCGCTATCATCAGACGCAGATACTGTGGATGCATCACGATTATAAATAGACGGCCCGCAGCCTATGGTCACTTTTTTCAAGAAATCCATGTCTGGCGTCACGCCACACTTTTCTTTCAGGTCACCTGCATATTTTTGGATTAATTCGTCGCGTTTGCTCATGGTATTTTCCTCCCAGATCATGAGTTAATGAATAAACCTGAGTTAGGCGAAGTTCTATGAACTCTAGCTGAACACATTAACTTTTTACTTTCACTGAAGCGTCTGCCTTCTCAATTAATTCATAACATAGCCCGATAATTAGCATCGCAAGAGTCAAACTGACTCTAGGGATGTTTTCCTACGCGCTGTGGGTAAAGGGAATCGGACCTACGAAGCCAACAACAGCAAACGTGCCCAACATCAAGCTTTCAAGACCCTGTCGAAAAATCCTGTTGTGCGCTGCCATGCAAGTGCCGCAGCTTTTTCATCATAACGCCCTGTCGTATTATTATGGAAACCGTGATTTGTATTCGGATACATAAAGGCATCAAAATTGACGTCATTCGCTTTCAAAGCCGCTTCATAAGCGGGCCAGCCTGCGTTCACGCGCTTATCAAGTTCTGCGAGGTGAATTTGCAGAGGGGCTTTTACGCGGGCGGCATCTTCGGCTGTCGGCCAGCCACCGTAATAGGGCACGGCCCCTGCCAGCCAATCTAAGCGCGCCGCCATAAGGTTTGAAACGCCACCGCCAAAGCAGAAGCCCATAGCCGTAATTTTTCCATTCGTTGATTCATGATCACGAAGAACTTCTGCAGCTTTAATAAAGTCGGAGAGCATTTCCGCGCGATCTCTTTTACGTTGTAAAGCGCGACCATCATCGTCATTCCCCGGATAACCGCCTAGAGGAGAAAGCGCATCTGGTGCCAAAGCAACATAGCCCGCCTTGGCAACGCGTCTGGCGACATCTTTGATGTATGGGTTAAGTCCACGATTTTCATGAATAACAACAACCCCACCTTTTGGTCGCTTAATATTCGCGGGCAGCACCAAATCACCCGAAATTTCACGAGGAGGTTCTTTTCCAATCCCGTCTGACAAGTAAGAAAATGTTTCGACTTGAATGTCCTTGGACGCTGAAGACACATCTGCGGTCTTTTCAGAATAGTCCGGCGTTACACAAGCGGCCAACATGGAAACAGAAACCGTTGCCGTCGCGAAGGCAGAGAGCTTTCTCATAAATGTGCGGCGATCCATTCCCCCATGTGCATAATCATCATAAAGATCCAGCACCTCTTGAGGGATTTCAAAATCAATATTAGTTTGTGACATTTCAGTTGTCCTATCTTGCTTTGGGGGCGTAATCTCTTTTCATGCAACAGATTGCTGGCATCAGCAAGTTAGGCGTAAACAAGCTATCCCATCGGCTTTCTTGCCTCTAAACTTAACATTTGCACTCCGTCCAATCACAGCGCAGTAGTTAAACATGAAATCAACCGCCTCCACATTTTCTGCCCGTACGGCGACGTCCATCATTATCGCTAATATGGTTGGGATGGGCGTGTTTACCTCGCTTGGGTTCCAGCTGGTGGATATATCCTCTGTCTTTGCGCTTTTGATGTTGTGGGTTATTGGCGGCGTGGCGGCTTTTTGCGGCGCTGTCAGCTATGCGGAGCTTGGGGCCGCTCTTCCCCGCTCAGGCGGCGAATATAACTTCCTTGGCCGCCTTTATCACCCCGCCGCAGGATTTGTAGCGGGTTGGATTAGTGCGACTGTTGGCTTTGCAGCCCCCATAGCGGCGGTGGCCCTTGCCTTTGCCAAATATACAGGGGCGGCCTCGCCCTTCGATTGGAGCGAAGGGACAGAAAAAGCCGTTGCTATCGCCCTCGTTGTCAGTCTAGCCGCTATTCATAGCCTCACGCGAAACCTTAGCTCTGGCTTGCAGAACAGTTTCACCCTGCTCAAAATCCTTTTGATTTTGGCCTTTTGCGGGGCGGCTTTCCTCTTTACGCCTAACCCTCAGTCCCTTACATTAATGCCGCAATCAGGCGATATGGCCGTTATGTTTAGTGGGACTTATGCCGTCGCTCTGATTTATGTGACATATGCTTACACGGGCTGGAATGCGGCGACCTATATTTCGGGTGAATTAGCCAATCCGCAAAAATCACTCCCCAAAATATTGATGACCGGCACAGCCGTCGTGATGGGGCTTTACGTTTTGCTCAACGCAGCATTTCTTTATGCGGCCCCGATGGACGCCATAAAAGGCGAAATTGAAATAGGTTACATCGCGGCGAAGAATATATTCGGTGAAAATGGCGCACGTATTGCAGGTGGGATGCTTTCACTCTTACTCATATCCTCTGTCAGTGCCATGACGATTTCTGGCCCGCGGGCCTTGCAAGTCTTGGGCGAAGACATCAAAGCCTTTAAATGGTTTTCACGTACCAATAAGGCTGAACTCCCTTACATAGCCATTATTTTTCAATCGCTTATAGCGATAATCTTCATCCTTACAGCGAGCTTTAAGCAGATCATCTATTTTGCAGGCTCTATGTTGGCCCTCAGTAGTTTCATGACAGTAGTTGGGCTCTTTATCCTGCGCACAAAATATAAAGACCTCGAGCGCCCCTATAAAGCCTTCGCTTATCCTTTAACGCCTATTCTCTATCTGTTGATTACAGGCTTTACCCTCGTCTTTGTCGTGAAAGATGACCCGGTAGTGGGGCTGGCTGGACTCGGCGTCATAATACTTGGAATAGGCTTTTACGCCCTCACGCGGAATAAGGTCTAAACTGGCACCTTTAATGGCACGACCAATCCATCGCGAACCGTAAAGACACGGTCCATGAATTGAGTGAGTTCCATATTATGCGTCGCCACAAGGGCGGAGACGCCTTCCATACGCGTTAAGTCGAGCAAGCTTTGAAAGACCGAGGATGATGTCGCAGGGTCGAGGTTGCCTGTCGGTTCGTCGGCCAAGAGGATTTGCGGTTTATTGGCGAGGGCGCGAGAAATAGCAACCCGCTGTTGTTCACCGCCTGACATCTCAGACGGCTTATGGTGCATGCGCTCTTTGAGGCCCATGAGTGTCAAAAGGCGGCGAGCCTCTTCTAAAGCCTTACGTTCACTCTTGCCTGCAACCATTTGGGGAATAACAACATTTTCTTCGGCAGAGAATTCTTTTTGCAGATGATGAAATTGATAAACAACACCAATCGTTTCGCGGCGTATGGCTGTGCGTTGATCGTCAGAGAGCTTGAGGCATTCACGTCCATTGATGTAAACCTCACCTGCATTCGGTTTTTCAAGAAGACCTGCCGCATGGAGCAAGGTCGATTTACCAGAGCCTGATGGGCCAATGAGACCGACCATCTCGCCGGGGAAAATGTCAATATCCGCGCCTGCCAAGACGTTCAGTGTCTTGGGTCCTGACTGATAGGAGCGGTGTAAATTGCGTACAGATAATATGGGTCTTGCCGTCATCAATGCCCCCTATTCATATCTCAAGGCATCTACAGGATCGACTTTAGACGCATTGAGCGCGGGTAAAAACGTCGCCGCCGCAGAAATAAGGAAACCCCAAAAGGCCACGCCAAAGACTTCTGACCAAACGATTTTGGCCGGTATGCCGCCAGAGAGTTGATAAACATCGGCGGGGAATAATTCTGTCCCCGTCACAAACTCAATCGCCGCTTGGATTGCCCCGATATTCAAGCAGAATAAGATACCAACGACCAATCCCACAAGCGTACCGAGTATGCCAATCATGGCTCCAGACATAAAGAAAACGCGCAAAATTGCGCTACGTGACATACCAATGGTTCGCAAAATGGCGATGTCTTTGGATTTGTTTTTCACCAACATAATCATGGATGCCAAGACAGGGAACGCGGCAATAATCACCACAATCATAAAGATAAATCGCATCGCAATTTGTTCTGTGCGTAAGGCGGTCGCGGTCGCCGCATTGCGCGGGCGGTCTTTCCAAGTAGATAAGAATATCGGCTCCTCCGCCGCATTGGCCACAGGTTGTCGAAGGCGATCAATCATATCGACATCATCAAGCCTCAACTGAATTTCACCAGACAGCTTCCCATCATTAAACAAAAGCCCTGCTTGATCAAAATCCATATAGACATAGGTGGAGTCAGGAATAAGCAAGCCGACTTCGAATATCGCACCAATTGTGTAATTTTTACGAATGGGTTGAGGTGGCCCGAAAGCGGTGGCGCGGGTACGAGGGGAATAAATCGTTACCCTATCGCCCGCTCTAAGCCCCAAAGACGCGGCCAAACGGTTCCCCATTGCGATATGATGGTCGGAGCCTTGCCCCATACCAAACCCATCAAGGCTTCCCTCAACGATGGACTGAGAAATCATCTCAAACCCCCGAATATTTTCAGGGCGAATGCCGATGACTTGCCCAAACCCAAATTGATTATTGGCAGAGAGGCCTGTTTGGTGTTCAGAAAATTGAAAGGCCTCATCCACACCCGGTACAGCAGAAAGACGGTCTTCCATCTCTTGCATAGATTCAGCCGTGGGCTGTGGCGCTGTACTGGCAACATACATGTGGCCTTCGCTACCAATTGTCAGGCGTATCATATCATCCCGAAACCCGTTCATGATCGACATAATGGCAATCATTGCCCAAATCGCGAGGGCGATACAGGTAAAGGAAATCGCGGCGATGAGGCCAACGCCGCCTTGGGTCTTCTTCGCCCGCAAATAGCGCATGGCGATACGGCGCTCAATCGCGCCAAAAGGTTTATTAGACTGGATTTTTAGATCCGCGCTCAAGACGCAAACTCTGTTGTTAAGAACGTCACAGCCGCTTCTGGTGACATTTCGACCTTATCACCCGTGGCGCGGTTTTTCACTTCGACAACACCGTTTTTGAGGCCTCGTGGTCCAATCGTGACCTGATAGGGCAAACCAATGAGGTCCATACGGCCGAACTTCACGCCGCCACGATCTTTGGTATCGTCGTAAAGCGGGTCACAACCAAGCTCTGTCAGTTTTGCATAAAGGTCGTCACACGCCGCGTCAGCCGCCTCATCACCGGCTTTTAGGTTGATGATACCCACACCGAAAGGCGCAACAGATTTGGGCCAAATACAACCATTGTCATCATGGCAAGCCTCAATGATAGCACCGACTAAGCGTGACACACCAATACCGTAGGACCCCCCTTGAACGACATGTTCTTTATTATCAGGGCCCATAACCTTGGCGCCCATAGGGGCCGTGTATTTATCCGCGAAATAGAAAATATGTCCAACTTCGATACCCCGAGCCGTCATTTGCTTGTCTTCGGGGATAGCCGCAAAGGCCTCAGCATCATGCGTTTCGTCGGTCGCCGCGTAAAGCGCACGGCGTTTATCAACGTGATTGGACAAATCAGATTGGAAATCTACGTCACCCGGGGCGTCCATATCGAGGAGGTCTTTGTGACAGAAAACTTCGCTCTCACCTGTTTCAGCGAGGATTACAAATTCATGAGTCAGGTCACCGCCGATGGGGCCGGGATCGGCTTTGACGGGGATGGCTTTAATGCCCAAACGCGCAAATGTGTTGAGATAAGCTACAAACATTTTGTAGTAAGAGCGACGTGCGCTCTCTTCATCAATGTCAAAGCTATAGGTGTCTTTCATAAGGAATTCACGGCCACGCATCACGCCAAAACGCGGACGTCTTTCATCACGGAATTTCCACTGAATATGATAAAGAAGTTTCGGTAAGTCTTTGTAAGACCTGATATAAGTACGGAAAATATCCGTTATCATATCTTCATTTGTCGGACCGAATAGCATCTCGCGGTCATGGCGGTCTGTAATGCGTAACATCTCTGGCCCGTAAGCATCATAACGCCCTGTTTCTTTCCAGAGGTCGGCCGATTGAATGGTCGGCATGAGCATCTCAACGGCGCCCGCTTTGTTTTGTTCTTCACGAACAATCGTCTCAATCTTACGCAGAACTTTCAGGCCTAAGGGCAACCAAGAATAAATACCTGCGCTGTTTTGCTTTATCATCCCTGCGCGCAACATGAGCTGGTGAGACGCAATGGTCGCTTCCGCTGGCGTTTCCTTCAGCACAGGCAGGAAATAATTTGAGAGGCGCATAGTAAACTCTGTTTATATCGAGCTTTTCGCTTAACGCGACTCACGCGGCGCAACAAGCCTAAGTCACTGTTATGACCATTAAATTACGGCATGAAAGAAGGTAGTTAAAGCTCACCCTTGAGACTCAACCAAGACCCAAACATTTCCCAGTTCAAAAGGCCTGACCAGATCACGGCGCAAAAGACTAGCCAAACACCAATCGTAATCTTTGTCGTCAGGATAAATTTTGATTTGATGTTACTCTCGACGGGCGCGCCTGGTTCAGACCCTTCGACAATATCATTTTCTTCTGCTTGACCCCGAACGCCCATTGGCAGGACAATAAATAAAATCGTCCACCAAATGATGAGAAACATCACAAACATAGAAAACGGATTCATTTAGTAGCCTCCGCTCGCATCGGCATGGTCGTCCTTATGGCTTTCCATCAACTCAATCAGGACACCGCCCGCATCACCTGGATGCAAAAAGACGACGAGCGTCCCATGCGCGCCAATGCGCGGGTCGCCGAGTACGCGCATACCGCGTTTTTCCATCAAAGCTTTGGCTTCATGGATGTCATCGACTTCAAAACAGATATGATGTTGTCCACCTTTGGGGTTCTTTTCCAAAAACCGAATGATAGGGGATGTATCGCCGTAAGGTTCAATCAGCTCAACCTGCCCGCTCGGTAGGTTCACGAAGGCATAAGTCACGCCTTGTGGCGCAAGCACCTTGGGTTCTGTACAGTCCGTCGCGCCCAACACATCGCGGTAAAAGGCGAGAGCTTTTTCGATGTCAGGAACAGCGATACCAACGTGATTAAGGGGGCCAATCATGTTTTCACCTTATGAGCTAGAACCTCAACAATCGTGCGCTTATCTGTCATTTCACGTACACGGCGTTTAATACGGGCGCGGAGTTTATCTTCTATGAGGTCTTCTTCTTTGCGGGCTTTCATGGAAAGCTCTTCAAAGGCGTCTAAGGCTGTATCTTCGACGACATCCAAAAGAACATCGAGGACTTCGCCGTTTCGGCCTTCAGGGAAACCACTGATACGCGGTTCTGGCCCACTGATAATTTTACCGCGTTGGTCGACAACGAGGCTGACAGAGATATGCCCCGCATAGGCCATTTTCTTTCGCAGGCGTAAACCTTCGTCGAGTGAAGAGACGATGGCATTACCGTCCTGATGAAGGCGTCCTGACGGCGTAATATCAACAACCTCTGGCCCATTCGGCGCAAGTTTTATCATTTCGCCATTACGCGGCGGATAGGCTTTTTTAATACCAAGCGATTTCGCGAGGCGCGCATGTTCCAAAAGGTGACGGCGCTCACCATGCACAGGAATAGCGATTTCTGGGTTCACCCATTCATACATTCGGGTCAGTTCATCCCGACATGGATGCCCCGAAACGTGAATAGGGCGGTCTTTTTCCGTCACAATATGCACACCATCATCAGCCAGCGCATTTTGGAGGGCGAAGATATTTTTGTCGTTCCCAGGTATGATTTTAGAGGAGAAAATAACCGCATCACCTTCGCTGAATTTCACACTGCGGTGCTGACCAGAGGCGATACGCGAGAGCGCGGCGCGAGGTTCCCCTTGGCTACCCGTACAGAGATAGAGCACATGGGCGGATGGGAGAGCACACGCCTGATCTTCGGTCAGTAATTCACCCGTCTTTTCTAGTAAGCCGACTGATTTAGCCGCCCCAACCATGCGGCGCATAGAACGCCCGACGAGGCAAACAGAGCGGTCGTTTTCACGCGCGGCAAGCATGACAGACTCAAGACGCGCCACATTGGACGCAAAGGCCGCCACGGCAACACCATGCCCTGCAAATTCGGCAATAACTTTGGTAATTTCTTCACGTACGCCCTCTTCTGACCCGGCTTCCCCCGGAGAGAAGACATTTGTGGAGTCACATATCATCGCCGTGACACCCGCTTTGCCTAAGTCGCGGAGGGCTTTCTCGTCAACGGGTTCGCCGATTTGGGGATTAGGGTCGATTTTCCAATCACCTGTATGCAGCACAGTTCCAAGCTTTGTTTTAATCGCCAGCGCATTGGGCTCAGGAATAGAATGGGTAAGCGTTATCATATCAAAATCAAACGGCCCGAGGCTGAAGGATCCTTTTAGCGGTACTTCACGAAGCTCTACGCTGTCCAACAAATCAAATTCACTGAGGCGGTCTTTAACCAAATACATGGTGAAAGGCGTCGCATAGACAGGGCACCGCAGACGTGGCCATAGACGCGCGAGCGCTCCCATATGATCCTCATGGGCATGGGTCAGGATTATGCCAAGGATGTTACCACGTTGCTCCTCAAGGAAGGCAATATCAGGCATAATGATTTCTACACCGGGTGTGTCTGGCCCACCAAAGGTCACGCCAATATCAACAATAACCCATTTGCGATTATCCGCAGGGCCAAAGCCAAAGACATTGAGGTTCATGCCAATTTCACCGCTCCCACCCAAAGGTAAGAAGACGAATTCATCGTCATGAGAGTTTGTTTTTTTCATATTATTTTTCTTTTTCTCAGCTTCTAACCGAGGTGTTTTATTTATTGAGACGCCATATCTCATATAGGCCGTCAATCGTCAGTTGCGAGTCGTAATGGTCAATTGTCGCAGAAGCGCCTTCGAATAATGACGCGACGCCGCCCGTACCGATCACTGTAAACTTGCGTCCGTCCTCGGCTTTTATTTTCTCAACGAGACCATCAATTAAACCAATATAGCCCCAAAAAATACCCGACTGCATGGCCGCAACCGTATTCTTACCTACCACCTTCTCAGGCTTCTTAATTTCGATACGGGGAAGTTGTGCGGCCGCCTCATGCAGGGCTTTAACAGATAAGTTTATTCCTGGTGCAATAATAC
>CAYGSV010000070.1:0-11266 GCA_964352635.1 uncultured Algimonas sp.
TCACAAAGCCATCTATATCCTGGAGAAGCAGGAATCAGAATATGCCTGGTATGACAGGTTTAGAATTATTAAAAGCCGTGCGCTCTCATCAACCTACAGCACGTACGGGCTTTATTTTGATCACGGGTAGCCCTGATCCAAAAATTGTACAGACTGGCATTAAACTTGGTTTGAATAATTTCATTAAGAAACCTTTCTCCACTCCACAATTAAAACAGTGTATGGAGAAAGTTGTTGGCCGACTCTAGGGTTACTTATCAATGAGCACCCCCACCCCTTTACACCGACTCCTGCGGGCCACGGCCAGTGAATTACAAGACCTACAGCATATCGCTGAGAGTTTGCAAAATGTTGTTGTGACATCAAAAGTTCAATCTAATGAGTCACTACAAACTCTCCAAAGATTAGATTATCTAACGCAGAGTTTAGAAGCCCTATCTGAATTTTGGTTGAAATCTGAAAAGACCACTCCACGGAATTGGTCATTAGATTGTGATAAAGCAATCGCTGATATCAAGTTAAAAGATTTGGCAATAACTTTTAAGGGTGAAGAAGATCCAACCATAAACTCATGCTCGGAAAAAGGTGTCTTAGAAGAGTTCTAAGTCCGAGGAAACAGTTGTCACCCTATTGGTCGGGCGGGGTGCCGAAACAACTTTCACCTCTGATGCCGCCCCTATAATTTTTAATTGTGCTCGTCCTGTGACTGGCCAAAAGCGAACACGTCGTGCCGATGTTCCACGTAGGCTTCTCGATTCACAGGTAATCCCTTCGAGATCTAAAAATTCTTCTATAAAAGCCGCATTCTGAGCGCCTATATCCGTCAATCCCTCGTGCATTCTAGCGCCGCCAAAGACTTTTGCTTTGAAACGCCCTCTACGCCCTCCATGTTTAAGCATGGTGTTTATAAGGAGTTCCATGGCGTTCAAACCATAGCTCATATTTGCACTTTTCTCCACCTGTTCACCAGGTAATAAGAAATGGTTCATGCCCCCAACCTTTGCGACTGGATCGTATAAGCAGGCAGCCACACATGACCCTAAAACTGTCGTCAAGACCTCTTCTTCGTCGGCCGAGACGACAAATTCACCTTGGACAACATTTATAGACTTTGGATTACGGTGGGAGGCGAGTGTCATGCGCTACGCAAAGCCTTAGCGTTCGCATTGCAGAGTGATAAAATTTCTTTACCAATTAACTTCAATGGCTTTTGGAATTGTACGGCACCTATGTCTTGAGCCACCTTGGGCATACCATAAACAACACTCGATTTTTCATCTTGTCCAATCGTTCGCCCTCCAGACTCACGGATTGTCAGTAATCCCTTGGCACCATCACGGCCCATACCCGTTAATATAGCGCCAACACCTCGTCGGCCTGCACATTTCGCAATAGAGGAAAACAAAACATCAACCGATGGCCTATGCCCAGATACAGTTTCGCCCGTACGCAAATGACATGTAAAGTTTAGGTTTCCTTTTATTTCCAAATGATGAGCCCCACCAGGTGCAAGATATATATGCCCTTTCTGCAACATAGCATTTTCAGTCGCAATCGTGACTTTTGGGGCCACTAAGCAATCAAGTCTTGCAGCAAATGTTTTTAAAAAAGTCTGTGGCATGTGTTGAGTTATAACTGTCGGAGGGCAATTGCTCGGAAATTCAGATAGGACCATTTCCAAGGCTTCGACACCGCCAGTTGAAGACCCTATGCCGACAATAGAACTATCTGGACGAAAGTCTTTTATTGCGGGAGAGAGTTGACGGACTCTTGAGCTGCCCTGTGGTTTATAACTCGCAGCGGCTTTGACAATTTCTGGCAGCCCTTTCAAGCCCGCAACGTAATCTCCAGATATGGGCTTAGCGACACATTCAAAAGCACCAATACTTAAGGCTTCAATCGTATCAACAGCGCCTTTTTGCGTTAGACTAGAAACCATCACAACAGGCATTGGCCGCAGTGTCATAATCTTTCTCAAAAAATCGAGACCACTCATTTTTGGCATCTCAATATCTAGCGTAATCACGTCAGGGTTCAGGGATTTAATTAAATCTCTGGCTTGGTAAGCATCCTCTGCTTCTCCAACAACAGTAATCGCAGGATCTTGTCGTAAAACAGCCTTTACGATTGAGCGCATGGTCGGCGAATCATCGACGACCAAAACATTGATGACTGACATTTAAAAATCCTGCCAGTCATTATCATCATCAATCTCAACGGATAAAGCTGCTCCGCCTTGTCCAGCCGCAAAGAAAGCCGCCGCTCGATCCTGTTGATCACGAACAGGGCTCGCGTGTCTAGAAGACCTTGCATGCGCGTCATTATTCGCAGGAGAATTACCAACTTTGAAGTGTCTTACTAATTGTGAGAGGTCATTGGACTCATTCGTCAGAGCGTGGCAAGCGGCCGTAGACTCTTCAACCATGGCCGCATTCTTTTGTGTCACACGGTCCATATCATTGACCGCGTTATTGACTTCTGCCAAGCCAGTCGCCTGTTCATTTGCTGATGACGCAATGTCGGACACGAGAGAGTCGACATTAGCAACCTGCGTAACAATTTTCTCTAACGCCTCACCCGTTTGATCAACAAGCGTTACACCCGTTTGAACATGTTGTGCACTCGCCGATATGAGATCTTTAATATCTTTCGCAGCATCAGATGACCGTTGAGCCAAAGCGCGAACCTCAGAGGCTACAACCGCAAAACCGCGGCCTGCCTCTCCTGCACGCGCGGCTTCTACACCGGCATTCAAGGCTAAGAGATTTGTTTGGAACGCGATTTCATCGATGACACCAATGATTTGAGAAATCTTCTCCGAGGACTCTTTAATAGAGCCCATGGCATCAACCGTTTCACGAACAACATTACCGCCAGTTTCAGCATCGTTACGGGCAGACGTTACGACTGCACGCGCCTCTTCGGCTGCCTTAGCGGTTTCTTTGACTGTCGCAGTAACTTCGTCCAATGCTGCGGCGGTTTCTTCAAGGGCGGCAGCTTGGTTCTCTGTGCGTTTCGACAAATCGTCAGAGGCTTGACTCATTTCTGTGGCACCGTTTTGAATACTGACAACGGTCGAAGAAACTTTCTGAATTGTGCCATTTAATTGCTCAACGGCAGAATTAAAGTCCGCGCGAAGTTGCTCATATTCCTGAGGGAAGACCATATCTAATTTACTAATCAAATCACCTTCTGAAAGTTTTTTCAAACCTGCAGCCAATTTCGAGACGACATCTGCTTGTGATTTTGAAGTCTCTTCAAGTATTCTTTCTTGACGTTTTCGATCATTCTCTAACTGGGTGATGTCACTTGCAATTTTGATCACCTTGTAAACAGATCCATCTTTCTCTTTGATGGAGTTGTAAGCCGCATCTAGCCATAATTCTTCACCATTTTTATTTACACGACTAACTTTACCAACTTGAGATTCTCCAGCACGCAATTTATCCCAGAATAATTGATAGTCAGCACTCTTTGCGTAGGCAGGGTCGCAGAAAATTCTATGATGTTTTCCAACAACCTCTTCCAATGTATATCCTGTAGCGTTCAAGAAATTTTGATTGGCTGCTATGATCTCGCCGCTTGGTTTAAATTCAATCAAAGCTTGGCTAACATCAATAGCATTGATTACGCCTTGGTTTGTACGTTGCTCCGTCACGTTATCCCATTGCAGAACATTGCCACGATACTCGCCTTCTCGGTCAAAGACGCCACTTACTGAAAGGTGGAATTTTAAATCCCCAATCGAAATATCAGTATCAAAGGGTAGGTTAGATGGGTCTGATAAAAGTTTTCTTTGGTGTGATGGAGCCTTGTGGAATACATCAATACAGGTTCCGACAATTTCCTTTGGGTTAAAGGATGGGAAGGCTTTTGCAAAGACTTCAGCATTCTCACTGAATAATTTTTCTGTTCCGCCATTTACAAATGTAACCATGAAATCACGATCTACAATCATCATCGGCATAGATGAGAAGTCAAAGGCTGACCCTTTGAAGAGCGAGACTTGATTAGCTTCGACTGCGACATCTAAATCATCGCGAAATGATCTTAAAGATTTTGACATCTTCCCAATTTCGTCCCCTCTATCCGCAAAAGGAATTTCGGATTTCGTATCGCCGTTTTGCAGCTTGTTCATCGCCCCAACTAAATGTGTAATCGGCTTAGATAGGCTCAATGATATTAGATAACCAATTAAAGATAAAACTAATGCTGCAATACCAAGCTGAATAGCGATGTTTCGTTTAAGGTCTGCAACAGGCTTAAAGGCCTCTGCTGTATCTTGCTTTGCAAGGACAACCCATTTCTTATCGAAAACATCTATACGATTAGCTGTTGCAATAACGTCTAACCCTCGATCGTCCGAAAGGACTGCCGTTGACTTTTCTTGGGTGAAACCATTTCTGACTATCGAAAGGTCCACTTTTCGTTTGAGGATTGTGGATTCTTCAGCAAACCGTGAATCTGAACGCATCAATAGATCTTCGCCCACAATATAGGATTCCCCCGTCTCGCCAAGACCTGTTTCATCACCCATTAATGTGTTTATACGCCCCACAGGTAATTGATAAGCCAAGACACCCAATGTTTGCCCTGCATCACTCACGACGGGCATAGAAATAAAGCTCGCGGGCGCATCTGCACTTGGGCCATAGGGTTTAAAATCAAAAAATGAAATTGTATCGGCAGGGCTATTTACTGCGGCTTGAAAAGCGTTGCCTAAATCTGAACTCGCCCATTCTCCAGTGTAGAAATTCGTTGCAAAGTCAGCTTCTTTATAAACCGAATATATTAGGTTGCCGCGCGTATCAAAGAGAAACACATCATAATACCCATAATCATATAGATAATTCCTTATAAACGGATGATAATGTTCATGAACATCACTATAGGCACTCCCATCTTTAGCGTTATCTAACTTTTCTTTGCTACCTACGGGAAATGGGTTTTGAGAAATGTAGAGATTTTTCAACGTGGTTGTTTGATCACTCTCTAATATATCCCAAGCTGCTTTAAACTCGACTAAAGCATCTTGTATGGCTGGGTTCTTGGCTTGGGTTTTAAGATCAGACTCGATGCCTTTTACCAATCGATCAAGGTCGCTGGTGCGCGCAGAAACAACGGCCTCTAATTTATTCGTAATCTCATTCTCCAAAGCCTCACTTGAGTTTTTATAGGCTAATCCTGCTGTCACAGTCGCGGTGGTCAATCCCAAAAATACGATTGCTAGCGTTACTTTTGCCAGAATAGGTAGTTTGTTAAACAGTTTCATCGTGAGCCCTTATATTGCCGTTGGGTGAGCATGAACTGGATATTTATTCATACAACACCATATTGGTGTTTGCAGGGATTTGGTAAAGAAAGAGTTTCTAAATTAACTACATGCGCTATTTAACTGAGGAAAACGCCACCGCAGATACTTAACGACTTTATTTACTCTCAAGAAAATTTTTGAGCAGCTCAGCTAGGGGTTTAGGATGTGGAAAAAGCTGAGCCGCTCAAAGTAAGAAGCTTATCCGGTGTGAATGGTTTTGAGCTTCGGAATTCATGGTTTATCTTTTGAAGAACACCATATTAGTGTATGTACTTATAAACACTTACTGAATAGTTAACCACTTGGACATTCGACTCTTTTAAATGACTTTATTTTCATTGTTTCAATAATGAAAAAGAGCGCGTCTCTTGGGGCTAAGACGCGCTCTAACTCTGAAGGCTTCAAATGACACTACATCGCGTGACTTAGATGACCCTCTCCTATTTTGGAGTCCCTAGAGAAGTTATCATTGATAAGTTCTTTATAGAAATAATTAGGCGTAACAGAAAACAGAAGTGATAACTGCCAAAGTCGCCCTACACTAATTCGGTTTTTACCCCGTTCATATTTTTGCACTTGCTGAAAGCTAACACCAAGTAGATCAGCGACATCTTTTTGGCTGTAATCATGCTCACGTCTGAGGCGGGTTAATTTTTCTCCGACAAATCGGTCGACATCATTCGGGGCGCGGGGCGTGGAGGTTTCTATCATCTGATTAGCACCCGTCCAAAAACTTAGCGACGGAAAGAACAATTTGATCACCAGCACTGAGACTTCTGACCTTTTGATCGCCAACAACTTCGTTCTTCCAAAGCTTCAAAATCGCCTTCGCATCATCAAGCGTACGAATTCTCATACTCATAGCATCATTCAAAAGCTCAGCATGTTGATCAAAAAGTTCACGCTCTCTGGCAATCAGATCATCAACATTATCAGCTGACTCTGGGACTTCATCGGCGATCTCATTTAATTGATCACAAACATCTTGGTAAGCCTCAATGATTTGGGGCAGTGACCTTGAATAAACGATACTGGGGGCAAATTCAGTAGAACCTGAATCTTTAGTCGCTGAATTGACATCTAACATCATAGTTTCCTCTCGCTTGTGTTAGGAAATATATGACACTTATTTAATACACCAGAAACAACTTACCTTCCCCCACACAAAGCAGGTGGTGTTGTCTAGGCCGCTTGTCTTGAGGGGTTAAATACAACCCCTTACAATCTACCCGCTTGGTTATGGGGTTGACAGTTTAGTGTATGTATGAATTTGCGCGCAATTGGTGATTCGCGACTTGAAATATGTCGTATATATATAAATGACTGTAAAGCAACTGGTTTTACAAGTTATTTTGTAGCCAAGCTGACTGTACGTTTTCTGCTTGTTTCTTTTCAACACGAAGCTTTAGCGCGCACTGTTCTCGACGCAAACGCTCTGTAAGAGTTTTCTCTCTCACAAATATTGATGCCAGTTCGGCACGGATGGGCACTTGTTGCTCTGAGAGCGATTTATCTTTTCGTTTTAGGGACTCTATTTTCCTGTCTTGAGCTGTTTCCCATTCCGTGAATACTCTTGATGCAAGAGGTTGCAAGCCACCATTCAAGTAAAGCGCTTCTTTCTGATAACGAGTACTTTCTTTTATTCCTTCCATCTGTGTTTTTATCAACCGACGCTCGTTAACAATCACAGCGAAGCGTTGCTCAGCGCGCTGTTTCATAATGGCGTTAATATCTAAGAGCGTTTGGAGTTTCTCAGCCATGACTAGTATTTAGGCTTCTTCAAACTATCGGCAAAATGGATAGACGCCGCAACCGCCGCATAATGCTCTGGCTTAATGGTCTCGCCAATTTCGACACTGGCATAAATGGAACGCGCACAGGGTGGATCAGAATGAATAGGGATATCATTCATATTGGCCTTTTGTCGAATACGGAAAGCGAGCTCATCTACACCCTTTGCTAAAAGCACGGGTACACTTTGTTGGCTGCGATCCCATTTGAGCGCAACCGCGTAATGCGTTGGGTTCACGATGACTACGTCTGCACTCAACACATCAGTGAGCATACTGGATTGTGATAATGCGATGGCCCGAGAGCGGCGTTCACTTTTCATGTGTGGATCACCCTCAGAATCCTTATTCTCATCCCGCACTTCTTTGAGGGTCATCCGTAATTTTTTCATATGTGAGAACTGCATATAGGGTAAATCAATCAGCGTAATAAATATAAGCGCGATGATCATAAACATGATGAGTTGAAGCGCGACGCGGTGCATTTCTGGCACAATCAGATTGGGCGGCATGGCCGCTTCCCCTGGCAAGGTTAAAATCAGTTTGTAGAAAAACATCCCGCCAATCACGGCAATAAATGTTAGTTTGAATAAACGCTTCAAAAACTCGAACATTCCATTCGGCCCGTATTTTTGTTTCGCATTTGAAATAGGCGATAGGCGGGAAAGCTTGGGCTTAATCTTAGACGGGGCAAATGTAATCGCCTGTTGCAAGACCAAAGAAGAAATAATCGCGACAATCAGCAAAAGAAAGAACGGGATAAACGCCACAATCGGATCCCATAAAAGTGCGGATGCATTGTCACCTCCCGTATCTGATTTTTCAGCGAGTAAAAGTGCAGCACCGATGTCTTCGGGATGCGCCAACATCCCCGTCAATGACATCAAACTCTTTGAGGCAATATGTTGGCCGAACATCAGCACCGCAATACCGAGCCCGACATAAAGGAAGAGTGTATTCGCCTCCATAGATTGCGGCGTATCTCCTTTTTCCCGCGATTTTTTGATCTTTGATTCAGAAGCGTCAAAGGACTTTTCTTCGGAACCGGAGTTTTCTTCACTCATGCAAAGCCCTCCCCTTTATCCGAAAATACTAGAGCTATGCGTTTGGAAATGGCTCAACCATAATGTCATCATCATAGAAATAGAAAGCGCGAGTAAAATCATCCCAATGCCAATCATGGCGGGCATACCCACAAAGGAGACTAAGAGCTGTGGCATGGCCCGGTTCACAAACCCCAAGAGGAGATTGTAAATAAAGTTTAGGAGCACAAAAGGAAAAGAAAGTGACAAGGCAATCTTAAACATGGTCACCGCCTTATGCGTCAAGCTATAGGCGAAATTATCAAAGTCTGGCGTACTCCCGAGTGGAAAGGCCTCATAAGACTGACGAAACAGACCAAAGGCTTCGATATGAAAATCCCATGTCACCAAGAGCGTCACAGCCGCCAACATGAAAGCCGAACTGAGTGTGGGATTGGGCTCAGTCGCAATACCCTCACCCAAGGGCTGTGAAATTGACATGGATTGCGAAACGATATTACCCACAATCTGGAGAGTGAAGACCATTAGCCGTAAGAATAACCCCATAAAAGCGCCGTAAATGCCTTCTTTCGCAATGACAGCTAAAGCCAAACTCATGGTGGACATATCAGGGCCACCGCCGCCCAGTACACTCGGCAGTAAAAGCCACGTTAGCATCATCGCAATGACCAAACGCGTTCGCGACGTAATCGTACGCTCGCCTATGGTCGGGACCAAAAATAAGAAAACCGACATGCGGGTAAAAATCGCCATGATCGCAAAAATTGACCCCATATAAGGGGACATTACGAGCGACAGGCCTTCGAGAAATTCCATCAGGCTACGCCCATAACGGCGGGGCGTTCAGACGTGCCTATCTCCTCATAGGATACGACGGGATTACGGACACCTTTGGCGTTCAACACGGAGCGAATAAAACGGCGACGCTTTGATGTTGTCGCGATGGCTGCATAAACGCCTTGCCGCGCAGAGCTATCTAACTGCTCGCGCACACTCTTGGCGAGGCGATTAAATTCATCTGGCGGCAAGGCAATATCACGACGACCGCTTTCATCCACTGTTTCATTACTTTGGAACTGACTTTCCCAATCAGGACCAATTTGCACCAATGGCAAACGCCCTTGGTCATCTCTTAATTTAGAGACGAACTGATAACTGATACGGTGACGTACAAAATCTGCAATTTGTTCTGTCGTATTTAACGCGCCACGGGCTTCTACAATCAGTTCCAAAATTAAAGGAATATTACGAATAGAAATCCGTTCTTCCAATAAGAGACGACAAACGCCTTGGAGTAATTCTAGCGGAACTTTATCGGGTAAGAACTCTTCTAAGATTTTTGTGTTCGATTCTGCGCGGTCCGGGTCACTCACGGTTTTGAACGTGTCTAGAGTCTTACGAAGCGTACGGCGTGAAAGAATTTTGGTGAAGTTGTCCTGTATGACTTCCAGCAAATGCGTCGCCAAAACTTCAATCGGGGCAATGACCGTTGCCCCCAACATCATCAACTCATCTTCATGCGCTTTATCAACCCAACGTGCGGGCGCTTGGAAGACAGGCTCTTTCGTATTATCGCCTGGAATATGAGAAAATTCGTCGACATCAATTAGGGCTAAAACTTGATTAGATTTCAAAGTTTGCGTCGCAATCTCTGTCCCTTGGATTTTAATTTTATAAGTATCATCTTCCATCAAGGCGTTATCTGTCAGACGAATAGCCGGCAGGATAAACCCATATTCCTTGGTAATATATTTTCGGATCTTCTGGATACGTTGATCAAATCCGAAGTCTTCATCCATGACATTTGGGACGATATTAGGTGCTAATTCGACACTGATCTCATCGATATCTAGCGCGTCACCCAAATTGTTTTCTTGCGGTTTATCGTCTTCTTTTTCGACAGGTTCAGCGGCTTTTACTTCGGCCTGTGTCTTTGATTTTTGCGCGCGATAGGATGCATAAGCTAAAATCATGGCCCCTGCCATAAAGGGAACAAAGGGAAGACCGGGAAAGAAAGCAAAAATAGCCATGATACTCGCAACGGCACCAATCGCAGCCGGGTATTGTCCAAATTGTTTAAACAATGCGAGATCAACCGTCCCTTCACCGCGCCCTTTTGAAAGCAATAGGCCCGCCGCAATAGAAATAATGACGGCTGGAATTTGCGAGACGAGACCATCTCCCACTGTAAGGATGGAATAGTTTTTCACAGCTTCGCCAAAAGAGATTCCGTGAACACCTATACCAATGCCGATACCCGCAATCAGGTTGAGCAGTGTAATAAGAATACCGGCAACAGCGTCGCCTTTCATAAACTTTGAAACGCCATCGAGGGAGCCGAGAAAAGCTGTTTCTTCTTGTTCCGTGATACGGCGCTCACTGGCTTGAGCATGAGAAATTGCGCCCGCAGATAAATCAGCATCAATCGCCATTTGTTTGCCGGGCATGGCGTCCAAAGCAAATCGCGCACCGACCTCAGCCATGCGGCCTGCGCCTTTGGCAATGACCATGAAGTTAACGATGACGAGTACAGAAAAGACAATCAAACCAATGAAAATGTTTCCGCCCATGACGAACATCGCGAAGCCTTCGATAACGCCGCCCGCTGCCCCTGGACCTGTATGGCCTTCACCAATGATGAGCTTAGTTGAAGAAATATTGAGCGATAAACGTAATAGCAATGCCGCTAATAGGACGGACGGAAACGAACTAAAATCAAGCGGGCGTTCAATAAAAAGCGTGATTGTAAAAATCAAAATCGCAAAAGCAAAAGAGGCCGAAAGACCGACGTCCAACACCCATGACGGCATAGGTAAAACCATCATCACAATGATGAACATCAAGCCAATCGCTAAGAAAACCGTAGGGTTACTTGTTATGGATTTAAGGGACGTCGGCATCGTTTAAAGGCTCATCCCAAAATAGCAGGAATGACGACTTGGTCGAACAAGTTCACGCAAATCTTGGCCATAAAACCTGCCGTCATAATAAACACAACCAACATGGCCCCGAGTTTTGGCACGAAAGTCAGTGTCATTTCCTGAATTGAGGTAAGGGCTTGTAAGAGGCCAATAATCATACCCACGACCAAAGCTGTTAAGAGCAAAGGGGTGGAGATA
>CAYGSV010000071.1:0-11177 GCA_964352635.1 uncultured Algimonas sp.
ATATTTGCCTTTACGCGCACCGAGGATGATAGCGCCTGTTAGAGCCGCCCAACCGCCTGTTGAGTGAACGAGTGTTGATCCCGCGAAGTCAGAGAATTCTGAGCCGAATGTTGCGATGAAACCATCAGAGTTGAGGAAACCTCCACCCCATTCCCATGACCCAACAATAGGATAGATAATCCCTGTCAAAAGCACGGTAAAGATAACGAACGGCCAGAATTTAATGCGTTCCGCCACTGTACCAGACACGATAGAGGCCGTTGTCGCGCAGAACACCATTTGGAAAAACCAATCGGAATAAGACGAGTAGCCCGTATCGACGTCTTCTGGCGTGAAGCTATATCCTGTAAAGTTCCAAGACCCAAAATAAGCCCCGCCACCATACATCAGATTATAACCAATAACCCAGAACATGAGACCTGCGACTGAATAAAGTGTGATATTTTTCAAACACTGCATGGACACGTTTTTCGTGCGGACAAAGCCCGCTTCGAGCATCGCAAAACCTGCGGCCATCCACATGACGAGGAAGCCACCGATTAAAAAGAGGAGTGTATTAAAGACAAAGGCATCATTCGCTGCCAAGCTTTCAAGTGTTGGCGCGTCTTGCGCCATAGAGAGCGTCGGTAGCATGGATAGCACGGCCGCTCCTGTTAGAATTTTCGCGAATTTGCGCATGATATGGATTCCCTTCCAGTTTTCTTGTGCCCTTTCTTTGGCCATGTTTTAGAAGAGTCGGAACGCTTAGAGAGCATGGCTGTGTGGACTCACGGCGCATGGCTAGAATCTGTGCGGAGTTTTTTTACGTCTGCCCTGTTCTTGTGCAGGTGGCTTAGATAAGAGGATTTATGGATAAAACAGCGCATATCTTCAAAATCTTCACACAAGCAGAGTGGGGTCAATTCCAACAGAACGGTGTGTTTGAAGGCAGTGCCTTAGACAAATCTGATGGATTTATTCATATCTCTGCCGGGCCTCAACTTCAGGGGACTTTAGATAAATGGTACACAAACGGCGCGGCTGTTGTGATTGCCGCTATCGACCCTGCGAATCTGGAAGCGCATCTGAAATGGGAAGTCTCTCGCGATGGCGCGGAGTTCCCACATTATTATGCGCCTCTGGAAATGGCGCATATCGAAGCGCATTATGACTTGTCGCCCGACGCGCAAGGCCGTTATGACGTGACGCATATTATCTAAGTGAGTCCTTATGAGCGCCTTTTATAAACTTGGCACAGCCGTGATGCGTAGACTCCCTGCGGAGCGCGCACACACGACGACCATCAAAGCCCTACGCGCTGGCCTTGGGCCAAAATCGTCTGCCACAGATTATCCAGAACTCGCGACAGAGGTTGGCGGATTGAGCTTACCTAACCCTGTTGGCCTCGCAGCGGGGTTTGATAAGGATTGTGACGTACCTGATGCGATGCTGGGCGCAGGGTTTGGTTTTGTTGAATGCGGCACCGTCACGCCGCGGCCTCAAACGGGCAATCCCAAACCGCGTCTGTTTCGTTTGACCGAAGACGAAGCCGTCATCAATCGCATGGGCTTTAATAATAGGGGGCTCGATCATTTTTCGAGCCGTTTGCGCGCGCGTCAAAATAGCGGCGGTATTGTTGGCGCGAACTTGGGCGCGAATAAAGATAGCGATGACCGTATCGCGGATTACGTGACGGGCTTAGTGAGCCTCTGGGGATTATCGGATTATTTCACAATTAATATCAGCTCACCCAATACGCCGGGCCTCCGCAACCTCCAAGGCGCGGATGAGATGGATGAGTTGTTGGGTCGCTTGTCTGAAACACGTCAGAAACTGACAGAGGGGGGCGAGGGCTATCCTATGTTTTTGAAAGTCGCCCCAGACCTCGACATCACCCAAGTTGACCGCGTTGTGGAACAAGCCCGCACTTATGGGCTCAATGCGATTATTATCAGCAACACAACGATTGATCGCCCTGAGACTTTGAGCAGTGCGCATAGAGGCGAAGGCGGGGGGCTATCTGGCCAGCCTCTGTTTGATAAATCCACCGCTGTCTTGCGTGAATTTTATAAGGCGTCCGAAGGGAAGATCGACCTCATCGGAGTTGGCGGCATCGGCAGTGGTGAACAGGCTTATGCGAAGATCAAAGCGGGCGCGAAGGCGATACAGCTCTACTCAGCGTTGGTCTATAAAGGCCCACAACTCGTCCAAGAGATATGCGCGGATGTCTCCGCACGGTTGAAGGCAGATGGGTTCGCGACTGTGAGCGAGGCTGTTGGGACGGGTTAGATTGAACAGGTAATCAGATTGAGGTTTTAATAATCATACCGGTCGCAGCTTTCAGTGCTCCCTCCATACAGTAAAATTTTGTGCCAATTTTTATCCTATCCATATGATACTCAACTCTGTCTCTTACAACGACGTGCATTTTGGCATCATAAGAACCAATTAAAGGAATTCCTGAGGGTATAAAAACACCCGATTGGTCTAAAAATTCTGGCCAAACCATATTATAAGGCGGCGTTTGTGGAGCGTATTTTTCAAAGTCTTCTAAATAAACTAAGTCCCACCTTATTCCATTGAAAGGCGGTGCATTTCTTTTATCTGCCTCAGGGCCGCATGGGTGTATGTCTATATGCGCGAGAAAATCGCCTTTGCTTTTATCGCCAAAAATTCCCATCTCTACACCTGATGAAACTCTTTAGTCATGAAAACACTTTTTGGTGACGCTTTATATCCACCGAAAGCATCGCAATAGCGATATCCCAACCTCTCATATAATTTACAAGCGGCAGAATAGGCGGGTGTTGGATGTGTTTCTAGGCTAAGTCGTGCGATGCCTTGTTTTCGCGCTTCGTTCTCGAGGAAGGTCATGAGTTGTGTGCTAACGCCTTGGCGAAGAAAGTCAGGATGTGTGCGGACGGATTTTATCTCGCCATGCGTATCATCTAAAACTTTTAACCCTGCAATTCCAACAAGGGCCAAATCCTTATCTCGTGCAGCGTAAAGCGTGACATTGTTTTCACTTAAGGCTTCTTTTCCGAGAGCAGCTGAGCAATCATCCTGAAATGCCTCTGCCAAATGAAGCGTTAAAAGCGCATCAATATCGATGGCGTTCAAATCAGCGATTTCGAAGTTCAAAGTATTCGGCATTATGCTGACTAATATGCCGTGTAATACTCGGATAAGCAAAGCCTAACGTCACCGCTCTCATCACATAATAAAATAGAAACGCCACCCAAATACCGGCGGCCCCCATGATAGGATAAATCAGATAATGCGCGCCGATATAGAATATGACGGCGACGATGCCTGCATTTCGCATGGCGACTGTCCGCGTTGTGCCGATGAAAATACCGTCCATTTGATAAGCGGCAAACCCAAGCACGGGTGCGAGAGCACAGTAAGGCAGATATTTTAAAGCGCTGGCTTGCACGGCAGGGTCTTGCGATAGCGCCGCAATTAAATAAGGCCCAAGCCCCATAATCACAGCGCCGCATATCAAGGCAAAGAGGATTGAAAACTCCGACGTTAGTCGTACGGCGCGATCAAATCTCTTACGGTCTTTGGCCCCGTAAGCCGCCCCTGTTACAGCTTCGGCAGTGTGGGCGAAACCGTCTAATATCAGGGCGGACATGGTAATGAACTGCATCAATATATGATAACCTGCGAGGAAGGTTTCCCCTTCGGTGGCCGCTGCATTGCCAAAGAAATTAAAGCCGACTGTCATCGCCATTGTGCGGATAAAGATATTCCCATTCGCCACACCGAGTTTCGAGAGTGCATCTTTGGCGAGAAGTAATTTCCGAGACAGAGCCTCTGTCTGAAATCCGCCGCGCCTTTTAATCTCGCGATAGGCGAGGAACAGCCCTGCCGCTAATCCGGCCCATTCGGCAATAGACGAGGCCAGCCCCACGCCATAAAGGCCGCCGCCCAAAACGAGCACAAAAATCGGGGAGAGAATGATATTCACCACATTCAAAACGATCTGGAGCCCCAATGCGAGACCTGCGCGACTAATCCCGACAAACCACCCCATCAGCGCGATAGAAGCGAGGGTGGCAGGAAGGCCCCAAAGACGGGCTTGGATATAGGTGGTGGCTGAAGCCTCAATATTTGGATTGGCAGTATAGATTTTAAAAGCCAATGGCAGGAGCCAGCTTTGAATGAATAGAATGAAAACCCCAATCGTCAGGCCAATCGGCAAAGCACGGATAATATGGGATTGTACGTCAGCTTCTGCGCCTTGGCCGTCACTTTGCGCGGCAAGGCCTGCTGTGCTCATGCGTAGAAATCCAAACCCCCAATAGACGATGCCGTATATCACGGCTCCGAGGCCAATACCCGCCAGAGCGGCGGTTCCGACAAAACGCCCAATCACAAATGTATCCACCAGTCCCACAATCGGCGCCGCGCCATTGGCGAGCATGATGGGCCAAGACTGGTTAAAGACCTTTTGGCGAGAGAGTGCGGAGGTGGCAGACATAATAAAAGCGGCGCTAACTTAGAACGCCGCTTTTGTCATTTAAATTTAAGCTTTATGCGCCAAGGATTTTTTTCATCGCGTCCAGATAAGCAATCCAGGCTTTGCGTCCTGCATTGGTTAGATGCACAAGAGTCTGCGGGCGTTTGCCTTTGAACCCTTTTTCTTGCGTCACATAACCTGCATTTTCGAGCTTGGTCAGGTGAGTTGAAAGATTGCCATTACTCGTGCCTGTCTTTTCCAACAGCTCGGGAAAGCTCGCGGGATTGACGGCGGAGAGATAGGCCATAATCCCCATCCGCAGACGCCCATGAATAATGTCATCCACCGCATCTAGATCTATATCTTTTTCTGTTTCAGCTTCGGGCATTTTAACCCTCCGCTTTTTTCATAAGTAAAACAGAAGGCATGATAATGGTGAAAAGCGTTGCGATGGCGCCAATCAGATAGACCTCAACAGTTCCAAAGAAGGCAAAACAAATAGCCGACGCCGTAAAGCCAAGGAATGAAGCAATATGCAGCAGGTTTATCTTGCTCATTTTTGCGACGACGCCATAGGCGAGGCCTTGGCCAGCAAAACCGACAATCATAACAAGATCAAAAAGCTGATAAGTCCCTTCGCCAAATATCATATTGAGGATAATGCCAAGAAACAGAGTCCCCATCATTCCACTGAACATTACCCAAACATATTGTTCAACGCGGTTTGCTGCAGAATTGGCGCCTGGTTTCTTATTTATACGGCGTCCTAATAAGGTGCTTCCCACACCACCAATGACAGCAAAGGCTATCCAAGCAAATATAAGGTTTTGTTCGGCGATTCCAAAAGTGCCAGAGAGGACTCCCCATTGTACAAAGAAAACAAGCGTTAGAAGAATACCCCAGAGTAAGCCAATCGGCCCTCCGACTAAGGGGGCATTTTCTCCCTCTTTGGCAAGATTACTCGCATATTCAAGGTCTTTTAATATCGTTTCATTTGTCATTTTCGTCTCCTTTACTGACGGGTTTATATAAGAGCGAAAATCACTCAAATAAATTTAATTTCAAAATATGTTTGCAATACAAACTAAACTATGTCAAGTTTGAAATACAAACTAATTTGAAAGGAGACTATTATGTTTGTTGAAACTTATGATTTTGAGACAAAGGCTAAAAAGGTAGGGCGGGTTGCCGCTGTAACTGTGTGGTCATTATTTGCTCTAACGGCCCTCGGCTTTACAGATATTGCTTATGGGGCGGATGAAACAGCGCCTGACTGGAAAAACTTAGAGGGGACTATTCCTGTCACAGTGACACTTGATAACGTTACGCGTGTTGAAGGTCCGATTTATGTGTCCATTCAAACACGCAAAGATTATCAGTCCATGAAAGGCTTTGGTGGTATTATTAAACAAGCAACTCCCGGCGAGATGACAGCGACGTTTAAAGTCGATGAACCGGGTGAGTATTCGGTCTCTGTTTGGCACGATCTTGATGATGATGGCCGTTTTTCTATGTCCGAGACCTATCAAGTTCTCGACGGTTGGGGCGCGTCAGGCACACCGCCTACTAATAGTGCACCGACATTTGATGATGTTAAAGTCAAAGTCGAAAGCTTTGGGGCAACTGTCCCGGTCGCGATGAAATATCCGAGTTAGGTTTCGCCCCATAGGTCATAAAAAAAGCCGCTTCAGAAATGGAGCGGCTTTTATTTTGTGCTCTAGTAAAAGAGTTATTTTTTCTGCCAGCCTTGGGCCGTCAGAACATATTCTCCGCGAGACGCTTTGGCGACTTGTTTCTCACCTGTTAGAGCGGCGACTATTTCAGTTTTCACGCCTTGGTCACGCGCCAGACGCGTATAAACGGCTTTACGGCCGATATTGACTTCACGCATCGCAGCCGCTGTCGCGGCGTCCAAAGACTGATTATTGACGGCTTCGAGATAACCAGCAACGGTTTCGCCCACTTTGCCCTCAGCAATCGCTTTATCAACTAGCGTTTTTGCCGGCAGCGCTTGAGCATAGGCCGTCGTTGCCGTCTGAGTGCTGAGGGTCAGCGCGCCTGCACCTAAAATAGCGGCAGAGAGCCCAACCATTGCGATTTTCAAAATAAGTTTCATATCAGACCTCCTAAAACAGATCCGGGTTATCCGCGATAAGCTCTTCGACATCTTTATCGAGGCGAACGCGAACTTCTTGATCGATCTTGACGTTCAGATCGATGCGAATGGGTTTATCCGATGGCTCAATTCTAACCGTCGGTGTGCAGGCTTGCAGGCTTGTGGCTGAAAAAGCCAAAAAACTTGCGCCAATCACCACTAATTTAAGACTCATAGTTTTCATGATGCCCTCTTATCGTATCTGCCCTGAACGTCGCATTAATAAGCCTGTTATGCAATGTTAATCATGCGCAAGTGGGCTTCTAAACCAAAACGGGCTATGCTGCCTATTTCCTCTTATAAGCCTCTAAAGTAATACCATTATTATGACTTAAAATACTGCTTTACAGGGTTTTAAAAAGGCGTAATGGGCCAAAGCTAGGGGACGTTTTGCGACCCTTCAGGAGTGTATTATAGTATGATCCGAAAAGCTGTTAAGGCTGACTTGAATGAATTGGCAAATATTGAGAATCGCGCTTTTTTGGGTAATAGACTCTCGCGTAGATCCCTTTCTTTTATGATTATAAATGCCAGAGCGTTGATGCTTGTGATCGAACGAGATTCAGGATTAGTCGGCTATGGGCTTTTGCTCTACCGGATTAACTCTGACATCGCGCGGCTTTATTCTTTTGCCATAAATCCAGACTTCCAAGGTCAAGGGTATGCCCGTCAGTTGATAGGCGCACTAGAGCATGACTGTCTAAAACCAGAGATTAAGCTAGAAGTGCGGCGTGATAATTTGACCGCGATTGCATTTTACAAACACATAGGGTTCGCACTCATAAATCAGCGTGAAAATTACTATGAGGATGGAGAGGTGGCTTTGATAATGAAAAAGCGTTTATTGTGACGGCGTCCAAACTTAATCCACCCGTCAAATGGATTATCATCAGCCCCCTGAAAACGGGGGTTATTGATGCTTTACCCGATCGTGTTTGTGTCAGTCCAGCGGAGTTTATTTCTGAAGATTTTGGAGTCAAAAATCGGATTAATTCGAAAACACGCGTGATAAATCTGAGTAGCGATTATAGCTATCTGAGCACCTCCTATTATTGTTCTTTATTGGCCGAAGCGCGCGGGTTGCGATGTGTGCCTAGCATCTCCCATGTCATTCATTCTACTTGGAAACGTATCCACTCTGATCGCTTTGAGGAAATAGAGACTCTTTTAAACGATGATGAGGTGACGAAAGCTTTAGCCGGCCAATCCGAAGTTAACGTTTATTTTGGCCGAGCGACCCATCCAGATTTACAAGCCTTTACGCGCAAATTATTTGATACCTTCAGGCTTCCAGCCATCAAAGTTAGTTTTATTGAGAAAAACGGACGCCTCCAAATCAAAGATGTTGATAGTCTGAGCCTTGCCAAGTTGGAAACCGATAGGGGGAGGTTTAATGCCGCTTTAAATGAGTTTTCAGGACATAGTTGGGTGAGAACGTCCCAAACGCCACCAAGCCCTCTTTATTGGTTAGCTATTTTGCATAACCCTGAAGAAAAATTCCCGCCTTCCAATAAAAAAGCCTTGAATAATTTCGTGACTGTGGGACGAAAGATGGGATTTTACGTCGAACTGATCACAAAGGCGAACATTGATTCTCTTTTGGAATTTGATGCACTTTTTATCCGCGAAACAACTAGCGTAAATGACCATACTTATCGCTTTGCGGAAAAAGCGTCTCGCGAAGATTTAGTTGTGATTGATGACCCTGATTCTATTCTACGGTGTTGCAATAAAGTCTATCTTCAAGAAATGCTGAAGAAGCAAAACATCAAAACACCTGCTTCTATGTTTTTGTATAAGCGGCAAAAAGCCCTGCCCCGCCTTGACGAGACGGCGTTCCCCAAAGTTCTAAAAGTACCAGATGGGTCATTTTCTCGGGGCGTTTACAAAGTACAGTCGCAAGAGGAGTTAGAGGCGCGTGCGGCGGAGATGTTTAAAAAATCTGAGATCATATTACTACAGGATTTTGTGAAATCTGACTTTGACTGGCGAATTGTGATCATCGGTGGAAAGCCGCTTTTTGCCTGTCAGTATTTTATGGCCCAAGGGCATTGGCAAATTTACAATCACGCCAAGAAGAAAGCCGAGTCTGGAGACGCCATATGCGTACCGATAGAGGATGTTCCTGACTTTGTTATGAAGACAGCACTGAAAGCGTGTTCCGTTATTGGTGATGGTCTTTACGGTGCAGATATTAAGGAAATCAATGGTGAAGCGGTTGTCATTGAAATTAATGATAACCCCAACATTGACGCGGGTATCGAAGATCAAATTTTAAAGCACAAACTTTATGAAATTATATTAGATCATTTTAAAACACAGATAGACCGAAGATAGGTCGGTGAATGGCTTGCTGAAATTGGAAAGAGGGCCCTGTCGCTATAAAGTTTTATCATAGGGTCTTTCACCAAAAACAAGTCTTGATATTGCCCTGACTTTACCACATTGCGATTTTACGCATGATTTAAAACACGTCAGGTTAGGGCAGGCTGTAGAATGAAACTTTCTTTTTCTAAGGGGATGAAACCTCTTTTATTGGGTGCAATTATGAGTGTGACTGGCGGGGTCGTGTCAGTCCACGCGCAAGCCACCATGCAGCCTGCGGATATGCCGCCGCTTATGCCGTCTGTGACCTGTGTTGAGGCGAAATGTGACATTACCTTTTCTGGCGTCTTCAATGGGCACACTCTGACCAGTGAGGTGCTGTCTATGAAAGTGCCCGCCGGAGAGGGCGATTATTGGCAACCGCGCATCATGTCCGACGAAGCGATTAAAATGGAAGGCTTCAAAGCGCCTTATGGTTGGCTCATTGGTGAGGACGAAAATGAGATGCAAATTTTTCTGACGTCTTTGAGTGATGACTGTGACGATACTTATTTCCCAGGGCTTTTCATGATTGAGCAACGCGCTGGATTTGAACATGTCGGCGTGGCCTATCACTTCTTTGCCCCGCGGTTTGATAATACGGCCCTCGCGACGGCGCGTGTTTTCCCGCCCAGTGCGGGCCCGCAAAAACGTGTGACTTCTGCCAATGCCACGGGCGTCCGAGTCGAGTCCCAAGCTTATGACCCTGAAACGGGCGGGTTCGTACCGCGCTACGAACAATATGAATGGTATAGCGGTGCGCATAGCCAGATGTTGGGCTCTGAGTCGGAAATGGAAGAGATTTATCAACAAATGGATATCCTCACCAATGAGTATATCCCCGACGAATAGGCCTTTCCCGCCTTGCTCTCTGCTTTGGCCCTAGCTAGACACGTTTAACGATAGCTGACTGCCGAGGGGACATCTGAAACATCATGGCCGACTTATTCACGATCGAAGCGCTTTTTACTTTATTGATGTTGGTGCTGCTCCAAGCAGTGCTGGGCTTTGATAACCTCCTTTATATTGCGATTGAAAGTAACAAGGTCGGAGACCCCGCAGCCGCTAAGAAAGTCCGTAAATGGGGGATTGGCCTCGCCGTTCTATTCCGCATCTTGCTCCTGTTTATTATTGTGTCGATTTTCGGCCTCTTGGCGGAACCGCTCTTTGCCATCCACCTTGAGAAAATCATCGAAGGCGACTTTACCGTCCAAGCGATTGTGACGCTCTTGGGCGGGGCGTTCATTATCTATACCGCGATTAAAGAAATTCATCACTTGCTCGCCGTCGATCATATCGAACATTCTGAAGGCTCTGGCCGTCGCTCTGTCATGGGCGCGATTGCGCTGATTGTGGCGATGAACCTGGTCTTCTCTGTCGACTCGATTCTCTCGGCCATGGCGATTGCGAGTGTCGATGCCGCCAATATCATCAATAGTGCAGGGGACATCCTCGGCACATTCACGGGCAGTGTCGTCGATTGTAAAGCCGACCTGATTGCTAACCCTGTTGCGGGCGCCGTTGGGTGTGAACCGACCAAGACGTATCAAGTGCCGCTTATGGTGATTGCGATTTTGCTCTCGGGCCTCGCGATGATTCTTTTGGCTGATAGCGTGACAGAGTTCTTGAAGAAAAATCGTATGTATCAAGTCTTGGGCCTTTTCATCTTATTCTTAGTGGGTGTCTTGTTGGTCACAGAAGGCGCGCATCTGGCGCATCTTAAACTCTTTGGTTTCGCTATCGACGCCATGAGCAAATCAACCTTCTATCTGGTGATATTTGTCCTCGTCGTGACGGATATCCTATCCAATCGTTACCAAAAACGACTATGGGCCCAGAAAGAAGCCGAGATATTGGGGACAACAGAAACAGCCGGCCGAGATGCCGTGGATGCTTTTAAAAAAGCGCATTAGATTTACTCACTATCGTCATTGCCGCGCTCCGACGCGGCAACCCATAAGGTGAAGTCGCGACAAGTTATTTTGTGCAATGTGGCACCTTCTTCCAACAACGCCATCATCACACTTACTATACCTTCGTCGTATGGGTTACCGCGTCAAGCGCGGTAATGACGGGTTTGTTTAGTTTTAGCCAAGCCTCCTTTGCTGCTCGCAATCCAGTGCAAAGCCTTCGCGTTTAAATCCAATAAAAATGGACGTCCGCAGAGTTCAGTCTCTTACCGGAGACCGAGAGTATGTTGTGTTTCGCAAGAGA
>CAYGSV010000072.1:0-10010 GCA_964352635.1 uncultured Algimonas sp.
GTCTTCTGGGATATTATCGAGCGGTGCAAACATGCGGGCGCGAATGCTTTCCCCATCACGCACATAAGCAAATATCGCAAAATCCAACCCAGCAGGGTAACGCTTCGCCCCTTCTCTAATCGTTTCAATATGGGGGTCACATGAAGACAATGACTCCTCATCATTCAACTCAACAATGACAAAGGGTAGACCGAGTGACGCTTGCACTGGGGCATGGGTGGATGCGACAATTGATGTTTCAGAGAGCCTCAAGGCTCTCGCCACAAGAGATGTGGGAATATATGAAATGATATCCAGTGTCTGCGTGGCGGTAAAAGACGCCCCAGTCTCTGTGACTAAACAGTAGATTGGGCCAACGCCCAACTCCAAAACCAAGTCATCTCCATAACCCAAATCATAAAGCGCTTTCGCCGTACCAATCGTCGGGTGACCCGCAAAATCAACTTCTGTCGTAGGCGTAAAAATCCGTACACGCGCTGCATGTGTACTCTCTCGCGGTGGATAGACAAAAGTCACCTCAGAGAAATTAAACTCAGCCGTAATTTTCTGGAGAAGGCTTTCAGGGATATCAGTCGCATCGGGAAAGACGGCTAATTGATTACCGCCAAAAGGCGTATCCGTAAAAACATCATAAACGACATATTTCGGCATTACGCTTTCGCTATCATTCCACCGTCTAGAACCAATGTCTGCCCGACCATCCAACTGGACGCACGAGAGCAGAGGTAAAGCGCCGTCCCCGCAATATCTTCTGGTTCCCCTAAGCGGTTGTGTGGAATTTGCGCGAGGGCGGCTTTGGTCATTTGCTCATTTTCCGTAATGCCTTTGGTCATTTCTGATGGGAAGAAGCCAGGCGCAATCGCGTTCACGTTAATGCCGCGTGGGGCGAGATCCGCCCCTAAATGTTCGGTCAGATGGATAACCCCTGATTTACTCGCGGAATAAGCATAGGCTGGCATGCCCGGATTACGTTTGCCATGAATAGAGGCAATGTTCACGACGCGCGCGGGCGTGTCTTTCGTACCTGCGGCTTGCAAAAGCGGGAGGCATTTCTGCGTCACAAAGAATATCGATTTCAAATTGATATCGATAACTTTGTCCCAGCCCTTTTCAGGAAAGCTTTCAATCGGGGCAATCCAGTTCGCCCCCGCATTATTGATGAGAATGTCAATTTTATCTTCAGACTCAGCAAGCGTATTCACAAAAGCTTCGATGCCTTCAACCGATGACATGTCCCCTGGGATAGCCACGCAATCACCATAAGCCGATAATTCGCTTGCCATATTCATCAGGCGCTCAACTTTTCGGGCGGTGATATAAACCTTAGCCCCATTTTCCAAAAGGCCACGCGCCATCATCGCGCCAATCCCACTAGATCCGCCCGTCACAACGGCCACTTTTCCGGAAACATCAAATAAGTTTTTCATAAAACTCTCCTCAAAGGCCTGTTTTTCACAAATATAAATGAAAGTCGAACAGGATTTCGCAACCACCGCTTAGTCATAATCGTATAGTGGTTGTGGCTCATACCAAACCTCACCTCCCCTCTAAGACCTGCGTGACCTGTGGGCGGCCCTTTACGTGGCGGAAGAAATGGGAGCGGGTTTGGGATGAGGTGAAATATTGTTCGAAACGCTGCCAAAGCAATAAGGCGAAAAAGGTGACATCATGATTTTACCAACTATGGGTAAAAACCTCCGCGTCGTCATTGTCGGCGCGAGTGGCGGTATTGGTAGCGGTTTTATTGACCACCTCGTGGCGTCCGACCAAGTCTCTCAAGTCTATGCCCTCTCCCGTCAAGGCGTCGCCCATAGTTCGCCTAAGGTCGCCAACCTCACCTTTGATTTCACATCAGAAGACAGCATCATCGCAGCGGCAGAAGCCTTACGCGAGCTCGACCCGTTTGATCTTATCATCGTGGCGACAGGCCTCCTCCAAGGTGAAGGTATCGCCCCAGAGAAATCCATTCGAGACCTCTCCTTCCAAGGGTTCGAGACGAGTTTTATGGCCAATACAATCGGCCCTGCCATGACGGCAAAATATTTCCTACCATTGCTCAATAGAAACAGAAAAAGCGTCTTTGCGGCCTTATCTGCGCGCGTTGGGAGTATATCGGATAATCGCATTGGCGGGTGGTATGCTTATCGTGCGTCTAAAGCCGCGCTCAATATGGTGCTTAAAACGCTCTCAATTGAATATGGGCGTCGTTTCAAACAAGCGGTGATAATCGGCCTTCATCCCGGAACAGTGGATACGGGCCTATCCAAACCATTCCAAGCCAATGTGCCAGAGGGTAAATTATTTACGCCAGAGTTTTCGACCCAGAAAATGCTCGCCGTTATAGACCAAGTATCGCCAGAGGATACAGGGGCTTTATTCGATTGGGCGGGCGAAAAGGTCACCTTCTAAGAGCTCTGGCAAAACGTGACTGGCGAAATGCTTGGTCAAATCCGCATTATCCGCCAGCGCCGCTTCATCCAAAATACGCACAAGCGCCCGAAGCGCCCCGACTTCGCGGTCTTGATATTTTAAAAGATAATCGACCAAGTCTTTGGTCACGATACGACCACGATCATTGAAGAGCTGACGTAAAATAGGTTCCAAGGCCGCTTCGTCATAATCATCCATTTTCATGATGGGGGTACTTAGCAAGCGAGACCGTAAGTCGGGCATTTGTATATCCCAATCAGCTAAAGGTTTGGAGGATGTTAGCAACATCCCCGAAACGTCTCCGTTGAGGGCTTGGTTCATTTGCGCGAACAACTCTGCTTCATCCATTTTGTCGGCATCATCAGCGAGTAAACCATGGCTTAAATCGCGCCATGCCTGGCCCAGATGCGTTTTGCCTGTTCCCTCTGGGCCCAAAAGCAACAGGATAGGCGCAGGCCAATCTGGCCAAGCCCGCAGGGCCGTTACCGTAATACGGTTCGTGTCTGTGATGATGAAGCTGTCAAATCCTGTCGCCGTCTCTGGCGCGAGATCAAGCGGTATTTGCTGCATTAGCTTTAGCGACGACCAGAGCGAGTCAAAATCATGCCAAGCTTTTCATCATTGCGAATATCGACGCCTTTAAATGATAGCTCTCGCTGAAGGCGACTAAGGTCACCCGCATAGGTCACAGTCATCAAAGCCCCGTCTTTAGACATGGCGTCTAAACGTGCTCCTTGAATTTGCGCTGAACTATCAATCGCACTTTTAAGGCGTTGCCATTCAGATTGAGACTCATAAAGGACTGATACCGCCATAGAGACCGCTTCGGAGGCCAAAGTCACAGTATCGCGTTTCCAGTCATTTTCCATCCTCTGCACAATAGCGTCTTCATATGATTTTCCGTTCAGCGCAAATTTATCGACGCTGATGGTTTGTTTTTGGTTGGTGTCGAGTGCAATATCCACCGTGCTCGCATCAAACCCTGCAAAGCCGTTAAACCCGTCCGTGACCAAAATTTGTTGTACACCAAGGGAACGCCCAAGGTCAGCCAATTCACCCGGAGACATTGATAAAACGATTTCAGACCGTGTCGGTACAAAGGGTAGCTGCTCTGGCTTGAGCGGGTTGATAGGCGTTAAAGCATGGGAAAATTTGGTTGTATTCCAAGCCTGAAACCAAGCACTGTTTGTATCTAATTGGCCTTGGGTATAGGGTAATACGAGACGTTCGCGCGCTTGCGACGTAATCATATTTAACCCAGCGTCCTTTAGATAGGCTTGCACATCACGCGGATTAAACGCCACTGAGATATCGCCCAAATAACGATTGGCGGAACGCTTCTCATTGGCAATTTCGAGTGCGCGTATCATTTTTGCGGCCGTCTCTTGGTTAATGTCTGGCAAAGGGTTTTGCGCCCGTTCACTAGCCAACGTCAGGCGTTCGAGCACTAAAGTCACAGCCCGAACTTGACCATCTTGAATAGCCAAAGTTTGGGCTTCAATCGCGCTTTTGCCTGTCGCGTCCACTGGAACAGATAAAACCGTAAAAGGGTCCGCCGCTCTCGCGCCAAAAGAAAGCGCCAAGAAAACAACAAAAGATAAAAGGATACGAATAATCATAATATGTCGATACAAGGCTTTCTGTGATTTTAAAAGCCATGAAGTGCACCGTCTTTTTGCGTAAATTGTGACCTATTCTGTGAATAAAGCGTGCAAACAGTGCGAAGCGCTTGCACTGACGGCCAGAATCCGCTTCTAAGCGCCAAGTATTGAAGAAGACTATGCGTTAAGAAGGCTTTCCCATGTCTGATCCGAATAAAGGTCTGAGCTACGCCGATGCGGGCGTGAACATTGATGAAGGCGACCGCCTTGTTGATGCGATTAAGCCTCTGGTCAAAGCCACACGCCGTGCAGGCGCTGATGGCTCCATTGGCGGATTTGGCGGCGCGTTTGACCTCAAAGCCGCAGGCTTTAAAGACCCAGTCTTAATCTCAGGCACAGACGGTGTAGGAACAAAACTCCGCATCGCGATTGATACAGGTGTTCTTGATACTGTCGGTATCGACCTTGTAGCCATGTGTGCCAATGATGTTTTGGCCAATGGCGCAGAGCCCCTCTTTTTCTTGGACTACTTCGCAACAGGCAAACTCGACACTCAAAAAGCGACAGCGGTTATCAAAGGCATTGCCGAAGGCTGCAAGCAAGCGGGTGCTGCGCTCATTGGCGGGGAAACGGCCGAAATGCCCGGCATGTATGAAGGCGATGATTTTGACCTCGCAGGGTTTGTGGTCGGCGCAGCAGAACGTGACGAGATGTTACCGCGCCACGCGGATATGTCTGCCGGTGACATATTGATTGGCGTCGCCTCGTCTGGTCCTCACTCCAACGGTTATTCGCTCATTCGTAAGGTGGTCGAGTTATCAGGCCTGTCTTGGGATGCGCCTTCACCTTTTGCTGAGGGGCAGACACTTGGCGCCTCTCTCATGGCCCCGACCAAACTCTATATCAAATCTGCACTGCCTCTTATTAAAGACGGCCTCGTGAGTGGCCTGGCCCATATTACAGGAGGTGGCCTGACAGATAATACACCGCGTATGCTGCCTAAATCGCTCGCCCCTGAATTTGACTTTGCATCATGGCCACGTCCCGCCGTCTTCCAATGGCTGCAAGAGACAGGCAATATCGCTGAAGACGAAATGCGGCGCGCTTTCAATTGCGGCATTGGCCTTGTCCTTTGTGTTAAGCCTGATGACGAAGCGGCGGTATTATCGCGCCTCGCTGAGAGCGGTGAAACAGCCTGGTCCATTGGGACTCTCAAAAACACTTAACATGAGTCCGCATAAAGTCAGAACAGTTGTGCTGATATCAGGGCGCGGCTCTAATATGGTGGCTTTGGCGGAAGCCGCTGCGGAGAAAGACTACCCTGCAGAGATTGTTGGCGTCATTTCAAACCGTCCTGATGCACTTGGCCTTACAAGGGCACAAGAACTGGGCATTGAAACCCAAACCATTGATCATAAAGCTTTCAAAACACGACGTGATTTTGAAGAGGCCCTTCACCACGCCCTTATCGAAATGAAAGCGGAATTGATTTGTTGCGCGGGCTTTATGCGTATTCTCTCACCTTGGTTTGTTGAGCAATGGCCCAAACGAATTTTGAACATCCATCCCTCACTCCTTCCAAAATATAAGGGGCTTAATACCCATCAACGCGCTATTGATGCAGGTGATACCGAAGCTGGCTGTACGGTTCACTGGGTAACAGAGGAATTAGATGGCGGCGCTATAATTTTGCAGGAGTCTATATCTGTCAAAAAAGGGGATACTGCCGAGGATCTAGCGGAGAGGTTACTGCCCCTCGAGTTACAACTCTACCCCAAGGCCCTTAAGCGTGCGGCAGAAGCCTTTACAGCATAAGCCTTTCAAAGCTCTAGCCTAGGCATTTAGCCATCATCGGCTTTAACCTTCTCTTAAGCTTAAACTTTAAAGCGATATACACACCCCCCCCATAAAAGGGATGATGGAAAAGTCCTCATGAGGTTTTTTGAGGAGTGTGGGTTTAAGATTGGGACAAGACGATGATGTCTAGTGAGAAAATCAAAAGTGTTTTAAAACGCTTTAAGCGAGATGAAGGTGGCCAAATGGCCCTCATGATGGCTGTCAGTGCAGTCGCCGTTATCGCAACGGCAGGCGCTGCCTTGGATTACTCCGTCGTGGCCAATGCAGATTCCAAAGCGCAAACAATAGCTGATAGCACAGCTTTGTCAGCGGCTATTCATGTCAAAAACTTTGGTTCGGCCCCAACAAGTAAAGACGAAGGTCTTTACGGGTCATACTCAGCCTCAGAGCTTGGCTACGATATGTCCGATTGGGTTAAAAACGGCGCTTCCGGTGTTAATGTCAGTATTTCTTATGACAACACAGCCAAGGAAGCGACGGTGACTGTAACAGGTAAAACAATACCCACTTTCGCGCAAGTGATGGGCCATGATGAGCTTGATTTCAAAGCAACTTCCACCGTGAAATATTATGATATTGAGTTGAAAGACCCAGCTTCAATCGTGCTCGTTCTTGATAACTCAGGCTCTATGGGCTGGGATGACAAAGCAGAAATTTTTACAAGTCAACACAGCCATTACACGCCAAGTGATGCTATTCCACGAATTGATGGATTGAAAACAAGCGTTACAAATTTCATGACCAGCTTAGACAATTTGGTCGGGGATCAGACATCCGTCGCTGTCGGCGACCGCGTCCTTAGAACAGGTATGCTCGCTTATAACAGCAGCACGATTAATGCACGGACCGTGAATATGAAATGGGGAACGCTATCCAATGGTAATATTACATCCATGAATGCAGGTGGCGGCACAAACTCTGCCCCTCCCATGGATACAGCCCGTCAATGGATGGCTTTAGAAGACGCCATTCATGACACTGAACATGGTAAGACACCACTTAAGTTCGCTATTTTTATGACTGACGGCGTGAACACATCAGGTAATACCGCATGGGTACAGACTGACGGAACTGGATATTGGAGAAAATGGTCTTGTAGTTATTATGGTGGCTGTCGTTATCGCTATTACAGTGAATATTATAATCCACACTTTAACTTTGCCGCAAATGGATATGAGGAAGGCGAAACAGTTCTTACCTCGAACCAGGAAACTTTGACAGATTGCACGGCCATGAAGAATGCGGGCGTCAAAGTTTACACAATTGGCTTCGCGCTTGAACCTGGCCGGTATGAGGAAAATTACACGTCTTACGGCAATATGCAATATGAGGATATTTCTGAAGAAACCTCCAACCAAGCCTATGCATTTCTACAAGGATGTGCGTCCAGTACGCAAGAGTTCATCAAAGCTGATAATGCTGGAACTTTAGAACAGGCCTTCCAGACGATCGGTAATGACATTGTTCAAGAAATCATCCGTATTTCTGGCTAAAACGTCCCTCTAAAAAAGACGCTCATTGTTGGATTAAATTGCCGTTGGCCTTAGTTTTAAGGCCAATTGGATTTACGCATAGTTAACTCTTCTTTTTAACACACCATAAAAGTATATATTATATAAAACACCAGAATATAACTAAAGTAAATGGTGTAATAAATGTCTGTCCTAAAAAAGGTAAAACATAAGTTAGGGCATTTTGGTCAAGAAGAAGACGGCCAAATCGCTATAATGATGGCCGTCAGCTCTCTTGCAATATTATCAGTTGTTGGTGCGGCTATGGATTTCACAACGCTGACAAACGCAGATGCAAAAGCTCAAACAATTGCCGATAGCGTAGCGTTAACAGCGGCTATTTATGTGAAAAACAACGGCGTCGCGCCTACCAGCAAAGATGAGGGGCCATTTGGCGTTTATACAGCCTCAGAGCTTGGCTATGATATGCCTTCCTATGTTAAAAATGGAAATTCTGGAGTCACAGTCACGGTCAATTATGATGATGAAATTGGCGAAAGCACTGTCACTGTCAAAGGGGAAACGCAGCCTATATTTTCTCAAGTCATGGGCTATGATACGATCAAATTTGAAGCTGTTGCCGTTGTTAAGTATCAAAAAACTGAATTTAGCGATCCCGCCTCTATTGCCCTTATATTAGACAACTCTGGTTCAATGGCATGGGATGATAAAGAAATTGAATTTAATTCAAATGGCACGCATTACACACCTTCGGATGCAATCCCCAGAATTGACGCCCTAAAAACAAGCGTCATAGGTTTTATGGATAAGTTAGACTCGCAAGTCGGAAACCAGACAAATGGGGCAGACGGCGACCGTATCTTACGCACAGGCATGTTGGCATATAATTCTGATACCATCAGTACGCGTACGGTAAATATGAAATGGGGCACTCTCTCTAACGGCAATATTAATTCAATGCAGGCTAATGGCGGGACTAACTCTTCACCCGCTATGAAAACTGTGCGTCAGTGGATGAGCAATGAAGATGCTGTTCACAAAACTGAAAATGGTAAGACACCTTTAAAATTTGCTATTTTCATGACTGATGGTGTTAATACCTCGGGCGGAATAAGGTTTACGCCTAAATCTGGAACAGGGATATGGGGATACGAGTCATGTTCCCACAACAACTGTAGTTGGTATACTTATAACCAGTCTCAATATCCAAACTTCCCCTTTGCAAGCTATGGGTACATTGAAGGCGTGTCCGAGCTCATTGCGGACATTGACACATTAGCGGATTGTTTAGCCTTAAAAAATTCAGGCGTGAAAGTTTACACAATTGGCTTCGCTCTAGAAGAAGGCGTCTATGAAGCGAATAGTTATTGGCAGGGTAATATGCAATATACGTCAATTAATGAAGAGACGTCTGAAAGTGCCTATGCTTTTCTTCAGGGATGTGCATCAAAGCCTGCTCACTTTATTAAAGCAGAGAATGCGAAAAGTTTAGAACAAGCCTTTGAAGTGATTGGTACGGATATTATCAGTGATCTCGTCCGTATTTCTGGCTAATTTAAAAGACCTATGAACATAAAAAAAGCCGGGTCAATGACCCGGCTTTTTTGTTTTATATTTTAGACTTTAGCCTACAATTTCGTCTTCAGAGAAGAAGAATACGATTTCTTCTGCCGCTGTTTCAGGGGCGTCTGATCCGTGAACTGTGTTCGCGTCAATGCTCTCTGCAAATTCAGCACGAATTGTACCCGCATCGGCGTCTGCTGGGTTTGTTGCGCCCATAACTTCGCGGTATTTTGCGATAGCATTTTCACCTTCGAGCACCTGAACAACAACAGGGCCAGACATCATGAATTTCACGAGATCCCCGTAGAATGGACGCTCTTTATGCACGGCGTAAAATCCGCCAGCTTGTTCTTGTGTAAGCTGCAAACGCTTTTGCGCGATGATGCGGAGACCCGCTTCTTCGATCTTGGCGTTGACTTTACCTGTGATGTTACGCTTTGTGGCGTCAGGCTTAATGATTGAGAATGTGCGTTGGATGGCCATTTTGGGTTCCTATGTGCATTGAATTAACTTTGGCGCACCCGTTAATGCGCGTTGGCCTCTGTGTAAAGCCGTGATAGCTGTCTCTCTCCAAAAACTCATAATGATCCATGCTGCATATTAACGACCTGACATATCGTATTGAAGGCCGCCCTCTCTTTGAACAGGCGACATTGGCCATTAATGAAGGCTCTAAAGTGGGCCTTGTCGGGCGTAATGGTACGGGTAAATCAACACTCTTTCGATTGATTAAGGGCGAGATTAGCGCGGATGATGGCTCAATAAACCTCCGCCGCAATATGAAGCTCGGCGTGGTGGACCAAGAAGTCCCTAGCGGGCCACAAAGCTTGCTTCAAACAGTCTTGGACGCCGATAAAGAACGCGCAAACCTCTTGGCCGAAGCCGAAACCGCAAAAGACCCGACGCGTATTGCCGCCATTCATACGCGTCTCTCTGACATTAATGCCTATAGTGCAGAGGCCCGCGCGGGCGCCATTCTTTCGGGGCTTGGCTTTGATGGACAAGATCAGCTTCGTCCCTGCTCAGACTTTTCAGGCGGGTGGCGGATGCGGGTCGCCCTCGCCGCCATGTAGTTCGCCCAACCTGA
>CAYGSV010000072.1:10020-11177 GCA_964352635.1 uncultured Algimonas sp.
TAGTCTTGCTCGTCGACGACCGCGCCGAGATAGTAGGCGCCCTGAGGCCCCGAGTAGGCGTTGACGAGCTGGGTGTCGCTCTGTCCCGGCTGCAAGGGGGGCGCGGGGGCCCATGCCATGGGAAAGTCAGGACCTGGATAGGGGCCGGCCCAGGGGGTGATGGTCGTGTCTGCCGAAGCATAGAGCACCACGTCGCCGCCCGAGCTGGGGGCGGTGCCCTGGTTGCAAGTGGTGATCTCGACGTCGAAGGGGCCGTTTGGCTCGAGGCCCATATTCGAAAATATCCCGGCACGGCGTTCATCATTTCACATGATAGAGATTTCCTAAATCGCGCCGTCACACATATCGCTCATCTCCGCGGTCGAAAGCTCTTTTCCTACACGGGCGGTTACGACACCTTTGAGCAACAACTCGCCGAACAAAACCGATTGAATATGGCTCTTATGGCCAAGCAAGAGGATGAACGTCGACACCTCGAAGCTTTCGTCAATCGCTTCAAAGCCAAAGCCTCCAAAGCGAAACAGGCACAAAGCCGCGTGAAGCGGCTTGAAAAAATGCAGCCTATTTCTACGATCATAAGCGATCCCATTGCGCCTATCGACCTCCCGGGTCCAGAACGCAGTCTTTCGCCGCCCATCATTCGATTTGATGATGTCAGCTTGGGGTATGATGAAGACGTCACGATTTTACGCGGTTTGAACCAACGTATCGATCCCGATGACCGCATTGGTCTGTTAGGAAAAAATGGACAAGGCAAATCGACCTTTGCCAAGGCTGTGATGGGACATTTAGAGGCGCAATCAGGCTTTATCAAACGCCATAAAAAGCTCGAAATCGGCTATTTCGCACAACATCAAGTGGATGCGCTTAACCCCAGTAAATCGGCCTATGATCACATTGTGGAACTCATGCCTGACGCCACCGAAGCCCAACGCCGCGCCCGTCTCGCCAGTTTCGGTCTCGGTTTTGAGAAATCAGAGACGAAAGCGGGTGATTTGGCAGGCGGAGAGAAAGCCCGTCTCCTTTTTTCACTCATTGGCTTTCATAACCCGCATTTACTTGTGTTGGATGAACCCACCAACAACCTGGATATTGATAGTCGCGCCGAGCTAATGCGTGCGCTCAATGCCTATTCAGGCGCTGTGCTCCTTATCTCC
>CAYGSV010000073.1:0-6482 GCA_964352635.1 uncultured Algimonas sp.
GATTTATTTTGATGCGATAGTTAATGATCAGGAGCGTGCACAGGAATCTTACCGTATTCAGGCCTCTGGTCTTAGTTCACTTCGCTCTGTAGTCGAAATTGATTCGCTTGAGGAAATCGATTTTGGCTTCCCAGGGACACCAACAGCGGTCGTAGGTTCTGGCCGCATTCCAGTAAATCTCGGCGTTGATGATGATGACCCAAATCTTCGCTTCTCAAGCGATACAGGAGCTCGCGTAACAGTCAGCAACGTGTTTGTTTTGGGCGGTGAATGGGACATAACAGATCGTCTTTCAGCTCGCGCGGAATGGTCAACTTCAACTGCCGAAACTGAGAACCCCAATCTTAGCACAACGCTCAATTTCATTAACCCGAATACGCCATTAGATGGCGCGCCGACGGGCGATGGAAGCACAAGTAACGACAATTCTACCCCGTTTGTATTTGATCGTAGAAACGGGTCTTTGGCTTTTGGCATTGATTTCTCGTCGCCTTTTGCACCGACTCCAGCGCAGCTACTCGATTTCAATAATGTTGTCCTCGATGATGTTCAGGTGGGGCGCAATACAACAGATAATAGCGAAGAATCTTTGCGGTTCGATATGTCATATGACTTCGAAGAGAGTGCTTTTGGTGATTTCCTAAGTTCTGTTGATATTGGTTATCGCAATAACAAACGTTCGACTGAATTCCGTCGTGTTCAAGGCCGTATTGGTGGTTTTAGCGCTCTTGATGATAGCCCGAACGGACGTTTTTTCTCTGAACTGCTTGTTGCGGGTCCCAACAATTATGGTGACGCCGATGGACGCGATTTGTTCGTTGCCAATTTCTTGTTAATCGATCCAGAACGGGCATTTAACGATCCCGATGGGACACTGGCCATTTTGGAAAGTGCGTTTGCCCAGCAACGCTTACTGGAACCACAAAACCAAAACCGAACTACGGCTAACATAGCTCTCGATCAAGGCGCATCCTACAGCGTCGATGAGTCAACTGATGCGTTTTACGCGCAAGCTAATTTTGACTTTGGTATGGTTCGCGGTAATCTCGGGGCCAGATATGTTGAGACTGATGTAGAGTCGACATCTTTTGTACCTGCGCCCGGTGGCGGTGGATCGCTTCAGACGACGTCAGGTTCATATGACTTCTTTCTGCCGCGTGCCAACATTGCTGTAGAGCCAGCGGAGAATTTTCTTATCCGGGCGGCCTATAATCAGGATATTCTTCGTCCAGGGTTCGGCGATATCAACACCGCTGCAACCTTCACGCAGAATGAAAACACGCCAATCTCTATTGGTAATCCTGGGCTAGAGCCTTCGGTGACAGATTCATTTGATATCTCTGCGGACTGGTATTTCGCACCTGCATCCGTCTTTAGCATCGGCTATTTCAATAAAAACCGTGACGGTATCGTAAGTACAATCACAGACGAAGCTGCGTTAAGCCCAGGTAATTCTGGGTCTGGTTTAGTTCGGGAAACAGATCCTAGCTGTCCCGGCGGTGGTATATTTAACCCGGTTGCTTTTGCAAACCAGTTTGCTGTCGATAACACGACTGGCTTTTGTGTGGATCTTGAAACGCAAATCAATGAACCTGCCTCTCTTACGCAACAGGGGATTGAAGTCTCATTCCAGCATACGCTAAATGACTATGAGGACAGTATGGGTAGCTTTGCTTGGGCCTCAGGCTTCGGTGTCCTCGCCAATTATACATACCAAAAGTTTAGCGGCGGTTCTATCATTGATACGACGGGTGGTCGTGGTCTAACTGTTCTGGGCGCGCAATCTCTACCACGTGGTCTGTTGGATAACTCTGAGAATGCTTATAACATCACGGCATTCTATGAGAAATACGGCCTTTCAGCTCGCGCTCGTTATACATGGCGTGAACAGTATCGGACGGAAGACTTTGCTGGTGGTGCGAGTACAAACTCAACATTCAGCTTCCCGGTCGTCAATGAAAGCCGTGGTCAGCTCAATGCGAGTGTGACTTATGACATCAACGATCAGTTCTCTGTAGGCGTTGAAGGTGTTAACTTGACGAAATCGAATGTAGTCCAACGCTGTGTTGCGGATACGGGCCCAGTTTGTTTCGTTGGCTATCCAGACCGCCGTATCGTCTTTGGCGGTAGCTACACGTTTTAAATAATTATAGACTTTAGTTTTATAAGCGCCGCTCGTTTGTTCGAGTGGCGCTTTAATGTTTTGGGATGCGCGATTTTATAGGAAAGAGAATGGGAAGAAAATTCTCTAGGGCCGCTGCTAAGTTTTGGTTTGATGATGGCATTGTCTTAGAAAGTCCGAATATTGACCAGACAATATTGGTATAGACACAAGGGATTTAATTGGTCTATTGGTATGAATATACTATTTCGGAGGGCTTGAATGACTGGGCAGCGCTTATACCAAACTGTAGCAAATAAAATTTTAGAACTCATCGACTCGGGGGTATTCCCAGTTGGCGGCCGTCTGCCGGGCGAACGTGATCTGGCTGAAAGGTTTGGTGTTAGCCGTGTCGCTGTCCGTGAGGCAGAAATTGCACTTCAAGCCCAAGGTAGACTCGAAATTAAAGTTGGATCTGGTGCTTATGTTTTAGATGGAAGTGAGTATTCAGTCGGGATGCTTCCAAAGGTTGGGCCGTTTGAACTGACCGAAGCGCGGGCGCTTTTTGAAGCCGAGTCGGCGGCGTTAGCCGCCCCCATTATAAATGATGCTACAATTGAAGAACTAGAAGACTTAATACAGGTGATGATGGGCAAAAAAAGCTCTGAACTATCCGCAGATGAAGCGGATGAAGCGTTTCATATGACTATTGCTAAAGCGACGAATAATGCGGCGATTATCTATGTGATAGGTAGCATGTGGAAAATGCGTAAAGAGGCGGCTCAACTGCAAACGGTTTATCGCTCAGTCTGTGCAAAAGACTCGAGCCACCTTGAGGATGAGCATCAAGCCATCGTTGAGGCCCTGAAAAATCGTGATTCATCCGCCGCGCGTATCGCGATGCGTTCTCACTTTACACGTATGATAGAGGCCTTGTTGGTGGCTTCAGAAGAGGCCGCTTATCAAGAGGTGAAAAAGAGAACCTCAGAAAGTCGATCGCGTTTCTTACTAACAACTCAACTGAAATAAGCTGAACTCAGAATTTTGTGTATACCAATAAAGGTAAATTGGCTTAAACTATTGGTTGACATTAGGGCTTAAATTGCTGATATTTTTTGATGTATAAATTGTCAGGGGAATAGGTATGAGAAGCATTTCAAGCAAATTTTGTATTGGCGTTTCTGTCACTGCCCTCCTGTTTTTATCGGCTTGCGGTGAGCAAGACGGAAGTTTTCTTGTAGAAACCCAAGAGGAATATAAAGCGGCGGTCGAAAAGGCACTGCCAGGCGACATCATAAAGCTATCAAATGGGACTTGGGATGATTTTGAAATCATTTTCACCGGCCAAGGTGAAGAGGGAAGGCCTATAAAACTCATGGCGGAAACCCCAGGTAAAGTTTTGCTGACGGGTCAGTCCAACCTAAGGCTTGCTGGGGAGTACCTAGAAGTTTCTGGTCTTGTTTTTAAGGACGGATATACGCCAACGAGCGAAGTGATCTCTTTCCGTCTTAACTCTAAAGAGCTTGCCAATAATTCTCGTGTGACAGAGGTCGTGATCGACAACTTCAACCAACCTGAACGTCAAGAAGTCGACTTTTGGGTGATGATGTATGGTAAGAATAATCGCTTTGATCACAATCACGTTGTTGGGAAACGTAACAAGGGTGTGACAATGGCGGTGCGTCTAAATACTGAGGAAAGTCGAGAGAATTATCACCGCATTGACCACAATTATTTTGGCCCAAGGCAGATTCTAGGCTCTAATGGTGGCGAAACCTTGAGAATTGGCACATCACATCATTCACGTAAGGACTCATTAACCGTAGTTGAGAATAACTATTTTGATCGCTGTGATGGCGAGCTAGAGATTATCTCCAATAAGTCTGGTCGGAACGAATTTAAGAACAATGCCTTCTTTGAGTCGCGTGGTACGCTCACGATGCGTCATGGTAATAATAACCTTGTCGAGGGGAATGCATTCTTTGGTAATGGGGCTGATCATACAGGCGGTATTCGTGTCATTAATGCGGGTCAGACAATCCGCAATAATTATATGGAGGGCCTAAAAGGTACAAGGTTTGGCGGCGCACTTGTCGTCATGAACGGTGTCCCCAATGGCCCGATTAACCGTTATGACCCTGTGATAGATGCGTTGATTGTCAATAATAGCCTTATTGACAGTGATAATATTCAGCTTGGTGCGGGCAGTGATGAGGAGCGCAGCGGTGTTCCAGAAGACAGTCTATTTGAGAGAAATCTAATAAACAATACTGATGGTCGTGATGTGTTTACGGTCTATGACGATATGTCCGGTATTGATTTTAAAGACAATGTTCTCGGTTCAATGGATCCCCCTGACTTTACGACGGGGTTCGAACGTAAGGATGTTACTTTAACGCGTGCGGAGAACGGGCTGATGTATCCGCAGGAGGGTATTGCGGCAGGTGTATCTCGAGACTTTTCTGTGACGACAAAAGATATGACGGGCGTTTCTTGGTATCCAAAGTCTGAGCCATTAGTTCAATTCCAGTCTGGTAAAACAATTGAAGTGACGGCAGGCGACAATGCTTTGTTCTCTGCTTTGCAAACGGCTGAGGCAGGGGATACTATTTCTCTGGCTCCGGGTGATTATGTCGTTGGGAAGTTTTTGAAAATTGAAAAGCCACTCACATTCAAAAGCGCGGGCGAGGTCAATGTGTCTTTTGAGCGGTCGGCGTTATTTCAAATTGAAAATGGGGGAAGCCTCCAAATTATTGGCTTGAACATTTCTGGGAAAAATAGCCCAGATAACGCTGGCAATTCAGTCATTCGTACGAGCCCATATTCCATGCTCGAAAACTATCGTTTGGAAATCCAAAATTCGAATTTCGCTGAAATGGATATCAATCACTCATTTAATGTAGTCTCTGCGGCCAAAGGAACATTCGCAGATGATATTTCTATCAAAAATTCATCGTTCAAAGATGTCACGGGTGCCGTGCTGAAATTAAATAAAGAAGACGATGACTACGGCATTTATAATGCTGAGTACCTGACCATTGAAGATTCAATTTTTGAAAATATTGGAGGTGCTTTAGTAGACTATTATCGCGGTGGTACTGATGAGAGTACGTTTGGTCCCCATTTCAATATGTCGGGGTCGACTTTATCAAACGTAGGGGCCGACAGACGTAATAAATCCAAGGCCTCAATCCACCTACATGGTGTGCAGGTCACAAACATTTTCAACAATGTATTTGAAAACAGTCAACCGTTCTTAATTAATCATACTGTTGGTGAACCGAAAACACGCATTGTTAAAAACACTTTTTCTCAAACGCCAGCGCCTCTCGTGTACGAACTGAATAGCCCATTAGATCCCACTGCTATAATAACTGATAATCAAGGACTACAGCCATGATCAGAGCGAGTGCATATGTTTTATCGGCATTGGTTTTGGGCAGCGTTATGGCATCCTGCAACTCTCCTGTAGAGTCAAAAAATGTAATCAAGGCCGAACAAGCGGATGGGTTTGACAGGCTGATGGAAAATACCAAAGCAAGATCGGAATCTCATTTAAACGCGCCTGTAACTGTTCCTGTTCCTAAAGACCCAGGGGGCGGCTATACCCATGAAAAGCACAAGGCAAATGCCAATCTGATTTATGATGCGGGGCAGTTATACGCCTTAACGGGGGAAAAGAAATACGCGGAATATGCGGCAAAGGCTATGTTGTCTTACGCTGATGTTTATCCGAGCTGGGAATTGCACCCTGCAAAAAAAGAACAGTCTCCGGGGCGGATGTTTTGGCAAAATTTGAATGAGAGCATGTGGCTTCTCAATGTGTCCCAAAGTTATGCGGCGATTAAAGATACGCTTACGCAAGAACAGCGCGATAAGATAGAAACAGATTTGCTCCGAAACATGTCTGACTTTCTTTCAGATGGGTCACCTGAAACTTTTAATAAAGTTCATAATCATGGTACGTGGGCGACGGCCGCTGTTGGCTTAACGGGCTACGCTATTGGCGATGCCGATTATGTTGAGCAAGCTTTGCTGGGGTTAGACAAGTCTGGAGACGCGGGATTCCTGAAGCAAATGGACAAGTTGTTTTCGCCAGATGGGTATTACAATGAAGGTCCGTAATACCAACGCTTCGCGCTCATGCCGTTCGTTGTTTTTGCTCAGGCCGTTGAGAAAAATAATCCAGCACGCAAAATCTTTGAGAAACGTGACGGGATATTGAAGAAGGCCATTTATACAACAATTCAGCAAAACTATGGCGGTCTGTTTTTCCCAATAAATGACGCGATAAAAGACAAAGGCATAGCAACAAGGGAATTACTTCACGGCGTTGCGATTGCTTATGACTTGACGGGTGATAAGGGGCTGCTTTCTATCG
>CAYGSV010000073.1:6492-11013 GCA_964352635.1 uncultured Algimonas sp.
TCGCTCAGGCTCAGGGCGAATTCGTCCTCACACCTGAAAGTCGAAAATTATCCGCAGATATAGCCGCCGGTAAGTCGGAAGCTTTTGATTACAAAACAATGCGTTTGGGCGACGGCGAAGATGGAACGGAAGGCGCGCTTGATATTATTCGTGCGTCAAATGACCCAAATGATTTAGTCCTCGTTGCCAAGAATACATCGCAAGGTCTTGGGCATGGTCATTTCGATAAGCTTGGTTTCTTACTTTATGATGCAGGGCACGAAATTCTTCGCGATTATGGGGCTGCGCGTTTCCTTAACGTCGAAGCTAAGTATGGCGGGCACTATCTGGCTGAAAATAATGCATTTGCAAAGCAAACGATTGCTCACAATGCTTTGGTTGTTGACGAGACAAGTCATTTCGACGGCGATGTTGATTTAGGTAATAAAAATGCGCCAAAACTAGGATTATTTCTCGATGCGGGTGATTTAAAAATAACGTCAGCGGAAATTGCAACGGCTTATCCAGATGTTTCGATGGATCGCACAATGGCCATGATCACGGATGCCGCATTTCCGCGCGCCATTGTCGTTGACCTTATAGAAGCGCATTCCGAGAAACTGCATCAGTATGATTTGCCATTTTATTATAACGGTCAGTTGATAGACACTAATTTTGAAATCTCGGCAGATACGGTTTCCGCAAGACCTTTAGGAACCAAAAATGGGTATCAGTATTTGTGGCGTGTGGGTGATGGAAAGGCTGTTGATGGACAAGCCCAAATCACGTGGCTATTGGACCGAACATTTTATTCCGTGACCTCATCCGTTCCGCAAAATTCTGAAGTTATTTTTGCAGAAATTGGTGCGAGTGACCCGAATTTTAATCTTAGACGAGAGCCGACATTTATTATGAGAGCTTTTAGTGACGAAGGTGTTTCTATAGCCTCCGTCATTGAGCCACATGGCGAATATAACCCCATTGCGGAATATACGAATAATAGTCATTCAAACATAAAATCTGTTCGTCATTTTGAAACGGGTGCTGACGAATATATTCAAATCGAAACTGTGGATGGTGAATTCGTAGGGCTTGGTCTGTCAGGAGACATGGAGGCGAATGCATCTCACACCGTTTCTGTCAATGGGACTGATGTTACTTGGACAGGACCCTACAAACTTTTCCATTCGAAAAGACATAAGGCGGGCAAGAATTAATCCTGAAAATAAAATAGGCGTAAGTTGACTTTTATTATGTCGACTTATGGGCCTTAAATAATGTAAATGGCGCGACATTTTCTCGTAAAGGCAAATAAATAAATGACTAAATTAATCCAATCTCTTGAAGCTAAGCGGGTTGTGCCACTTGTGCAATCTGATGATCCTAAAACAGCCTTGAAAATCTCCGAAGCTTTGCTCGAAGGGGGGCTAGATGTTTTAGAAGTTGTGTTGCGCACAGATGCGGCGTTAGATTGCCTCGAAGCTATCGCTAGGGAATTTCCTGATGCACATGTCGGTGCAGGGACGGTTTTAAGCGCGGATCAATCCAAAGAGGTTATTCGACGTGGAGCAAGCTTTATCGTGTCGCCAGGATTAGACCCTGCGTCTGTAACCGTTGCGAATGAGGCCGGCATTCCTATTCTGCCTGGAATCTCAACAGCGACAGAGCTACAACAAGCTTGGAATCTTGGCCTTCGTACTGTGAAATTATTTCCTGCATCTTTGGTAGGGGGGCCTAAAATGCTTAAAGCCCTGTCGTCCGTATTCCGTGATGTGCGCTTTATGCCGACAGGCGGCGTTAGCCCAGCAAACCTTAACGAGTACCTGGATGTTCCAGCCGTGCTTGCGTGTGGGGGGTCATGGCTCACACCTGCAGACGCCGTAGCGAAGGGTGATTTCACGGCCATCACTCAACTGGCAAAAGATGCGATTTCTATCGCCCAACAAAATTAGACATAAACATAGAGAAAACCAATGACTGACTTTTTATCCTTTGGCGAAATTATGCTTCGCCTCCGCACAAATGGGTATGAACGCTTTTTTCAAAGCCCTAGTTTTGAAGCTACCTTCGGCGGCGGAGAAGCCAATGTTGCCGTCTCACTTTCCAACTACGGTTTGGATGCAGGGTTTATTTCGGCTTTACCTGATAACGACATCGGCCAGAATGCCGTAAACTCTCTGCGTGCGCTCGGGGTTGATACATCCAATGTAAAACGACAGGGTGACCGCGTTGGGATTTATTATCTTGAAACTGGTGCAAACCAGCGTGCTTCTAAAGTCATTTATGACAGAGCCGCTTCATCAATCAGCCAATGTAAAGTGGGTGATTTTGACTGGCCAGAAATTTTCAAAGGCGCGAAGTGGCTTCATATTACAGGCATTACCCCAGCTCTTTCTCAAGACTCTGCTGATCTGAGCCTTGAATGTGTGAAAGAAGCGCAAAAGGCGGGCGTTACGACATCTTGTGATTTTAACTTTCGCGGTAAGCTTTGGAAATATGGCAAGACGGCTCCAGAAGTTATGTGTGACCTTGTCAAACACATTGATGTTGGCATTGCCAATGAAGAGGATTGTCAGAAGTCCCTGGGCATATCAGTAGATGTGGATGTTGAGAGCGGAAGTGGACACTTGGATACGAGTAAATATGAAGAACTGTCTCAAAAGGTTTTGGATATTTATCCCGGCATGTCGACAATTGCGATTACGTTGCGCGCCGCTGTTAATGCCAATATCAATGGGTGGTCGGCTTGTATGCGTGACCGTGAAAATGGCTTTTTATTGTCCAAGAAATACGAGCTGACAGATATCGTCGACCGCGTTGGTGGTGGTGATAGTTTTGCGTCAGCCTTTATTGCGGGTTTGAATTTGTACGAAGACCGTCAACAGTCGCTTGAGTTTGCAGTAGCCGGTTCAGCGCTAAAGCATTCAATTCTTGGTGATTTTAACCGCGTGAACCGTAAAGAAGTTGAAGCTCTCATGGGCGGTGATGGGTCTGGACGCGTACAGCGTTAACCTTAAGTAGTTAGTTGAAGTAAAAGGGGCAACTTGCCCCTAAGTTAACATCCTTGAGTCTCTCGAAACGAAGAAGGCCCACCACATATGGCGGGCCTTTTTTTATTGGTTTGTCAACGCATTAAAGACGTGGTTATTTGCCAAGCCTTAAGTTGAATAAGCTTTGCCTACTTTTTGAGTTTTACAAAGTAGTCAAAAATCTCTGGTACATTGCCATTACCCATGCCTGCATCAACGGCGGCTTGAAGGCTGGTGGACGTACCTTCGGCGACCAAAGAGCGCGACCCTAAATCCGAAACCATTTGGACAAAATAGCCGAGGTCTTTATTTGCGTTGTTAATGGAGAAACCTAAATCGCTAACACCATCAACGGCATAATTTTTACAAAACTTCATAAAGGGTGAGTTAGAAGGACCCGATGACATGATATCATACAGCTGCTGACGGTCGACACCTGCAAGTTCGGCAGCTGCAAAGGCTTGTGACATTGCTGTAACAGTCGTCATGCCCATAAAGTTATTAATAAGTTTGGTGGTATGACCTGCGCCAAGTGCACCGAGATAGAAGACGTTTTCGCCCTGTTCTTTTAACATAGACTCATATTTGTCGAAGGTCGCCTTGTCACCCGCTGCCATGATGTTGAGTAAACCGTCTTTCGCGTGCGCTGGTGTTCGCCCGAGAGGGGCGTCAATCATGCCTGCACCTTTTTTGGCGAGATCCGCTCCGATTTTCTTTGTGGACGCAGGAATGGATGTACCAAAGTCAATTAGGACTGAACCCTCTTTGATGCCTGCCAAAATACCGTTGTCGCCATAAACGATTTTTTCGACTACAGCGGAGGTCGTGAGGCAAAGCTCTACGATGTCACTTTTTTCTGCGAGCTCTTTCGGGGAGCTTGCTTCCGTCGCATTTCCACGTGCCAAAACTTTCGCCACAGCATCTTTGTTTAAGTCCATGACAATGACTTCGAACCCTCTCTTTTGAAGATTTTCGACCATATTGCCGCCCATCAAGCCGAGGCCGATGAAGCCGATGACTGGTTTTGACATATTTTAACTCCCAAGAGATTGGTTTTATATATTGAAAAGGCATTGTTGTGCCAATTTACTCAATATTGCTATACCAATTGTTGTGGCGTTTAAAGGTCAAATTTACATATATACAAAAGTCACTAAATCGTTTTTGGAGAATAGTTTGCTATTTCAAAGGGGTCTTCAAATCATAATGCGGCAATAGCATTTATAAAGGTGCAATAGAAATTGGCTGTAACAGAAGCTTACTCATCCTATGTTGTTAATGTTTAGAGTGCTGATGTGAAATATTGGTATGTAGGATTGGTTTCAATCTGTGGTGTTTCTCAACATGCGGGATAGATTAAAAAGGGAAATAAGCCGGCCAATTTCACGAATAAATCAGTTTCTAGTGGGATAATGTGAAAGGGATCCAACACTAGACCAAACATTTCTAAGTCAGTTGAAAGTATATGGTCATCAAAGTTTCGGGATAGTGAATGGCTCCGCAAGCAGGACTC
>CAYGSV010000074.1:0-1718 GCA_964352635.1 uncultured Algimonas sp.
ACGCGGTGGTCGGGGTGTTTTTATCGCAAGAGATGATACGCGTGCGGCCTCATTCGCGGCGTCTTGTCGGTATTTTGTACCAGACCTCGTTGTTTTAAATATCCCTGCTTGGGATTGCCTGCCTTATGACAGAATATCGCCCGGACGGGCTTTGGCCGCAAAACGTGCTGCGGCTCTCTATACGCTTGCTTCGATATCGCCTGACACGCCTATGATTGTCGTCACAACAGCGAGTGCGGCCATGCAAAAAGTGCCGCCACGTTCTGTTCTTGCCGAAGCGGGTTTTATGGCGGCGTCTGGCGCGATTGTTTTGCGCGAAAAGCTACAATCCTATCTCGACCACAATGGATATAGTCGAGCCTCGACTGTCATGGAGGCAGGGGACTATGCCATTCGTGGCGGAATTGTCGATGTGTTTCCGCCTGCACTACCAGACCCTATCCGACTTGATTTCTTTGGTGACGAATTAGAGACAATTCGAACGTTTGACGTTGGCACACAAAGAACAACAGACACGTTGAAATATGTTCAATTGGCGCCCGTGAGTGAAGTTTTCCTATCAGAGGACTCTATCACACTCTTCCGTAAAAACTATATTGCGGCCTTCGGGGGCGGTGTAAGCCATGACCCGACTTATGCCGCCGTCAGTGAAGGTATTCGCACGCAGGGACTAGAGCATTATCTACCTCTCTTTCATTCGCATACGGAAACTATTTTTGATTTTATTGGTGCGGGTGCTTTATTCGCTCTGGACGGGTTGCTCAATGAAGCGCGAAGTGAACGTTGGGACGTAATTGAGGACTTTTTCTCTGCCCGACAAGAACACGCTCAAGCGCGTGACACTGGCTCTGGTGACCCATCAAAATCAGCAGGTCTCTATCGTCCATTAGACCCAACAAGACTTTACTTGGATGATGAGGAATGGGCCGAAGTTGTATCGCCGCTTGTTAAACGGTTCCATTCGGTTTTTCGCCCTGCTGATGCTGACGAGCTAATAGATTTCGGGGGGAGGGTCGGTCGGAGCTTCTGACCAGAAAGACGAACCGAAGGTGCGAATGTTTTTGAAGCCGTTAAGGGACATGTTAAAGAGCTGAAATCAGAGAATAAGCGCGTATTGATTGCGGCATGGTCAGAGGGTTCGCTTGATCGTCTGGGCAACGTCTTCGAAGATCACGCCCTCAACATACCTAAGCTAGACCGTGGGCCTGATATTTTTGAAAAACCAAAAGGGTCTGCTTGGCGGACGGTTCTTTCCGTGGAACAAGGCTTTGAGATTGATGGCCTGACAGTTATCTCAGAACAAGACATTCTGGGTGACCGCCTCGTTAATCGTGGGCGTAAGCGTAAAGCTAAGAATTTTATTTCAGATGCAGCCGCGATGCAGCCTAATGACCTTATCGTGCATATTGATCACGGTTTAGGGCGCTATCTTGGGCTTAGAACGCTACAAGTTTCTTCCGCGCCGCATGATTGTTTGGAGCTTGAATATCACGGCGGGGCCAAGCTCTACCTGCCCGTTGAAAACATCGAGCTTTTATCGCGTTATGGGTCTGCGGCAGAGGGCACGGTGCTGGATAAACTAGGCGGTGTCGCGTGGCAGTCCCGTAAAGCGAAAGCTAAAAAACGCCTGAAAGATATGGCGGCGGGCCTTATTAATATTGCGGCCAAGCGGGCTATGCGAACAATTGAGCCGCTTGATATTGATGTCGGCACGTACA
>CAYGSV010000074.1:1728-10885 GCA_964352635.1 uncultured Algimonas sp.
GCGCCATACAAGACGTTTTCACGGACCTCGAAAGTGGTCGCCCTATGGACCGTTTGATTTGTGGGGATGTTGGGTTCGGCAAAACAGAAGTGGCTTTGCGAGCCGCCTTTGCTGTCGCCATGAGCGGAAAGCAAGTCGCCATTATAGCGCCAACAACCATCCTCTCGCGTCAGCATTACAAAACATTTTCGGCACGTTTCAAAGGCTGGCCTGTTCGTGTCAGACAATTATCCCGGCTTGTTTCAAACAAAGAGGCCAAGCTTACTAAAGAAGCTCTGGAGCAGGGGCAGTGTGATATTGTCATAGGCACGCATGCGCTCTTAGCAAAGACGATTAAGTTTTCTGACTTGGGTCTAGTGATTGTTGATGAGGAACAGCGTTTTGGCGTTCAACATAAGGAGCGTCTCAAATCGCTTCGTGCAGATGTGCACATGCTGACCTTGACTGCCACCCCAATCCCAAGAACCTTGCAAATGGCGCTGTCTGGCATTCGGGATTTATCATTGATTGCCACACCGCCCGTTGATCGCTTGGCCGTTCGTACCTTTGTTATGCCTTTCGACGAAATCTCTATTCGTAAGGCTTTATTGCGAGAGCGTTATCGCGGCGGACAATCCTATTTTGTTGCGCCAAGAATCGCCGACATTCCTCGCATTGAAGAGTTTATGAAAACCTCAGCGCCCGAAGTGAAATATGTCATTGCTCATGGACAAATGGCGGCAGGGGCGCTCGAAGATATTATGAATGCCTTTTATGACGGTGAATATGATGTGCTTATTTCGACGTCTATTATTGAAAGTGGGATTGATATTCCGTCCGCGAATACAATGGTGGTTTATCGCGCGGATCGCTTTGGCCTAGCGCAGCTCTATCAAATGCGTGGCCGAGTCGGGCGTTCAAAAATTCGCGCTTATGCGTATCTGACAATGCCGGACGAACATGTTGCAACGAAAGAGGCGATTCAGCGTCTTAAAATCTTACAATCGCTTGATACGCTTGGAGCGGGTTTCACTTTGGCAAGTCATGACCTTGATATGCGAGGTGGTGGCAACCCTCTAGGGGAAGAGCAATCAGGTCATATGAAAGAACTGGGCGTTGAACTTTATCAACATATGTTGGAAGAGGCTGTGGCGGAATTGCGTGAAGATGAAAGTATTGCTGACCAAAGCTGGACGCCGCAAGTGAATGTTGGCGTCGCCATTCTGATACCCGAGGCTTATATCCCTGATTTGAACCTGCGCTTATCCACCTATCGTCGTATTTCGGAGATCGAAGATGATGAAGGCGGGAATGCTCTTATGGCGGAACTTATCGACCGTTTCGGACCTTTACCTGATGAAGTACGTTCGCTCTTTGAAGTCATGCAAATCAAACGGTTATGCCGCAAAGCACATGTTGAAAAAGTAGATGCAGGCCCGCGTGGTATCGTTATGACAATGCGACATGCTGACATTAAAGACCCATCCATTATTATGAATGCAATAACGCAAAATAGCGGCTGGCGATTACGTCCTGACCAAACAATTTTGGTTAAAGGTAATTTTGATAATCCAAAACCTCGTGTACGATGCACAAAACGCGCTGTTGAGGCGTTAGTTTAAGCAATTTGGCTGCCGTCTAAGCTTTGGTTCGTGTATGTAGGCTGACTGATTGCTGTATTATAGACGCGTTCAATAGCCTTTTTCGCCGTTTCACTTTTCTTAGCTTCAATAATGGAGCTTTCTATAGCCATGGTGAGGGCAACTTTAGGAACCCCGCTTTCATAAGCCGTGCAGTCCATAAGGGCATTTACGCGTTCAAGCACAGTTTTTGTTTCGTCTTCTGTTGTATTAGGAAACATTAATAAGAATGAAAACGGCGCATAATAAGAGACTGTATCTTGCATACGCACAAGGTTTTTCAGAATCCCGCCAATACGAGTAATAGCGTCACTAATGAAACTTTGCTCTACGGCGTGAGAACACTCTGGACTGAGTTGAATGGATAGAAAAGAGACGGGATTATTTTGTAGATGGGCGGCACTTAAAACGCGTTCAGCATGGCGATCCATGAAGCTACGTGTGTAGCATTTGCTCTGCTCACACACACCGCCTTTTTCACCGAGTTTCTCAAATTCGTTCTTAAGCTCGCCATGCACTCTATGGTAATTGGCAAGCTCCAAGACACGCCCGCTGATTTCATCAACACTGTTACGGACATTGATGATATCACTCGCTCCGCTTGAATAGGCCTTGTCCGCATAATCAAAATTATCACCATCAACGATAAATAGCGTGGGAACATTGTAGAGCCGTGAGTTTCTACGCATTGTTTCTGAAATTGACAGTGCAGGTTCCGGTTGTTCTAAGGCATTCATAACGACAGCATCAAATGTAGCTTCGTGTAGATAGTCAAAAGCGCTGAAGGAGGTAAAAGCAGCTACAACCTCCACATTCTTTTCCTGAAGCGCGTTAACAACAATCATAAAAGAAGGTGAGGGTTTACCGATAAAGAGAATTCGAAAAGGGGGATGTTCGCCATCATCTTCGACTAAAACGGGTTGATTGAAATCTGTTTCAAGTGTTTGAATTCGAAGCATAATTTCCTGCTCCATAGCCCCAAGTCGAATGAGCGAGCTAACACGGTTGGCTATTTGTGAGGCATGAGCGGGTTGAATAATAATACTGTCAAAAGCCGTGTCTTGGCTGACGGTGGCGGAGCTGACTATTCCGATAACGGGTAAATTCTGCGGCGCGTAATGTGACTTTAAAATATGCGCTATATTGGATGATTTTTTAGCGTTCGCAGTGAAACTACAAATAATCGCTGTGGGTGGTGATACAGGCATTGCTGACAGTTTTGCGCCGTCAAAAAATGACAATTGCACGTTAAACCTTTGCTTTCGCAACTGAATGATAAGATCTTCAATTTTTTCAGGATTATCCGTTGCAATCAATATCGTTTGAACCCTCGGCCTACTTGCCAAAGGCTTCTCTAACGAATCTATGTTTTGAGACAAATCAGACATAACGAAACGCTATGTCGAAAGTCTTTAAGCAGTCTTAACTATACCTCTACAGATGCCGTATTTTACCAACCACAAGTACGGTCTTTATTCTGTTCTTCGAGATAGGCTTGGAGAGGGGCGAAATACTCTAAAATGGCAGAGCCATCCATCTCGCGTGTGCCTGTGAAGGCCTCGAGCGCATCTGGCCATGGCTTAGAGGATCCCATTTCCAACATGGCTTGGAATTTATCGCCAACTTCGGTGTTGCCATAGACGGAACAGCGGTGCAGCGGGCCTTCGAACCCGACGGCATCACAGGCCGCTTTGTGGAACTGGAATTGAAGAATATGAGCAAGAAAATATCGCATGTAAGGCGTATTGCCTGGGATATGATATTTCGCGCCAGGGTCAAAAGCGTCTGATGGGCGTGAGCTTGGTGCTTTAAGGCCTTGATATTTATTACGAAGTTCCCACCAACCTTCATTGTACTCAGCTGGCGTATATTCGCCATTAAAGACTTTCCAACGCCACTGATCGACCATCAAGCCGAAGGGTAAGAACGCAACCTTGTCCATGGCTTGGCGCATTAAGAGCGCAAGATCAGCATCTTCACCTGGAACATCCGCTTCATCTAGCAAGCCGATTTTAACGAGATATTCAGGCGTGATAGACAGCGCAATCATGTCACCAATGGCTTCATGAAACCCGTCATTCGCGCCGTCACGATAAAAGACTGGCTGGTCTTTGTAGGCCCGTTGATAGAAATTATGCCCAAGCTCATGGTGAACCGTCGAGAAATCTTCTGCATTCACCTTCGTGCACATTTTGATTCGAATATCGTCTTTCCAGTCGATATTCCATGCTGAGGCGTGACAGACAACTTCGCGGTCTGCTGGTTTCGTTATTAGCGAGCGATCATAAAATGACTCTGGAAGCGCTTCGAACCCCATTGAGGTAAAGAAGGTTTCTGCGGTCTCAACCATTTTCAAGGCATCATAGCCGTTTTCCTCGAGTAATTTCGTCGTATCGACACCGGGAGCAGCGCCTTCTGGGGCAACTACATCATAAACATTGCCCCAGCTCTGGCCCCACATATTCCCGAGAATGTCTGCGCGCATAGGCTCATTGAGAGGTACGACCTCGTCGCCGTATTTTTCGTTAAGCCCAGCGCGTACGGCACAATGGAGTTGATCATAAAGCGGCTTGACCTGACCCCAAATGCGGTCTGTTTCTTTAACGAATGCATCGGCGTCCATGTCGTAACCACCGCGCCAGAGCGCTCCTGCATCAGCATAGCCAAGCTCTTGCGCCCCTTCATTGATGATTTTGACCATCTTGCTGTAGTCATTTTGCATCTTCGGAGAGATCGTTCTCCAACCTTCCCAAACGGCTTTCAGTTCTTCCGGGTCATCTGATTTCGCAATAATGTCACTGGCTTGCCCAAGTGTAATCATTTCACCTTTATATTCAAACTTACCGGTTCCATAGGCTGAGTTCAGAGACGTCATGATTTCAGAGAGCTGTTTTGCGGCACCGTCACGTTCTGGAGCCGGGAAGTTTGATCCACGTTTTAACATGTCCATCTTTCGACGCATATCTGCGGGTAGAGTTAGGTCATTAAAACGCTTTGCTTCATTCGCGAGGCGTGTGGAAAGTAACGCACTTCGTTCACCAACCTTAGAGGCGAGCCAATCTGTGTCCTGTGTAATGAAGTTTGCATTGACCCAGTAAACACGCGCAGCATATTCACCGAGGTCTTCGATTTCTTTTTCGGCCCCTTCAAGAAACTCCTTGGCTTTTTGAATGGTCGGTGCAGTGTTGGCTACAACAGGCTCAGGCGCGGCCGCCTCTACCATTTTTGTGACGTTTTCAGATGTTTCTTGCGCGTTGTTTTGGCAAGCGACTAAGGACAGGGCTAAGACACTCACAGCGGAAGATAAAAGCAGTTTCATAAGTCCTCACATATCAAGCAGAATTAAATCAATTCTTGGCAAGCTTTTCTTTTACTCTATTCGTAAGCACTAAGGCAATAAGGTCAATGGGTTGCCTGTATTAAGCCCATTTTTTTATTAGAAATTTCAAGTTGATTATATCTTGAGTAAGTGAGACAAAATGACATCTAAACCTGGTCTGCTAATGGTTAATCTTGGGTCTCCAGATTCTCCTACAGCTAAAGCGACACGCAAATATCTTTTTGAATTTTTGCATGATTATCGTGTCGTCGATACAAACCGATGGCTTTGGTGTCCCATCTTACATGGAATTATCCTTCGAACACGCCCTAAGAAATCTGCGGCTGCTTATGCAAGTATTTGGAATGAGCCTGAGTTTTCAAACATTAAAGAGCCTGTAGATACGGCTCCGCTTATTCGTATTACCCAACATCAAGCGGATGGAGTGCAAGCCATATTGGGCGATGATGTCGAGGTGGAAATCGCGATGCGTTATGGCAACCCTTCAATAGGGGCGGGCATTGACACGCTGATGGCGAAAGGCTGTACCCGCATTGGTGTTTTGCCGCTTTATCCTCAATTTGCCGGTGCAACGACGGCATCCGTATTCGATGGCGTGGCTAAGGCGATTAAGAAGCGCATGGATATTCCAGAAATTCGGTTCCTGCGCCATTATTATGATGACCCCCGATATATAAAAGCGCTTGCCGTTAGCTTGAATGATCATCTTGAAACACTGGACTGGAAGCCAGATGCGGTCATGACGTCTTATCATGGACTGCCGCAAAGCTATGTTGATAAAGGCGATCCTTATCAAGGAGAGTGTTTAAAGACGACGGAACTGCTTCGTGCACACATGGGATTAAATGAGGATTATCTTTTCTCAACCTTCCAGTCACGGTTTGGACCAAAAGCTTGGTTGCAGCCCTATACTGATAAGACTTTAGAGAAACTGCCTGGTCAGGGCATAAAAAATATCGCCGTCATGATGCCTGGCTTCTCAGCCGATTGCCTTGAAACCCTTGAGGAGATTAAGATAGAAGCACATGAGAGCTTTGAGGAGCATGGTGGAGAGAACTTTACCGCTGTTCCATGTCTCAACACTCGCGAGGACCACGTAAAATTATTGGCTGATTTATCCACTGAAAGGCTTTTAAACGGTTGGCTTTAAGGCCTCAAATACGTCCTTGGCCGTCACATCACCATTTAGGATAAACTCGCTTGAGAGTGTTGCGTCTGCAATGCTTTCATAGGCTTTTGCCCGAGACGCTAGTAATTTTGGGTAAGACGAAAGAATGGCTTCATCCGCGGATTGTTCTGGCTCCTGGTTGAAGTGGTCATGCCAGATTAAGGGCTTGGGTTGTTTGAAATACTGGATTTTCAACCGTTCTAAAGTTTGGTCAGACGCTTCTATATAAACAACATAATGTGTTTCACGTAGTCTCTGTAGGACTGTTTTTCCCGTGTAAATAACGCTGCCTGTTGTGTCCAAGATATGATTTCCAGCTTGTATCAATAAGGCCTTTTCCGTCGCTTTCGTTTCAAGGCGAATAGATTCGATTTCTCTCTCTTTATAGCCTTCCGAATAGGGCTGCCCCTGCCAAGCTGCAAAAGCGTCCATGTTATTATGGCCAAGCTCTTCCCAAATGAGTTTATCGACTTCGATCAAATTGAAATCAAAATCTGTGGCAAGTCGCATCGCTGTGTAGCTTTTGCCAATGTTGGACATTCCGACAAAAGCAATGCGAAGCGTGTTTGACGCGTATTGCGCCTCAAAGTCTTTCAGTGAGAGCTTCACGTACCCTCTAGGTAAGACTTAAGTGCGTCTAGGTTGGGCTCAAGCTTTGTCACACGTTTTGTCTTTTTCATGATTTTAGCAAGTGGTGTTGGAAGAGGGATATCTGTCCCAATAATCCGTTCAACACTGTCGGCGAACTTGGCGGGATGAGCTGTCGCGACCGTCACTTTGATAAAGGGTTCGCTTTGAGTTTCACTGTAGGCGTTCATAGCCAAATGACCAACAGCCGTGTGTGGGCACATGATATAACCCGTGCTATTGTAAACGCGCCTTAAGTGCCTTTCCGTTTCTTCGTCGGAAAAAGACGCGCCCCAGCAGACGTCTTTTACGGCGTCATAGTCATTGCCTAACAAGTCTAGGATGCGAGGGAAATTGTTCGGGCGTCCAATGTCCATGGCGTTCGATAGTGTTGGAACAGACGGACGAGGGCGGTATTCACCCTCGGCAAGGTAGTCTACGAAAGGATCATTCGTATTGTGGCCTACAATAAATTTATCAATCGGTGCACCCATCCGTTTTGCAATAATGCCGCCCGTAAGGTTACCCAGATTCCCTGATGGTATGCTGAAGACGATTGGCACCCCTGGATGGGCTGCTTTGATTTGTAGGGCTGTCCAGAAGTAGTAAAAACTCTGAGGGATAACACGCCCGACATTAATTGAATTTGCCGACATCAAATTATGCCGTTTTGTCATTTCCGTATCTGCAAAGGCGTCTTTGACGAGTTGCTGACAATCATCAAATGTGCCTTGAATTTTGACAGCGGATACGTTCGCGTTTTCATCACCCATTGTGCAGAGTTGCTGTTCCTGGATTTTACTGACGCCGCCTTCTGGAAACAAGATGACGACACGGATGCCGTCTTGGTCTAAAAACGCATCGCCAACGGCGCCGCCCGTGTCGCCAGATGTAGCCACTAATATTGTGCGTGTTTGACCCGTCTCTTGCATCAAATGAGAGGCTGAGCGTCCCATAAAACGTGCGGCAAAGTCTTTAAAGGCGAGGGTAGGGCCGTGAAACAGCTCTAGAATATACTCATCATTAGTTTCAGCCATGGCGACATCAAGTGTCGTGCCACCCAATGTTTTCATCGGAACGTCGAAGTTATAGGCGTCCCGACATAAGGCTTTTAATGAGGCTGTATCAATTTTCTTATCGACGAAATTCTCAGCGAGTAAAGCCGCGCAGTCCCAGAAATCCATAGCGCCCATTTGCGCTGTTTTCTGTTCGTCATAAAACGGAAGGGTATCTGGCATCCATAACCCGCTATCAGGGGCTAATGATGCCAAGAGAGCTGTTCCAAAATCAGCTTTCACATCGGGATTAAGATGGGAATGATAAGTCATTTTAGGTGCAATAAAGGAGTTTATAGGTTGTGCAAGGCTTCAAAAGAAAGTGGTGCTACGTTCTTACCATGTGAGCCAAAATATTTACCATCGTCGCATGAGCGGGGCCGTCGCCAATGTTGGTTAGTTTATGCTCGCGATCACCCCGATAACGAAGCGTTTCACCCTCTTTGGCGGTCCAGCTTTGCTGACCAATCTCAACTTTAATCTCGCCCTCTAGGACGCTTAGGTTTTCAATGGAGCCATCAGGATGTGGGGAGCTTTCTAAGATGCCTTTTGGCTCGGCCTTAAAGTCATACCACTGCACCCATTGCACTGTGTCGATAGACCCAATGATTCGCAGCTCACAGAGCCCGTCTTCGCTTCGCAAAAGTGGGATATCCTTCGTTGAAAGCTTTTCAACTAAGGCATCTTGGGCGTCATCTTTTGACACCATGGCCTCTACGCTCGTACCAAGCGCCAGGCTGAGACGGGATAAAGTCGCCAAGGAAGGATTAGTTTCGTTCTTTTCAATTTGACTAATCATGGATTTAGCGACGCCCGACATTTCGGAGAGTTCGCCGAGTGAAAGCTTGTCTGCTGTACGTAATCGTAGAATCGTTTGCCCTAGTTTTTCTGAGAGGGCATCCGTCTCTGGACAAAACTGTCGTTTTTGTCTTGGCATAGTAATTCCAATAAAGTGGCTCGCACTTTTGTGATAAATAAATTCGCTAATCCATCAGGCTGGACTAGATTTTGTTCAAATCGTTCTATATATAGAACACGAAGTTTAAGCAAGCTCTTAGACAAATGGATATTTATATGCGCTACCTTCCTATACATGTTGACACCCAAGACGCGCTGATACGCGTGTTTGGGGCTGAAGAAGCGGCTGAGGCTAAACTCAGAACGTTGATTAAAACAGATGCAAACATTGAGGTGGTTGCTGATGGGTTAAGCCCGGAAATTGAAAGGTGGAGGTCCAAAGGATTGCTTTCATGGTCACAACGTGAATTTGATGAAAGTGATTTGAATGGCGTCACATTGGTTTATGCGGCTTATGAGGATGTTGTGGTTAATGCCCATATTGCTGAGG
>CAYGSV010000075.1:0-6989 GCA_964352635.1 uncultured Algimonas sp.
AGATTAGCCCAGACAGTTGCCGTCTCTGGGACCGCGAGACCAATAAGAAACTCGACAAAGACCGTTTCCGTCGTGACCTCGGCGAAGTCACCGAAGCCTATACCGAAGTGGCAACGCGCCTCGGTATTCTAAAACAACAAAACCAAAATAATGTGACTAATCTTTCTTTAGTCACCAATGACGATTAGGACTGACTATGAAAGCCCTCGTTTATATCGGCCTCAAGCCCGGCGTATTAGACCCACAAGGACGTGCCATTGCACGCTCATTGAACGACCTTGGTTTCGACGAAGTCAATAATGCTTTTCAAGGCAAAGTCATTGAACTTGATTTGAAATCTGAGGATGAAGACCAAGCCAAAGCGCGCGTCGAAGAGATGTGTGAAAAGCTTCTCGCCAATACGGTTATTGAGAGTTACCGCATCGAGCTGAGAGACTAGGCCCATGCAAACTGCCGTTATTGTCTTTCCGGCCTCGAATTGTGATCGTGACGCGGCTGTAGCTTTGGAAAAGGTTACAGGTAAAGCGCCGAAAATGATTTGGCATCGCGAAACCGAAATCCCCTCTAACGTCAAATTCGTTGTGATGCCGGGCGGGTTCTCTTACGGGGATTACCTACGATCTGGCGCGATCGCCGCACGCTCCCCCATTGTGGCTGACCTCAAAGCGAAAGCCGAAAAAGGACTAGCGGTTGCGGGGTTCTGTAACGGGTTCCAAGTCTTAACCGAGGCAGGCATGCTCCCAGGTGCGCTCATGCGGAATAAGGGACTTAAATTCGTTTGCCGCCCTGAAAAACTGATTGTCAATAATGCGAATACGCGCTTTACCACTCGCTACGGCGCTCAAGACACAGTAGTCTACCCCGTTGCTCATCATGACGGGAATTACTCCGCAGACGACGTCACGTTAAACAAGCTAGAAAAAGAAGGTCGAATTGTTTTCCGATACGCGGACAACCCCAACGGCTCGGCCAAAGACATAGCAGGTATCGTCAATGAAGCGGGCAATGTTTTTGGCATGATGCCCCACCCCGAGCGTGCTGTTGATTCTCTACACGGCGGCACAGACGGGCTAGACCTTTTCAAATCTATTCTTGAGTCAATCTAATGACGAAAACATCTGAAATCACGCCTGAGGTCGTCAAAGAGCACGGACTATCAGAGTCGGAATATGAAATCATTCTAGACCGCTTAGAACGCGAGCCGAACCTAACGGAGCTCGGCATATTCTCGGTCATGTGGTCAGAGCATTGCTCTTACAAATCATCACGCCGCCATTTAGGTAAGTTCCTCACCAAAAGTGACCGCGTAATCCAAGGCCCTGGCGAGAACGCAGGCGTTATTGATATTGATGATGGTGACGCGATTATTTTCAAAATGGAAAGCCATAACCACCCGTCCTACATCGAGCCTTATCAAGGCGCCGCAACAGGCGTAGGCGGTATCATGCGCGATGTCTTTACGATGGGCGCGCGCCCGATTGCGCTTATGAATGCGCTACGATTTGGCGAACCTAATCACCCCAAAACACGTACGCTCGTTAACGGCGTTGTAGCGGGCATTGGCGGTTATGGTAACTGCGTTGGCGTCCCCACTGTTGGCGGCGAAACGAATTTCCACAAAGGCTATAACGGCAACATCCTTGTGAATGCCATGTGTGTGGGTCTCGCAGATGCGGATAATGTGTTCTATTCGGCTGCAAAAGGCGTCGGAAACCCTATCTTTTATGTTGGATCCAAAACGGGGCGCGATGGAATTCACGGCGCGACAATGGCGTCTGCCGAATTTGATGATGATTCAGATGAAAAGCGCCCGACTGTTCAGGTCGGTGACCCTTTCACTGAAAAGTTGCTTATCGAGGCCTGTCTCGAGTTAATGGCAACAGATGCCATTATCGCCATTCAAGACATGGGAGCAGCAGGCCTCACCTCGTCCTCTATTGAAATGGCGGATAAAGGCGGCGTAGGCATTCAGCTTAACCTCGATAAAGTGCCTCAGCGCGAAGAGAATATGACGGCCTATGAAATGATGCTGTCAGAGTCTCAAGAACGCATGTTGATGGTCATTCAGCCCGGCAAAGAAAAACTCGCGTACGATATATTTGAGAAGTGGGAACTCGACGTTGCCATGATTGGTAAAACGACAGACACAGGCCGCCTTGTCCTCAAGCATAACCGTAAAAAAGTCTGTGATATCCCAATCGCGCCGCTTGCAGATGATGCGCCAAACTATGATCGCCCACATGTGCCGACAGAAAAGCGTGACGTGCTACTGGCTGAAAACCTTCATGAGACGCAAGATTATGACGATGCCCTCGTCCGTATCATGCAACATCCTGATATTGCGTCTAAACGCTGGATATGGGAGCAATATGACCGCCACGTCATGGCGGACACAATTGACAGTAGTCAATCTGGCGGAGACGCCGCGATTGTCCGTATTCATGGAAAGAATAAAGCCGTCGCCATTACAACTGATTGTACGCCGCGCTATGTCTATGCTGACCCTTATGAGGGCGGCAAGCAAGCCGTGGCAGAGACATGGCGCAACCTTAGCTGTGTAGGGGCTGACCCGATTGCGATTACGGATTGCCTCAATTTCGGTAACCCCGAACGCCCCGAAATTATGGGTCAATTCGTGGGCGCCATTGAGGGTATGAATGAAGCCTGCCACGCGTTTAATTATCCCGTCGTGTCGGGCAATGTCTCGCTTTATAACGAGACGAACGGTGAAGCCATTCCTCCTACCCCTGCGGTGGGCGGCGTTGGCCTTATTCCAAACCTCGACTTCTTTGCAACGCTTAACGGCGCGAAAGAAGGTGACACGCTTATCTTGATTGGTGAAACAACAGGCTGGCTCGGATCTTCAATCTATCTAACTTCAATCTTATCACGCGAAGACGGCGCGCCTCCGCCCGTAGACCTTGAAAAAGAAAAGCTGAACGGCGATTATATTCGCAAGCTCATTCGTAACCGCCGCGTGAATGCTGTTCATGATTGTTCCGATGGCGGTCTCGCAGTCACAGCCTGTGAAATGGCCTTTGCGACCAATATCGGCGTTCATCTCGCCGCACCAAGCTCTGGCACGACGCATGGATGGTTATTCGGCGAAGATCAGGGACGTTATCTGGTTGCTGTTGAAACAAACTCTGTCAATCCAGTTATATCCACGGCGCACGCCAAAGGCATTTCCGCGCAAATCGTCGGCAAAGTCGGCGGTGACCGCATAATAGCGGATGGCGCGTTTGATGTTTCCCTAGCAGGGCTACGCCAAAAGCACGAAGAGTGGCTCCCTAACCTCATGAATAAAACGGATTAGAGGGCGATATTATGGCCATGAAAGGTGAAGATATAGCCGCCATGATCAAAGAGGCCCTGCCTGGCGCAGAAGTCGAAATGATTGATTTGGCGGGTGACAATAATCATTGGAAAGCCGTGGTCGTCAGCCCCGAATTTGAAGGCCTGAACCGATTGAAACAACATCAGCTCGTCTATGCGGCCCTAAAAGGTAAAATGGACGGCGCAGACGGTGAATTACACGCCCTTGCCCTAGAAACTCGCGCCCCGTCATAAACGGATGATATTACAAGCCGCTTCACCCCTTGAAACGTAACATAACTGACCTAAATGCTTAGGGTCAGCTATAGGAAAGACTATCATTATGGATGCTAAAGACCGTATCAGTAAAACCGTATCAGAAAATGACGTTGTCCTTTATATGAAAGGCACGCCTGTCTTTCCGCAATGCGGCTTCTCATCGACCGTTGTTCAGGTCTTTGACTATCTCGGTGTGAATTACGAGAGCGTGAATGTCCTCGAAGATATGGACATCCGCCAAGGGATTAAAGACTTCAATAACTGGCCCACAATTCCGCAAGTTTTCGTCAAAGGTGAATTTATTGGCGGTTGCGATATTGTCCGTGAAATGTTCGAAAGTGGCGAGCTTCGTACGCTTTTGACAGAAAAAGGCGTCGAAACAGCGGCCTAGATGGCTAACGCGCGCTTAACGCTCTCTTAAACCTGTCTAAAGACCTCCTCGCTATAATAACGTTTGGCTATGGGGAGAATTTAGTCACGTTAGGGCGTTAAAATGGCAAGATTTTCAATTTCTCATAAGAGAAACAGCAAGAAATCCATGGGTGGGTTTCACGCTGATTATATTGATAAAAAAGGCAAAGGCTTAGACAAAAAGAAGTCTATGGGCTTAGGTCGAACGTTAGGGTCTGCTGTCTCTCTCATAATTGGCGGCACGATGTGTTATGTCAGCCTTCACTATATACCAGCCTTTTTTAACCCTAAGAAAATCATTGGTATATCTAACGCCACTCAATCTGTGAATTCCGTCAAAGCTGAGAAAGAAGGGTTTATCCTAGGCGCCTATCTTGATGCCTTTAGCTTGAAACGAACCTATCTTAGAGACGGTCAAACCATCCAGGCAAGCTACGACTTGCCCGACGGCATGGATATTGAACTGAGTATCAAACGCTGTCGCCCCATTATGATTGTCGAAGTCTTCAAATGTGAGAATGTTGGTGAGAAAACAGTCCTCATCACGAATGACCGTTCAGGAACACAACAATTCAAATTCCAAGGCAAAGGCTTCTATATGTTTGACGAACGGATTGTCCGCAAAACTTCAGGTGAAAGTTTCCGAGTCGTTTGGAGCCGAGCTTAAAAAGTCTAACGACCCACGCTACTGCAATCGTGACGCTATGGCTGACACTGTCTTCGAGAGTCCCTCATGATCAATCGAGGCGGCCAGAGCCATCAGGTCTTGAGAAAGAGCGGCATCACCTTCGCCTGATTTCAATTGAGCCTCCGCTTTATCAAGGGCATTTGTTATCTCCGCCACTTTTACAGCTGTAAGACTGTCGCTTCGTTGCAACTGATCCACATACGCTTTCGCCACAACAGGTTCGGCGGGCCAAGTCACACGGAATTGTTGTTGTGGGTTGAACGTATTGCCTTGATTTGCAAGGGCCGCCGCGGCGATCTCATTTTCCGTCAAATGCTCACTCGGTTTAAGCGAAAAGACATCCAAGCCACGCGCGATTTCCGTACCGTAGATTTTCCCATCATACCAGTAAGTTGACCAATACCCGCCAAGTACGAGTTTTTTCTCATGGACGGGGCCACGGTCAAAATAGGCAATTTCTACAGGGTTAGCTGAATCGGTAAAATCAATCACGGACAAGCCGCCTTGATACCACGCTTGGGCAAAAATATCACGCCCTGGGACAGGAATAATCGAGCCATTATGGGCGACACAATTTTCTGCATCAGTCTGTGGGGCTGAGATTTTATAATAACCTTTGAAGACGAGCTCTCTATTTTCAATATCGTAAATCGCATTAGCACCCCAATCTTTTGGGTCGTAAACGCGGCATCTTGGGCGGCTACCCCCACCCCACTCATCAGTGAATAAGACTTTCGTCCCGTCATTGTTAAATGTCGCAGAATGCCAATAGGCAAAGCCCGTATCGACCACCTCATCTATACGCTTAGGCTTCAGCGGATCCGAGATATCAAAGATTATACCATTGCCTGAACACGCGCCTGCGGCAATGTTAAGCTCTGGGAAAACTGTAATGTCATGGCAGTGATTGGTCTGTCGTGAGTCTTGCGTGCCTTCGCCATGATCACCCCCTTGCCATAGACCAGCGAGGCGGCCTGTTTTCTCGTCAGCAAAGACGGTTGGGCTATCCACGATTCGAGACTTTGAAGGGTCCACGAGAGGGATTTCAATGACATCAATACGGAAAAGTGCTGTGCGGTCATCACCTGGAACACCAGCCACACAGCCCTCTAATTCTTCACCGTCCCGGATAGAAGACGTACCTGAATTATAAACGACTAGCTTTTCATCGTCTTGTGCGACCACAGAATGTGTGTGTGACCCGCGGCATGTTTGAACTTGTCCGACTTGCACAGGTTTTGCCAAATCGCTGATGTCAAAAATCCGTAAGCCGCGGAAACGTTCCTCGCTTACATCTTCACTCACGCCTTGGAGACCGCAATCAACACGACCGCGCGTTTGCTCAACAGACATAAGAAGTAGATCACCCACGACGGACACATCACCCTGTCCGCCTGGGCAGACAACCGAGCTAAAGAGTTCGGGGGCGCCGTCCTCTTGGAGTTTGTAGATACTAAATCCGTGATAATTACCCGCCACCATTATGTCGTCTTGAAACGCCATATCCGTATTGGCAAAGCTAAAGAGTGGGGAACGGCTCCCCCATTCTGTATCCTCAACACTCTGGCCATCATCGCCGTTCTTATCACCCTCTTTTTTCGCTTTAATCGGCGGTAGTCCTGACGGGTTCTGAGGATCGAAAAATCCAGCAGGTTTCGGCAATTCAGCCACAAGTTCGAGGTTCATAATCGCCTGACCTGAATCTTTAAATCCAGCCGCAAGACCAACCCTTGGATCAGAAGAGAACGAGCTCAAAATTGCACTCATTTGTTCAATCTCTGCGGTCTGATCATTCACAATATCAGCCGTGAAATCAAACAGAACGGGATCATAGGCCGAGCCCGGTTGATCCGTTAGGTCCTTCACCATGGTCAACGCACCTTCATGATGTGTAATCATAAGGGTCAAAAACAGCTTGTCGAAATCCACACCTTCTGCTGCGGCGAGTTCCGCCATTTGTTCTGGCGTCGCCATGCCTTCCATCTGGTGATGCCCCGACTGCATTTGATGCCCTTCATGTGCACTGCCATAACTCCCATTATGGCCCTGCATTTCAACGGACTCACCGCGCTCGGTTAGCCACTCCTCCATGAATTTGATCTCATCGGCTTGAGAGGCTTTTATACGCGACGCAATATCGACGATTTCTTCCCGATTTGTGCGTTCAGCCACAAGGTTCGCCATTTCAACGGCCTGAGCGTGATGCGGAATCATATTTTGCATGAACATCACATCATCGGGCGAATAGCTATTATCCGCAATTTTGATGGCCTCCTCAGCATTTAAGGTCTTAGAG
>CAYGSV010000075.1:6999-10399 GCA_964352635.1 uncultured Algimonas sp.
TTCAGTCGAAGTCGTCTCAGTAGCTTTCTGACAGCTCGATATAACAAACCCGCTAAGGTCGGTGGCGAGAAATAAAGTTCTGAGTGTCATAGCAATATCCTGTTTTAACGGCACCGTCTGGCGCATCAATCATCGTCACGCTATTCATGACGGAGATAGTCATCAAAATACAGAAAAATTTGACTCTTCTTTCAATAATCCTCTCTTCATTTCGCTTACCGTTGAATCCTAGTCACAAAAAAACCCGCTTTGACGCGGGTTTCTTATTCTTAGGCTGTGAAGGTCTCTCTTAGCGAGAGTAGAATTCCACAACGAGGTTTGGTTCCATAACAACAGGATATGGCACTTCGTCAAAGCTTGGGACGCGAGCGAATGTCGCTTGCATGCCTTTTGGATCAACACTGATGTAATCAGGAAGCTCACGCTCTGCACTTTCAAGGGCTTCAAGGACCAAAGCCATTGTGCGTGACTTTTCACGGACTTCGATAACGTCACCAACATTACAACGATAAGACGGAATGTTCACTTTTTTGCCGTTCACGAGGACGTGACCGTGATTTACGAATTGACGCGCCGCAAAAACAGTTGGAACGAATTTAGCGCGGTAAACAATTGCGTCTAAACGGCGTTCTAGAAGACCGATAAGGTTTTCAGACGCATCGCCCTTCATACGTGTCGCTTGGTCATATGTTTTACGGAACTGTTTTTCCATAATGTTGCCGTAATAGCCCTTGAGCTTTTGCTTGGCACGCAACTGTGTACCGAAATCAGAAAGCTTAGACTTACGACCTTGGCCGTGCTGACCTGGGCCATAAGGGCGCTTATTAACTGGAGACTTAGGACGACCCCAGATGTTTTCGCCCATACGACGATCAATTTTATATTTGGCTGAATTACGCTTAGACATGCGTTTATACTCTTTCAATCAGCGTGGTCCGGCTCGTTCGACCTATTCGAACAGCGATTTCAACGGCGGCACCACACCTACCCGTAGTTAAGTCGCGCTATTTAGCGATTTAGCCCCCTAAGTCAACACGCGATTCCACCCGAACATGCCCAATAAATTGGTTGTTTTTACATAACGCCTATGAGAAGCGCATTCAATGACGGCGCCTTCGCAAAATACACCCTCTTCGAGCTTAAATACGGGCCTCTTGGCAGGTATCGCCGCCTATACAATGTGGGGCCTGTTTCCGTTTTACTTTAAAGCGACCCAAGAGATTCCGCCGATAGAATTTGTGGCACATCGAATCCTCTGGTCTGTGCCCTTTGGGCTTCTGATTATTTTATTCCGCCGTCAGGTCGGTGATGTCCTCACAGCGCTGCGGACGCCCAAAACCGTGCTTCTACTTTTTTTAGCCGCAATAGCACTCGCGATAAATTGGGGCGTCTATATTTACGCCATTCAAATCGATCAGATTTTCCAAGGCAGTTTAGGATATTACATTAACCCCCTTATGTATGTCCTTGTGGGTGTTCTCTTTTTTGGTGAACGCCTGACGAAATTTCAAGGTATTGCAGTTCTGTTCGCCTTGCTCGGCGTCACAGTTCTAGCCCTTTATGGCGGCGTCTTTCCGTGGATGTCCCTTATCTTAGCAGTCACATTTACGACCTATGGAGTCATTAGAAAACATGTCGAAATCGGCGCTATGCCGGGACTCTTTATAGAAACACTTCTTTTGATGGTACCAGCCCTCGCTTATATCCTTTACCAACATCACAATGGCGACCTTCAATTTGGCGCTCTCGGCATGCGTGTGGATATCCTTATTCTGATGGCGGGTCCTATTACAGTCTTGCCCCTACTGGCCTTTGCCTTCGCCGCCAGACGTCTCAAACTCTCAACACTCGGTTTTTTACAGTTCATCGGGCCAACCATGCAATTTATGTGTGGTCTTTACTTCGGAGAACCCTTCACCCGCGCCCATGCGATTTGCTTCGGACTTATATGGATTGGCGTAGCAATATTCAGCTTTGATGCTTATCGGAGCAATCAAAAATCGAAACAATCACTGCCAGTTCAAAGCCCAATCAAGTAAAACTCCGATAATAAAAGCCCCTGCAACAAGGCTACCAATCATGAATAGCGCACCTGAAACAACCACAACGCCCCACTCGACAGGGTTGCTTGGCTCTACCAAGAGATTTGTATTGGGCGTAAAATCTTTTAAACGAGAATATCTGTAATTAAGCAAGGCCGAGATAAGACAGAAGATCAGGAAGATGACAAACAAGGCTATCCATTCAGCAGGTCTCATGGAAGTTCTATAGCATAATTCAATTAAAAATGGTAAGTTTAGTTTATGAGGCTTCTAAAACTTATCTATTCAGGTGCGCATAGGGTATCGGTATCCTTTATCAGTCTGTTTGATATCATCGGTTCGGCAGGTCGATCTGATTATTGGAGTGGTGATGACACACCCATTCCACGAGAGAGAAATTACGCGTCGTCAAAACGGCAAAAACGTTGGAGACGTAGGCGACTAAAAGATGCTGAAACGCAAAAGCCCGAAACTAAAGACTAACGCTGCCCCGTCATAAAGGCGACGAAGCTATCCCCTGCGGATGACGCTGCGAATATGCCGAGTAGAAACGCTACGAACATAATGAGCACTTGCAGGGCAAACAAAAACGCCCCGTCGAGCAACATATTTTGATCAGGTGCCATGGGCGTTTCTTTCAACGACTTCCGTCGGCTAGACGCAAATATCAATGTTGAAGCGAGAGCAAAGACGATAACCAAAGGAATCGGAAAAGATAAGAATCCCGCCGCGAACGACAGAGCCAAAACGGCGTAACCTAGATATTTCATGATTTATCTCTCTCAACACGGGCCTTACCACGCCCCTCCGCCAAAGCCTTTACGATACCGCGAAAGGTGCGGACTTCTTGAACCGTCATTTTTGCCCGCGTAAGAGGCGCACGGATGTTTTGCGACATCAATGCCCGCTTTGTCTCAGGAAAGAAGAACCCTGCCCGCTCTATTTCATCCTCCAAATGCCCGAACAACCCCGTCAAATCTTCGCGTGGGGCGGCATCGCTTATCTCTGGCTCGAACACATCGGGAATATTATCCAAAACCGAATTCGCCCAAATATAAGCAAAAATATTTACGGCTTGGGCGAGGTTTAACGACTGAAAGGCGGGGTTTACAGGATAAGTCAGTATGGCATCGGCCAGCACCACATCGGCATTGGTCAAGCCTGCCTTCTCTGGCCCGAACAATATACCAGTCGGCAAGCCAGATTCGCTTAAGCCCCGCAACTTAGGGCCTGTATCATTCGTGCCTAAAACAGGGATTTCTAACTCCCGCCGCCGTGCCGTTGCCGCCAAAACAAATTGCAAATCCGCAACCGCCGCTTCGGTCGTCGGATAAACCATCGCATTATTCAAAACATCA
>CAYGSV010000075.1:10409-10754 GCA_964352635.1 uncultured Algimonas sp.
CAATCGCCCCTGCCGCCATAGGCTCTGCCGCAGGATTGGGCCAGCCGTCTCGCGGGGCCACTAATCTCAAATCTGTAAGGCCAAAATTGAGCATACAGCGACAGGCCGCGCCGATATTCTCACCCAATTGCGGACGCACAAGAATAACCGCTGGCGCGGGTTTATCCGTCTTTTCAACAAGGCGGCCTAATTGATCTTTTGTGGTTTTACTCATGACGTCCCATTACTTATGGCGTTTGTCGCTTTAGTCTTTAAGTTTAGCCCGCAGAGTGTTACACGGCGCGCAAATCAATCGACCTGCTTACAGAGGGAATTATGGCTAAAATCAAGGTAAATAATCCAGTC
>CAYGSV010000076.1:0-10714 GCA_964352635.1 uncultured Algimonas sp.
TACCTAAGGAACCTAAAGTTCCTTTCATCAACCTTCGGGTTTTTGCGGGCTTTGTCTCATTTCTGATGATTATAGCGTCGGTTTTCCTGTTTATGACCAAAGGATTAAATTACGGCATCGACTTTACGGGCGGTACCGTCATTGAGATTGATACCGGTGCAGAACCAGATATGGATAAGATTCGGTCTATTGTTAACGATGCGGGCTTTCCGGGCGCAACCTTTCAAAACATTACACCTGCCGCATCTACCCCAAATGCCCATGATTATGTGCGTATCGGTATCCCGCTTCAGGACGAAAGTGGTGAAGAGGGGGCATTAGCCCAGCAAGTCGCTCTTAGAAAAGTTGAGAGTGCTATAACCGAAGGCATTGGTGAATTTGAGATTCGAAACCAAGAATCTGTTGGTTCTCAAGTCTCTGGCGAACTTCGCACCAAAGGGGCATTGGCCGTTGGTCTCGCGCTCTTGATGGTGCTGGCTTATATTTGGTTCCGTTTTGAATGGCAATTTGGCCTCGGTGCTGTAGCCGCTCTATTTCATGATGTCATTATCACCATTGGCGTATTCAGTCTGACGCAGATTGAATTCAACCTCTCTATTATTGCGGCTATCCTCACCATTGTGGGTTACTCGCTCAATGATACGGTGATTGTGTATGACCGTATTCGTGAAAATTTACGGAAGTATAAAAAGATGCCAATGCCCGAGGTATTGAACTTGTCTATTAATGATACGCTCAGCCGTACAATTTTAACGTCGATGACGACATTATTGGCTTTGATTGCACTTTATTTCTTAGGTGGAGAGGGCTTGCGTGGCTTCTCTTTTGCGATGATTTGGGGGGTCTTTATCGGGACGTATTCTTCAATCTTTGTGGCGTCTCCACTCTTGCTTCTGCTCAAGCTCAAACGCGGTGCAAATACGGGTAATAAAGAGGCTGCAGAAGCTTAAGGAAACATATTTGTCTAAATATGCTTATAAAAAAAACCGGCTCATGAAGCCGGTTTTTCTTTATCTATGTAAGAGTTTTCTACGCCATATTTTGTTCAGCAAATTCCCAATTCACCAAATCTTGCAAAAAGCTGTTCATGTAATTTGGACGCGAATTTTGATAATCGAGATAATAAGCATGCTCCCAGACATCCATCGTCAAAAGTGGGGTAACACTCTCGTCTGTCAAAGGCGTCTCTGCATTAGGCGTATTCACAACATCTAAAGACCCATCAGATTTTTGGACAAGCCACGCCCAACCAGACCCAAATTGTCCGCCGCCTTTACCTTTGAAGGCTTCGACAAATTTGTCATAGCTTCCGAAAGCGGCATCAATTGCTTCGCCAATCTTGCCGCTCGGCTTGCCACCACCATTTGGTGACATGGAATGCCAATAGAACGTGTGGTTCCATACTTGGGCGGCATTGTTAAACATACCTTGGCGCTCTTTATGGCCCGCTGTATTCTTTACAATCTCGACCAAGCTGTCGTTTTCGAAGTCAGTTCCTTCGATCATCTTATTTAAATTTGTGACATAGGCTTGATGATGCTTGCCATAATGATAATTCAGTGTGTTTTCACTAATATGCGGTGCCAAGGCATCGCGTGAATAAGGTAGGTCAGGAAGCTCAATAGCCATTTAACTCTCTCCAGTTTGGTTTAATATCATCTGTATATACGGTATATAGGGGCTTCGCGTTCCTTTTAAAGCAAAGTTTTTCAATGCTACATGAAACAGTCCTTAATAATCTAAAAAAAGCGGATGCGGATCGTTATCGTGCGGCGTTATTTGCGGATGAGGAGACTCGTGAAAAGCTTTTATTACTTTATGCGTTTCATTTGGAACTCGCCAAAGTTCCTGAACTGGTTAGCGAACCCATGATAGGTCAAATTCGGTATCAATGGTGGCGCGATGCGATTGCGGAAATCTATGAAACCGACACAGTACGCAAGCATGAGATTACGACACCGCTTCGTGAGTTACTTTTAGAGTATGAAATTCCACGCTTTTGGGTGGATCAACTGATTGATGGGCGAGAGCGTGATATTGACCCGCGTCCCTTTGAAAGTCTGAGCGAGGCACAAGATTACTGCACCGCCACATCGGGGGCATTGATGAAAATTGCGGTGAAGCTCTGCGGGTATGATGCCACGGACGGGGTAGAAGCCGCGGGTATCGCTTGGGGCTTAACGGGGCTTGCGCGGGCCTATGGTTATTATCACGCGACTATGTTGAGCGCGCTTTCATATGAACGATTATGCGCCGTCGCCAAAGCCAAATATAAAGAGGCTACTACGCAACTCTCTGATATGCCGAGCGAGAGTTTTCCTGCCGTCGCTTATACGGCGCTCGTGAAACCCTATCTAAAGCGCCTGACGAAATCGGGCTTTGATCCGAAAAAAGAACACGTCAGCTATACGGCTTTTGCGAAACAAACGCGCTTGCTTGGCGCGGTATTGCGGGGCAGAGTGTAGCGGGGAGACCGCTTTGAGCACACAACAGAACATAACATCCGCCATTTTACCGCATTTGATTGCGCAGGATAAGATTGAACCGTCTCGTTTTTTGGCGGGCGTCGAGGCTTTTAGAGACTCAGGGTTCTGGGATAGTTGGGCGCTAAAGGCTCTTTTTGCCCTTGGTGTCGGGCATGCCTTAGCGGGTGTTATATTTTTCTTTGCCCATAATTGGTTTGATTTTCCCAATATGGCGAAGTTCGCCATTGTCGGTGGCGGTATTGGGATTAGCGCTCTCATTTGGATGTTACTGAAACTCGATAGTGTTGTGGCACAGGCTTTTGGCATTGCGGCGACGGTTCTGGTCGGGGTGATGTTTGCTGTCTTTGGGCAAGTCTATCAGACGCCCGCTTTGCTCCATACACCGTTTGTTTTCTGGGCCGTCATGACCCTGCCTTTTGTGGCTGTGTCGCGCAATCTCGCCCATTATACGGTTTGGATTATCATCGCGACTGTTGCGATGTTCGCTTATGCCGAAACAGGGTTTTATATCGCGGGGCAACCGCTTCTCGCTGACGCGTTAATTTTGGCGTGGGCCTTAGTCATGTTGGTTGGCCTTATTGTTTTAGACCGCTTTCTGTCCTCCAAATATCATTGGACGAGGGCACAATGGTTTCGCTTGTTCCTCATCGCGGTGTGCGCGGGGCTTTTGGTCAGTGCGTTTACCTCCACTTTTTGGCCGTGGAGAAGTGCGGATGACAAAGCTATTTCATATTTGCTGAGCTTAATCGCCTTTTTGGGAGGCTTAGGTTTGGTGGGTTATCTCTATAATTTCAAACCGACTTTGGCGGGCTTATCTCTGGCGACATTGGGTGTCACCGCCATGATTGTTCAAATCGTCATAAAACTTTTTGAAAAGTCTGGGTGGGGTTTTGAAGTCTTCTTCATCATCTTTCTAATCTTTGCAGGCCTAACGACAGGGCTGGCTTTCGTGTTGAAGCATTTTGCGGATATGACACGCGCGACTGAGAAGGTGGATATTCCAGAACTGTCTGACAAGCCTGTTTCAGCGGATTATATCGCGGAAGAAACAGGGTGTGAGCCAAGTGACGTGACCGAAGCCGCCGCCACTATCGAAGCGAATGACACGCCGTGGTATGTCGAAACCTTCATCGCACTCGCCGCGATTGCTACAGCCTGTTTTGGCGTAGCATTTTTCGGCCTGATGTTTGGAGCAATGTTCAGCGATAATGGGCTTGGCGTTGCTTTATGTGTCATAGGCGTTCCGCTTTATGCAGGCGCGATATGGCTTCGTCGCAAAAACGACGGGGGATATTTACGACACCTCCTCAACACCTTGATTATGGTGGGGGCCGCCATGATTGTTGGCGGCTTTATAATCGTTTTGGAAAATAAGATTGGGTTTGATGAGGATGCTTTGGTCGCGCTTGTCCTTATGTTGGCACTCGTCAATATTTATTTCGTAAGAGATAAAATCATCGAATTTCTGTCTGTCTTTATCGCCCTTAATGCGCTCTATTTCTATATCTCAGAAAGCCTAAACCTGCCTTATGAAAGCATCATTCTCGGCGCGTTTTCTATTGCCTTAGGGCTTTTCCTTTTGACGCGTGTTGTGGGTAAACGTGTCTATTCCGCCGCCGCTTTTGCTTTACTTCTTTACCCTGCGCTGATGGCAACCTTTCCAGACAATGCAGAGAGAGTGGCAAAATTGATGGGCGAGATAGGCGATGAAGCTTTCTCTATCGCCATGCTCATTGAACCTGCCATTGGTGTTATAATCGCAGGCTTAGCGATTGTGTATTTGAACAAAGTCGTGGGGCTTAAAAACTTTCGCCCGCCTTTGGTCTTCGTGCTGCCGTTGTTATTGGTGCTTATCTTATTTCCCTTTGGCGGGGCCTTTGCCTTTTTATTGATGGCGGCGGGGTATATTCTCGGCAATCGTGTCTTGGCGTTGTTCGGGATTTTGTTCCAAATCTATTATCTCTATATGTTCTATTACGAGCTCTCGATTAGTCTTGGCATAAAATCTTATATCCTATTGGCCGTCGGTGCGGGTTTGATCGCTATTTGGGCCTTTGCGAATAAGACATCTCACGCGAGGGTGCCGTCATGAAGCTCATTCGTATTGCGATAATTCTTCTGACAACGATCCTTATTTTAGGAATGTTCAGAAGCCAGATACTTTCTCTGAACACGGTTAAAACGGATGGGCAGACCGTTCTGTTAGACCTCCGCCCCGTCGACCCCCGCGCCTTAATGCTCGGGGATTATATGCGGCTTCGCTATGCCGAAGAACGCGTCCCCGAAGGCGTTACAATCAAAGATTTACCGCCTAAAGGAGCCTTTATGATGCGCCTAGATGAGAATGATATTGCGAGCTTTGTCAGTCTTGATGAAGGGCAGGCATTGGGTGAGGACGAGGTGAGGTTTAATTACACACGCACAAACCGAAGCCTGACATTTGGTGCGCCGCGTTTCTATTTTGAAAACGGCACAGCAGAAGATTATGAACCTGCCCGTTACGGCGTGTTTAAAGTCGATGCGTCAGGCCGCGCTATTTTGGTCAATCTGGCCAAAGAAGACTTCGCAATTATTAGGCCTAAGCCGCAATAGCGCGACTGTCTTTCACCCAACCGTCAATATCTTTGAGGGCACGTCGTGCCAAGAGGCTTTTGCGGTAACGGGTTTTATCTTTGCCGCGTAATCGTTTGCCATTGACCTTGGGATAGATAATCTCGCCCTCAATAGGCGGGAAGAGTCCGAAATTGACATTCATCGGTTGGAATTTCGCTTTTGGGCCTTCCATAAACCCACCTGTGACATGTTCCATCAAGGCACCGAGCGCCGTTGTGCGGGGCGGCATGATGTCTGTCTGACCAAGCGCTTGAGCGGCGGCGAGGCGACCTGCGATTAAGCCAAGGGCTGCGGATTCAACATAGCCTTCAACGCCCATAATCTGCCCTGCAAAACGCAGATCAGGACGGGCTTTTAACTGGAGTTGGTCGTTCAACAGCTTCGGTGAATTGATGAATGTATTACGATGAATACCGCCAAGGCGCGCAAAGACGGCCTTTTCCAGACCGGGAATTGTTTTGAGTATTTCAGCCTGCGCGCCATATTTCATCTTCGTTTGGAAACCGACCATATTATAGAGCGTGCCAAGCGCATTATCTTGGCGCAGTTGGACAATCGCATGGGCTTTGACGGTTGGGTTGTGCGGGTTCGTTAGGCCAACAGGCTTCATCGGGCCCCAACGTAATGTCTCTGCCCCGCGCGATGCCATGACCTCAATCGGCAAGCAGCTCTCAAAATACGGCGTGTCTTTTTCAAAGTCTTTAAATTCGGTTTGTTCTGAATTGACGAGCGCCTCGATGAAAGCCTCATATTGCTTTTTATCGAGTGGGCAGTTGACGTAATCCGCCCCGTCGCCGCCTGGCCCTTTTTTATCATAACGCGACTGCATCCAGGCAATGTCAAAATCAATACTGTCCTTATAAACGATCGGCGCGATCGCATCAAAGAACGCAAGGCTATCTTCGCCTGTTGTATCTAAAATATCTTGCGCCAAGCCGGGTGCGGTGAGGGGCCCCGTCGCGATGATGGTGTTGCCCCAGTCTTTCGGGGGTAGGCCTTTAACCTCACCATATTCAATTGTAACCAAAGGGTGCTGTTGAAGGATGGTGGTAATCGCATCTGAAAAAGCATTGCGGTCAACCGCCAAAGCGCCACCCGCGGGGAGCTTCGTCATATCGCCCATGCCCATCACGAGACTGCCCGTGCGGCGCATTTCTTCGTGCAATAATCCAACGGCGTTGCCCAAATGATCATCCGAGCGGAAAGAGTTGGAACAAACAAGTTCTGCGAATCCGTGCCCTTGATGGGCTTCAGTCATACGGTGAGGGCGCATTTCGTGTAAAATCACGGGAACGCCGCGTGATACACACTGCCATGCCGCTTCTGAACCTGCTAAACCTGCACCGATAATGTGAACTGACTTGACCATAGACGCGCCAATAAGGCAGGACACATAAAGTTGCAATGCGCCAAAAGAGTCGAAACTGCAAAAGGCGCATAAGAGGGGAATGTTATGAAAATCGAACCCAGAGAACCCATGGTCGCGTTTGATTTCGGCCAGGCTGTTGGGGCTTGGTTTAACACGCCGGGCGGTAAAGATTATGCTCTGCGGCTCTGGTTCTGGCATAGCCTCTCAATTTTTATCATGATGATTATTGTTATGCCGCTTTTGCTACCCTCAATGGGGGAATACCTAGAGGCCGCTTGGGCGATTAATCGCGAGACATTCAGTGGTGGTCAGGCGGATCCTGCGCCTATGTTTGCGGCTATGGCAAAGGCCATTCCTGGATACATATTATTGATGCTCGGGCTGATGGTAACGTCATCCTTGGGCGAATCTGCATTTTATCGAAAATACCTGTTGGGCGCGGAACCTGCTCGTATTCCAATAAGGTTAGATAGTCACACGTTTCGAAATATGCTTGTCCAACTCGGTTTTTACGCTCTTTATGGCCTCGTTTACATTATCGGTGTTTTTGCCATTGCGATTGTTGGCGGCATTTTGACGGCCGTATTCGCGCCCCTTGGTGTTATCATTATTGTTGTCGGCGTCATTGCAATTTTTATCGCTTTGATAGCTTACCCCATTATGTTCGCGCCTGCCGCAGCCCTCTCAGCTTTAAACGGAAAAACGCATTTAATGGCGACACGAAAAGTCACTAAACATCGTTTTTGGTCTTTGTTCGGGGCGTTTTTGGTGACTTATATAGGCGGCTATATTGCCTATTATATCGTTTACACGATTGTCGTGATTATGGTGACGGGCGACCCGAATTTCATGATGGCAATGTCAGGGCTTGGTTCAGAGAACCCCAGAGTTTTATTCGAAGCAACAGCGGCGCGTTTTTCCAATCCGTTCATGATGGTGGCCGGTGTTCTGGGGATGTTAGCGGTTTCCATTGCATGGTCGGCTTGGATGCTCTGGATCGCGGGCGTCTCGGCCTATGCCGTACGGTGGTGGCAAGCCGATGAGCCGACCTCAGTATTTGACTGATCTACAGTTTTGAGTTTAGTAAAAGGCATGAAAAAGCTCTTACTATCTGTTGGTCTGATTTTAGCTCTCTCTAGTGCGGCTCACGCTAAGACCCCGCCTGAAGTCATGAAGCCGTATAAGGCTTATGCTGCGGCAGTTAAGGCTAATGATGCTGCGTCGGCACGAAAGCACGCTTACGAAGCGTGGCAAAAAGCCGAAGAGCTCATGGGTGATAGTAAAGTTACGGGCGATTTGGCATTAAACTACGCTATGGTCATCAATGAGGGTGACAAGAAGATTAAGAAGAAACAAAAACAGGCATTTGAGCGTTCACTTGCTCTCACTTCATTTCAGAAAGACCCTGTACTGGCTTACATGGAACGTGGGGTTTCTTTCATGAACTTCAAACAAGTCGATAATGTTAGAAGCGCTTTTGATCTTTCTCGCAAATTAGAAAAATATGCGGAACAGAATAATCTAACAACGAGTACTTTCTATGGTGAAGTCCTGACACTTCAAGCGGGTTACTATGCTAGCCGTGGCAAGCATGAAACTGCTGAAGCTGTTGCTAAAAAGGCATTAGAATCCTTTTCAAATAGAACCGACCGTTTTCAAACTATACAACCGATTTTAGCGAACCTTTACAAAGGGTATGGGCTAGAAGGACAGCAGAAGCCTGTTGAGGCCGCGTTAAGCTATCAAAAAGTTATGGAAGCTTTAGATGGTATTCATCCAGATGAGCACCCGCTTGCTGCAAAAGCCCTTGGACGGTGGTCTCAAATGAGAGGTGTCTTGCATTCGCAAGGCAAGTTGGAAGAAGCAGAGGCTCAAGGCCTTTGCCAATGTTGGCCCTATGATAAACCAAGAAACGAAGAAGTGCAGCCGATAAAGCGTGTGCCGCCTGTAATGCCACGTAATGCTTTTGTTTCTGGCTTTACTATTGTTGAGTTTGATTTGGATGACACAGGTAAACCAGTAGATGAGAATATTTTAGTGTCATGGCCAGAGGGTATTTATGAAAAATCCTCTATCAAGTCATTGAAGCAGTGGGAGTATACCCCGCGCACAGATGATCAGTCTGATGAGGATAGGCAAAATATTGTTGCAACGATAACTTATCGTCTCACAGATGAGCGTGGAAACTTGTTGTATTAAGACACTTTCCGCCCCTTATCCCGTTCCAATAACGGCCCTAAGTATCGTCCTGTCCAGCTGGCTTTGACTTTGGCAACATCCTCAGGTGTGCCGACAGCCACGATTTCCCCGCCGCCATCTCCGCCTTCAGGGCCGATGTCTATAATCCAATCGGCTGTTTTGACGACGTCCAAATTATGCTCGATGATAATCATGGTATTGCCTGTGCCGACGAGTTCATTCAGCACACCTAAGAGCTTATTCACATCTTCAAAATGCAAGCCTGTGGTCGGTTCATCCAAGATATAAAGCGTTCGTCCTGTGGCTCGTTTCGCGAGTTCTTTGGCGAGCTTTACCCGTTGTGCTTCACCGCCCGAGAGCGTCGTCGCTTGTTGCCCTACCTTGATATAGCCGAGGCCTACCCGTTGCAGCGTGACAAGCTTATCGCGAATAGTCGGCACGGCTTTGAAGAAGTCTGCGCCTTCATCAATGCTCATATCCAAAATGTCGGCAATGGATTTGCCTTTGAACTTAATCTCTAACGTCTCGCGATTATAACGCGCGCCGTTGCACACATCACAGGTTACATAAACATCAGGAAGGAAGTGCATTTCGATCTTGATAACGCCGCCCCCTTGGCAGGCTTCGCAGCGTCCGCCTTTAACATTGAAAGAGAAACGGCCCGGTTTATAGCCGCGTGTCTTGGCTTCGGGCAGTCCCGCGAACCAATCACGGATAGGGGTGAAAGCCCCTGTATAAGTCGCAGGGTTTGAGCGCGGCGTCCGTCCAATCGGGGATTGGTCAATATCAATGACCTTGTCTAAATGCTCCAAACCCTCAATGGATTTATGCGGCATGGGCTGAACGGTGGAGCCTTTATTGAGGCGACGCGCGACGGCCTTGTAAAGCGTTTCAATCGTCAGGGTGGATTTACCGCCCCCAGAGACACCCGTCACACAGGTCATAAGGCCAAGCGGGAAGTCCGCATCGACATTTTTCAGATTATTGCCCGTCGCGCCTTTGACCGAGAGCATTTTATGCTCTTGCGGTTCACGGCGCGTTTTACGCATTTTGATTTCTTTTTTACCCGTCAGATATTGCCCAGTGAGAGACGTCTTAGATTTCTTAATCTGCGCAGGTGTGCCTTTGGCCACGACTTCGCCGCCGTGAATGCCCGCAAGCGGCCCCATATCAACGACGTAATCGGCTGTTAAAATCGCTTCTTCATCATGTTCCACGACGAGGACGGTGTTACCGAGGTCACGCAAATTTTGTAGTGTTTCAAGCAAGCGTTCATTGTCCCTTTGGTGAAGCCCAATAGACGGTTCATCCAACACATAAAGCACGCCTGTTAAGCCTGAGCCAATTTGGCTCGCGAGGCGAATTCGTTGGCTTTCCCCGCCAGAGAGGGATCCAGACCCACGACCGAGAGACAGATAATCAAGGCCCACAGCATTCAAAAATTCAAGACGGTCACGGATTTCTTTCAAAATACGTTCCGCGATTTCCATGTCTTTGCTCGAGAGTTCCGTGCCGAGCTTTTCAAACCGCGCATAAGCATCGCGTATCGACATCTCTCCGGGTTCGGAAATATCCATGCCCGCCACTTTGACAGACAGGGATTCTGGACGGAGGCGTTTTGAATCACAGGCTTCGCATGGCGCGTCTGACATGTATTTACCAAGCTCTTCGCGCATCCACGTTGATTCAGTTTCGCGGTAACGGCGTTGCAGGTTGGGAATAACGCCTTCAAAGGGTTTGGAGGTGCGATAAGAGCGCTTTCCATCTTTGTAATGGAAATCAACATTGGCTCCATTCGTGCCATAGAGAATGACGTTTTGCGCACCTTCGGCCAATTGCTCAAATGGTGTATCGACTTTGAATCCATAATGTTTGGCAAGAGCCTCTAGGGTTTGTGCGTAAAGCCCGTCAGGCTTTTTCGACCATGGCAAGATGGCCCCGCCTGCCAATGATTTACGCGCATTAGGAACGACAAGGTTCTGACTGAACTTCATTTCTTTGCCAAGGCCGTCACAGGTTGGGCAAGCGCCAAAAGGATTGTTAAAAG
>CAYGSV010000077.1:0-8807 GCA_964352635.1 uncultured Algimonas sp.
CATCGACACAACGCAATCTGAGCTAATGTTAGAAACTGTTGCCCGTCTTTTGAAACGTCATATCGTCATTTTCGTGGCCTTCAAAAATCAGCCCCTCACCGATTTGGCGGAAGTGCAACCCATAGAAACCGCAGATATTAGCCGCGCCGTTATTGCCAAAAACCTCCTATCAGAGAGAGAGTTAGTTTTAGCCAAGCTCATGCGAATGGGTGTGGACGTTATTGATGTTGACCCGAACACGCTCAACACGGATTTGGTCAATGCCTATCTGACCCTAAAGCGTAAGGGAGCGATTTAATGTCCAACATCGAAACAGACGCTATCGTTCAAGAACACGCGCAAGCGCTTAAATCAGAGCGATTTCGGGAGATGCGTAAAAGCCAGTGGCATGAGCTTGAAACCTTGCTTAATAAAATGGATTCAGGGGGGATTAAGCGCCTTGATACGGATGACATTCTAAGACTGCCCAAGCTTTATCGCTCAGCTCTCTCATCGCTGTCTGTCGCTAGAGCGACCTCATTAGATCAAAGTGTTATCGCTTACCTGGAAAGCCTGTGCACGCGCGCCTATTATCGGCTTTATGGGACACAAATGGGGCTTGGTAAACGTATCCTTGCTTTCCTCTCTTATGATTGGCCTGCAGCCGCGCAACGCCTTTGGAAAGACACGGCTGTATCCGCGCTCCTCATTCTTGTGTCGTCTTTTGTCGCTTACTTCATGGTGCAGAGTAATCCTGATTGGTTTTACTCTTTCGTCAATGCAGGATTGGCAGGAGACAGAACGCCCGCGGCATCAACCGAAGCGCTTCGTGCGACGATGTATGACAAGCCGGAGGATGGTGCAGAAGGCCTCGGCGTCTTTGCGAGTTATTTATTTTCTAATAATTCTCGTGTGGCCATCTTTGCTTTCGCCCTAGGTTTCGCTTTTGGCATTCCGACGATTTTATTCATGCTCAGCACGGGTTTTATGGTCGGTGGGTTTCTTGGCCTCTTTGCGTCGCGCGACCTTGGATTTGAGATGGGCGGTTGGCTAATTATTCATGGCTCCACCGAAATCTTAGCCATTATCCTCGCAGGTGGAGCCGGCTTGCATATCGGACGCGCTATCGCCTTCCCCGGAAAATTATCGCGGACGCAATCGGCCGCTTTAGCGGGGCGAACCTCTGGCCTGTTAATGGTCGGTGTTGTCATAATGCTCTTTTTCGCGGGTTTATTAGAAGGCTACGCCCGTCAGCTTATTACAAGTGACCTTTTGCGCTACGGTATTGGCTTATCCTTATTGATGATGTGGATGCTCTATCTCTACCTTCCTCGTTCGCGTGACGGAGAGATTGTTTTATGACGCAAACGACTTCTTACAGCCCTCAAGTCAGAACGACGGATAGGCGGACATTGGTCACGCCCGAAGGCATCGACCTTCAGGTTCAATTAGCCGATGTCGGAGCCCGTATCGGAGCGGTTGTGATTGATCTCATCATTATCAATGTCGCGCTTATTATCGGATTTTTTGTCTTTGTCTTCGGAGGCCTTTCAACCAATTGGGAAGTCGCGGTTAGCCTATATATTATTTTTGCGTTGTTCCTTCGCAGTTTTTATTTCCTAGCCTTTGAGATGGGCCCAAAGGCCGCAACGCCCGGCAAGCGCATGATGAAAATTCGTGTGGCGGCGCGAAACACGGCGATGGGTCGTGCGCGTCTCTCGGCCAATGCCGTATTTGCCCGCAATGCTTTGCGTGAAATAGAGTTATTCTTACCAATCTCCTTTATGTTCATGAGTTCAGGCGACGTCGACGGTATCGTCGCTTTATTGGGTTTTATTTGGAGTGGAATATTCCTGCTCTTCCCACTTTTTAATAAGGACAGGTTACGGGCGGGGGACCTCATCGCGGGAACATGGGTCGTTAAAGCGCCAAAGCCCATACTAGGACGAGACCTCGCCAAACAAAAAGCCAGCACTGTTGCCAATTTTGCCTTTACATCGGAACAAGTCGAAGCTTACGGCATTCACGAGCTTCATGTTCTTGAGACTGTCTTACGCACCCAAAAATCAACCACACTAGAAGAAGTGGCTGAGCGCATTCGCAATAAAATTGGTTGGCACAAGCAAGACGGTGAAAGTGATTATGCGTTTCTACAAGCTTATTATAGAGCTTTAAGAGAACGCCTAGAAAGCCGCATGCTGATGGGTGTTAAACGCAAAGATAAATTCGACAAGCGCTAAACCGCTATAGGGTTTAAGCCAGTTCTTTTTCGATTTGCTCTGTTTTTATATTGAAGAAATCATTAGGTGTCGTTTCAAGGATCTGACAAATTTGCCATAAACGGCTGGCCGAAATGCGATTGGCCCCGCGTTCATATTTCTGAATTTGCTGAAATGTAACACCCAATTCTTCTGCTAAATCTGATTGCGTCATCGCACAATGCGTTCTGAGCTTTTTCAAATGGCGCCCAATGTGTTCGTCAATAGGCGTCGGATTTCTAGGATTAGTCATAAACAATGCCCCAACATCGACTTTCTTACTTTAGTCTTATTAGAAAGTTGTTTCCACCTTATCAAGGCTGACACGAGTAAACTTATTGAGAGATTTATAAATAAGGATATATTTCGCTTAAAAAATGCCCCTTACAAACAAATTATGGCTAAATTTACCCGTCGCTTCGCTGTCAAAACTCGAATCAGCAGATTTATCTACTTTGCAGACTCCACTTTATCCAAAGCGAAAATATCTTCGGCCCCTCGATAAGATAGCGTTTCCAAAGTCGGCCCGGTTCACTTAAGAGCCGAAAGAACCATTCCATGCGTATTTTTTGGAGCCACTTGGGCGCTCGTTTTGCTCTACCACTTAGAAAATCAAGAGATGCCCCAACGCAAAGCCCTAAGCCTACACAATCGCCTCTATCCAAACAGGCTTTGGCAATCATTTCTTGTTGCGGAGACCCAACACAGAAGATGGTATAGCGTGCTTTATTCTCTGCCACGAAATTCGCGGCCTCTGCTATCGCTTCTGGTTTTTCTCGCAAGCCCATTGGCGGTTGGTGATGATTAACTTTCGATAGTCGATATTTGGATTTAATTATCTCAACAATTTCTACGTCAGCGCCGACAATATTAATTGTGTCCTCGTCCGAAATCACATTCTCAAAGAGCTGTTGTGTTAGATCCGACCCAGGAACCGCCTTAAGCGGAATACCAGAAAAAGCGGCTAAAAGTTCCAAAATACGTGAGTCGCAAACCGCGATCCATGAGGCATCAAAAGGCGCTTGGTAGCCTGGGTGTTTCGCAAAAGTCACAATGTGATCCACATTGGGGGTCACGATATAACGGAATCCGTGATCAACGGTCATCCACTTAGCGCGTGACAATGTCTGCATAGGAGTCAGCGGGTCAAATGTGACACCGATAAAGTCGTAAGAACGTTGGTTCACGCGCCAATCCGTCTGCCCCTGACGCGGCAAAGCGCGCCTATCTTGGCCTCGTGGTACGGGCGGAACGATACGTTTCACAGCACTCATTATTATTCCCAACTTTCTTGGGTGTTTCATACAATAAGAGGGTTAGGATTGGGTTTACATCACGCTTTAGAACACCCACATAACGCACATGCCACCTGAAATACCCGAAACTGGTTCTCAAACGAGCTTTGACCAACGCGTTGAAGCCATGAAAGAGCAGACGATTGGCGAACAGCTACGCGGATTGGGGCGACTAAAGCCTTATCTCTGGCCTGATGGAAATTGGGAATTCAAACTCCGTTCTTTCCTCGCGATTGTCCTCACCATTGCGGGTAAATTCGTCTTGGTCGGTGCCCCTTTTGTTTTTGGTTGGGCCGTTGATGCCGTGAATGAGGCTCGCCAAGGTCAAGAGCTTTGGTCCGCCATATGGGTTGGGATTATTGGCTTTATTTTGGGGTATGGGGCACTCCGTCTTGTCTCTGTTATTCTAACAGAAGGCCGTGAATATATCTTTGCGCCCGTGGCACAATTCGCCCAACGTAGTGTTGCGACGGCCACGTTTTCCCATATGCACAAACTGTCTTTGCGCTTTCATTTGGATAAACGCACGGGCGGTTTAACGCGTATCATTGAGCGTGGTGTGCGCTCTATTGATTTTCTGTTCCGATTTTTACTCTTCAATATCGGGCCGACTTTATTAGAATTGACCATTGCCGCGACGGCTTTCTGGCTCGCCTTTAACGGATGGTTTGCCATGGTCGCGGTTGTGGTTGTATTGGGGTATATTTACTTCACCGTGACCACAACAGAATGGCGCCTGAAATTCCGACGCGAAATGAATAAGCGTGATACCGAAGCCGCAGGCAAAGCGGTTGATAGCTTGTTGAATTATGAAACGGTCAAATATTTCTCCGCCGAAGGGTTTGAAATTGACCGTTATGACAATGCCATGGAAGGCTATCAAAAAGCCGCCATTCGGTCTCGAACATCCTTAGCTACCGTCAATATCGGCCAGTCCTTTATTATGAATGGTGGGCTCATCACAATTATGGCTTTGGCAGGGTATTACATTGTCCAAGGCGATATGAGCATCGGGGATATGACCGCCGTTGTGATGGTGATGACGCAGCTTTATCGCCCCCTAAACATTCTCGGCTTTGCCTATCGTGAAATAAAACAAGCCCTCACAGATTTGGAGAAGATGTTTATCCTCCTCGATCTCAAACCTGAAATTACAGATTTGGAAACGGCTACAGATATTCATGATGTGAAAGGTCATATTCAATTCAAAAATGTTTCATTTCATTATGATGAAGACCGGCAAATTTTGAATGATGTTTCCTTTGATATCCCGAGGGGTAAAACCCTCGCCATTGTGGGGCCAACAGGCGCGGGGAAATCAACACTCTCGCGTATTCTGTTTCGGTTTTATGATATTAGCGACGGGTGTGTTTCAATCGACGATGTTGACCTGAAAGATATTACGCAAGACAGTCTACGCCGTGCTATTGGCATCGTGCCGCAAGATACTGTTCTGTTTAATGACACGATTGGCTACAACATTAGCTATGCGCGGCCAGGCGCAACGCAAGACGATATTGAGCAAGCCGCGAAAGACGCGCAAATTCATGACTTTATTCTCACTCTCCCCAAAGGCTATGGGACTGTCGTTGGCGAACGCGGTTTGAAGCTTTCAGGGGGAGAGAAGCAACGCGTGGCTATTGCGCGAACACTCCTGAAAAACCCAGCTATTTTAATCTTGGATGAAGCAACCTCTGCCCTCGATAGCGCGACGGAACGCGATATTCAGGCTGCGCTTGATAAGGCCTCAAAGGGACGAACAACCCTAGTCATCGCCCATAGGCTCTCAACGATTGTCGGTGCCGATAGCATTCTGGTTATGGAAAACGGCCAAATTGCTGAGCAAGGCACACATGAGGCCTTGCTTGCAAAAGAGGGCTTATATGCCGCGCTCTGGGCGCAGCAAGAAGAAGCTTAGAATTTACGCGCGTAGCCTAAAGAGATAGAATCAAGATCGCTACCTTCGCCTTCATAGCGTGTGTAATCTAAACGAAGCGCATCTTTTGGTGTCACGTTAAATTCGGCACCTGCACCATAAGCAAAGCCATCAAATTCATTCGAGAATTCGGTAATTATTGTACCGTCATCGACATCAGTAGAGATTTTTGTCGCATGATAACCACCGCGTGCATGCACTGAGAAACGCTCACCCAGTGGTAAACGGGCCAAAGCAAAAGCGCCGACTGAATAATCGACGTCCACTGTTGATGTTTCAAGATTGACGAGGTCGTTTACTGTATCATCGTCAAGACCAATGGAGCCTTCAACTTCTGCACCCCAAATATTGTTGGACTGATACCCGACGCGCGACTGTAAACCGAGGAGGTCACTATCTGTATCATAAGAGACCACGCCAAGATTGCCGTAATAATAAGGCTGATTACCCGACTTATGAGCGCCTCTTAGTTTTGGCGCAGCCGCGTAAGGAGCAGCATGTGTCCCGTAGGCGTGCGGACTTGGTTGAACACCGTAAGACGCAGTCGGTTGTGGTGATACGCTATATGTATTCTTTGGAGAACATCCAACATCTGAACACCAAAGGTCACCCTGAGAGCGAACAGCCGGAGCTTGCGCAGTATTAGAATAATTATAAGCAGATTGGTGATGATACTGTCCGGCTTGATGATGCGGCGCTTGAGGTGTCTCGTAATTGTTTTGATGACCAAACCCCATGCCTTGCGGTAAAAAACTACACGCTGATAGTGTTGGCAAAATAGCGGCAATTGATGCCGTCACAATAAACTTACGCATGGTGGAACCCCGACCTCTTCTAGATTTTGCGAATGAATTAGCAAAGAAGACTTAAAATTCCGTGAGTCGCCCATTAAGGACTTGCTAAGACGCGCTCTACCTTGGCGCGACTGTTATTGGCTGACTATGCAAATCTGACGATTAGCCAAGCTACGTAATAGCTTGAGAGAGGCGCTTAACCCGCCTAATCAGACACCATAAAAGAGGGAAGCACTATGTCACTGGCAGGTAAAACGATTTTCATGTCCGGCGGGTCACGCGGGATTGGTTTGGCAATGGCGAAAAAATGCGCTGCTGATGGGGCCAATGTTGCGATTGCCGCCAAAACAGCAGAAACTCATCCAAAACTCGAAGGCACAATCTATACAGCAGCCAAAGAAATCGAAGAGGCCGGCGGGCAAGCCCTCCCCCTCGTCTGTGATATACGAGATGAAGCCGCCGTTGAAAAATGCGTGGCCGACACGGTCGCTAAATTTGGCGGCATTGATATCTGCATCAATAACGCCTCGGCCATTTCCCTCACGCCCACGCCACATACGCCGATTAAGCGTTATGACTTGATGAACCAAGTGAATGCACGCGGCACATTCCTCGTTTCGCAGAAATGTTTGCCGCACCTTAAAAATGGCTCAAACCCGCATATCCTGAACATCGCCCCGCCTCTTGATATGAGCGCGAAATGGTTCAAAAACCACGTCGCCTATACAATGGCCAAATATGGCATGAGCCTGTGTACATTGGGCATGTCAGAAGAGTTTCGTCCCGAAGGCATTGCCGTCAACTCGCTCTGGCCTATGACGTCGATTGATACAGCCGCCGTTCGTAATGTCCTTGGTGGTGACAGCATGGCCAAGATGAGCCGCACGCCAGACATTATGGCGGACGCCGCTTATGTCGTGCTGAACCAAGACTCGACGAAATATACGGGCCAATTTGTGATTGATGAATTTATCTTGGCCGAGTCAGGCGTCACAGATTTCTCTGTTTACAATCAGCCCGGCTATGACGGGCCCCTCGCCGCTGATTTCTTTGTCCCTGATGAATGGCTCGCGAAATCAAAATCAAATGTCATGCAGCATCCTGGCTATAAGTAAGCATGACAAGTTTGAACGCCACAGACCCAACGCCTGAACAAATAAAGGCTTTCTTGAGTGAGAGCCCAAAAGGGCAACCTGTCTTTATGGTGAACCTTTTGAAGTTCAAAGATAAAGCAACCTATGACGACGGCGAAGATGTGTCTGGCGCTACGGCCTATGGTCGTTATGCCAAGGCGTTTGGGCAAATGCTGATTGACCTGAACATCGACGGGTCGGAAACAATTTTTGGCGGGTCAGCCAATCATTACCTCATTGGTGAAGGCGATTGGGATGCCGTCGCCATTATGCGTTATGCCGATGCACAAACCATGTTTGACGCCGTGAGCAATGAGACTTACCGTAAAATTCATTACCATCGACGTGCAGGCCTAGACGGACAATTGCTCATTAGCTGTGACGATACCAAAGTTTTCTAAATTCCTCAAAGACCAATACCCAGGAAGCCAACATTATGACACAAACACTCCTCGTCAATAAATCTGACTTCGCTGATGTGACACTCGTCAACATGGACGATGACGCTTTAGAAGACGGCTTCATCCGCTGCAAAGTGGGGCCTTGGGCGCTAACGGCCAATAATGTGACCTATATGGTGACAGGTCATCAGATTGGATATTGGCATTATTTCGAGCCCACTGCCTATGGTATAGAGATGCCGAGCCACGGTCGCATGCCCGTTTGGGGATATGCCGAAGTCACAGAAAGCCGTTGTGCAGATGTGGCTGTTGGACAAGTCATTTATGGCTTCCTTCCTATCATTGATACATTCGATATGAAGCCAACGCGCCTTTCTAAAACAGGGTTTCAAGACGGCAATGATCACCGCGTTCCGTTGCATAGCCTCTATAACAGCTATAGTTTTATTGATGCCGATCCGTCTTTTGGACTGCATCCTGACCTGCAACCTGTCTTGCGGCCCCTCTTTACAACTAGTTTCTTGATTGATGATTTCTTAGCCGAAAAAGAGTTTTTCGGAGCAGAGCAAGTTCTAATTTTATCGGCGTCTTCCAAGACGGCTTTGGGCACCGCGTTTTGTTGTAAGCAACGTGGAGGCGTGAAAGTCTCTGGCCTTACGTCCTCTGGCAATAAAGACTTCACTGAAAACACAGGGTTTTACGATCACATTGAGACCTATGAAAATATCACGGACCTTAACCCCGACGTCAAAACCGTTGTCGTGGATATGTCTGGCAACACCAAAGTCCTCTCGACCATTATCAATCATTTTGAAGAGAACCTGACTTATGTCTGTCGTGTTGGCCTTTCACATTGGGATGCGGAAGCATCTGAACTTCCACGAACGGAAACACCCATAAAGTTCTTCTTCGCCCCTGACCAAGCGAAGACACGTATTGCCGAATGGGGCGGTGCAGGCTTTGCCAAAAACCTCGCGGCAAGTTGGATACCCTTCTTAAACTCAGCCGAAA
>CAYGSV010000077.1:8817-10568 GCA_964352635.1 uncultured Algimonas sp.
AAAAATCAGAAGGCGCCTCCGCTATTCTGAAAACCTACAAAGACGTTTTGAACGGCGACGCGTCGCCGACCAAAGGCTTTCTTTTCTCGCTTTAAATCTCACGCGGACTGCCCCATGACTTATAAATGCTTTGACGTTTCAATCACAGATAATATCGCTCATATCATCTTGAGCCGTCCTGAAAAACGTAATGCCATGAGTAGTGAGTTTTGGACGGAACTGCCCGAAATTATCCGTGATATTGATGATAATGCCAAAGCCCGCGTGATTATCTTATCATCGACAGGCCCCGTCTTTTCGGCTGGGATAGACCTATCTATGTTCACCACAGACATCGCAGGGCCGCAGGATAAAAACCATCCGCAATATGGCACCAGCTTTTATCAAAATGTGCTGCGCCTACAGGATAGCTTTAGCGCCATCGAGGACTGCCGTATTCCCGTACTCGCGGCCATTCAAGGCGGCTGTTACGGCGGCGGTGTTGATCTGATTACGGCTTGCGACATGCGTTACGGCACAGAAGACAGCTTTATCACCATTTACGAAATCATTGTTGGCATGACGGCAGACGTTGGCACTTTCCCACGTATCCTAAACCACCTCCCCGAAGGTGTCGTACGCGAGCTGGCTTATACAGGCCGTAAAATGCACGCGGAAGAAGCCAAAACCCAAGGCCTCTTTAACGCTATTTACAAAGATCATTCAAACATGATGGAGGCTGTTATGGCCATCGCCAAAGACATAGCCGAGAAACCACCCCTCGCCGTCTATGGCTGCAAACGCGCCATCACCTATGGCCGCGATCACTCCACAAAAGACGCCCTCGACAATATAGCTATCTGGAACATGTCCATGCTGATCCCAACAGAAATGATGGAAGCGATGCAAGCCAAAGGGCAGAAGCGGGTCGGCAGTTACGCGGATTTGCCGAAGCGGAAGAGAAGCTAACTGATAGAATATTTTTGTTAGGGGGCGCTAAAGCTGACATGAGTAATTCAGAAAATATTTATGACCCTCACTTTGTGAAGGATGTCTTTGATCGGTGCTCAGGAAAATATATTTTCTTTAGTTATATATGCTCATTTGGCTTCACTGAAATATGGAGACATCAGGCCGTAAAGAATATGCCTGCGCCATTGACTGAAACGCCGACGGCTTATGACCTCATGGCAGGAACAGGAGAGGTCTGGCCTCATATCTTGAAACGTTTCAAAACGACGTCCTCTATAACTGCAGTCGATATTTCGAGTGGTATGCATAAGCGCGCCTTGGAACGCCTCCATAAACACCGAAAACACAAAATAAGTTTCATTGAGGATAATGTTCTAGAAAGCCAGTTAGATAAGGAAAGCTGCGATATACTTATCTCTACGTTCGGTTTGAAAACCTTTAATGACGCGCAACATCAAATATTAGCGAAGCTTGTCGCTGACTCACTCAAAGCAGAAGGCGTATTTTCGTTTATCGAAGCCTCAGATCCCAAAGGTTGGATATTTCGTCCATTTTACCTCTTTCATTTGAAAACTGTCTTGCCTTTAATTGAACGCTTATTCATGCGTGGGGCTCAAGACTTCTCTATGATCGGGCAATACAGTACGAATTTTGGTAATGCTAAAAAATTTGCAGCCCATTTAGAAAATGAAGGTCTGGATGTTGAGTTCAAATCTTACTTCTTTGGCTGTGCGACTGGCGTTGTAGGACGCAAACCGAAGTCTCAATAAAAAAGCCCCGCATGAGCGAGGCTTTTATTG
>CAYGSV010000078.1:0-5634 GCA_964352635.1 uncultured Algimonas sp.
CGATGTGCGTGGCGTGACGGATCGTATTATCCTGCGCCCTGGCTTCCGTGATAGTTCCGATGCGCGACGCCTCCACAAAATGGCCGATAGCTTGGCTGAGACTTATTCTGGCACGGCGACGTTCCGAAGGGGTGATGATGAGCCGATTTACGTCTCTGGCCCCGCGGAATTGCTCGAAGTGATTTTTGCGGGCGGGCGTAAGGGCTTTAAGATTCAGCGCTATAAGGGGTTGGGCGAAATGAACCCGGACCAGCTCTGGGAAACAACGCTCGATTCAAATGCGCGTTCGCTCTTACAGGTGAAAGTCGAAGCGGCGGATGCCACGGATGATCTCTTTACTAAGTTAATGGGTGATGTCGTCGAACCCCGCCGAGACTTTATCATTTCCAACGCCTTGGATGCTGAGGTGGATAGTTAAGCCTGCTAGATTAAAATGCTAAATTGTGATAGCTCCCTCTGAGGAGGGCGTCCCATGGCATCATATAAAGATCTCAATCAATATCCACCCGAGAAATCGGCGTGGATTTCAGAACGATTGATTGATTTACGCGAGACAATACGAGCATCTGACCTTGGACGGCGTAATCACGATAATTTGGTGATTGGGTCTTGGAATATTCGGGCTTTTGACGAGGGTAAACCAAGGCGGGATGAGAGCTATCATTACATTGCTGAAATTATTGATCATTTTGATATTTGCGCGGTGCAAGAAGTCAAAAAGGATTTGAAACCATTGCAACGCCTTGTGCAATTGCTTGGTCCGACATGGGATTATTTTGTCACGGATGTGACTGAAGGCAATAAGGGCAATAAAGAAAGACAGGCATTTTTATATAATAAGAAGAAGGTTTTCTTCCGAAACCTTGTAGGCGAAATCGTATTAGGGAAAGAGCATTTAATTGATGGGGAACAAATAGCCCGAACACCTTATTTTGCGTCTTTTCAAGCGGGCTGGTTTCGTTTCACATTATGCAGTGTTCATATTATTTTCGGTACAGACAAAACCAAACGCAGAAAAGAGATTTCAGCGATTGCGGAAAGACTCGTGGAGCGCTCCAAAGATGAAGGTGAGGTCTATGTCTTGATTGGAGACATGAATATTGAAAAGCGCAATGATGATATTTACAAAGGTCTGTCTGATCATGGCCTGACGGTGCCACTTTTTGGCGCGACGAACTTGGGTGGAACCAAATTTAACGATCAAATTGCGTTTACCTCAGACGACGTTCGCACCAATTTTGTTACGTCAGGTACTGTGGATTGGCGAAAAGACGTCTTCGGTAATGCCGATAAAGACCATTACGAGACAGTGGTGGAGGCAGAGCGCGAAGCCGATGGAAAAGACCCCTACGGTAATTGGGACACGGCCTATCAAAATTTTTTCGCCAGTTTTGAAATGTCGGACCACTTACCAATTTGGATCGAGATTAAGACGGATTATTCGGATGACTATCTCGGAAAATTCCTCGCGACCTAGTGCGACTCATCAATGAAGCATGATACGAATTTACAATAGATTGCTTGGAAGGATTACTCATGCGCGGTGACTTGCAAGGCAGTAGGGTGAAGTGGTTCGTTGCTTTGATTTTGGTATCGTTTGCTACTATTTTACATGCAAATTCACCGATGATTTCAATTGATGATTTTATTTCCTCCGAGATGCCGACCTCAGGAGCACCGGGCCTGGCTTATGCAATTCTTGATGATGGTGAAATACATTCAGGTGAGCGAGGTGAGGTTTTACTTGGCAGCGGTAGAGCTATAGCGCCAGATACGCCATTCGTCATTGGCTCAATATCCAAAAGTTTTACGGCTCTGGCAGTGATGCAATTGGTGGAATCTGGCCAAATCGATTTGGACTCTGAGGTTTCGACATATCTTAAAGCGTTTTCAGACAGCCCGGGCAAGACCGTAACTATCCGTCAGTTGCTTAGTCACACTAGCGGATATTCCACTCTGCAAGGCAATGACAATCTTATCGAACCAAGCCAAAGTGAAGATGGGTTAGCGCTTCAAGTTCAACGCATAGCGCAGTGGACACCCGCCTATCAATCTGACACCAGATGGGCCTATTCCAATGCGAATTACTATATTCTTGGGGCTCTTATCGAAGAGATGAGTGGTCAGGATTATGCGGATTACATCGAAGCTAACATCCTAAAGCCACTTGGTATGGAGAACAGCTTTGTCGCTGATGGAGAACAATATGAAATTATCGCGAGGGGACATACACCTTGGTTTGGCATGAAACGTCCTGTGAAAGGGACGAAGACACATAGCATGTCTGCGCCGGTTGGGGGTGTTATCGCAAGCGCGAGCGATGTCGCGAAATATTTGGCGATGATGATGAATGGCAAAGATGATATCATTAGCGCCAAGAGCAAGGCCGAAATGATACGACCAGCGAGCAATGCATCGCCTTTTTATGGTTTGGGTTGGTCCGTGAACCCCAATGATGGGTCTGTGTCCCATACGGGCCTTACACCTGGGGTAGAAACACTCGCTATTATGCGCCCTTTAGAACGAAAAGGGGCCGTTATACTTGTTAACTCTGGCAGCGGGATGGGATTTGGTGAATCAGCAGACCTCTTTAATGGCATCACCGCTATTGCCTTTGGCTTGGACCACAAAAAAACGGGTGATGGTGGCCGTTGGAGCCGAAAATCGTTATTTTTATTATTTGTTTTCCTACCCCTTTTTTTCTTAATCGGCATGGTTCAGGCACTATTTTTTCGCAGGAAATTACGCGCGAAGTCGGGTCTTTTCGGAGCGTTTAGCTTGTGGTTTCCGCTTGTAATGACAATAGCTTTGGCTTGGACCTCCGTATACCTTATTCCAAAGCTATTTGGCGTATCTATTCAGACTTTGCGGCTATTTTCACCCGACTTGGCATTGGCCCTTATGGCAACAGCAGTTGCTGGGGTGATATGGGCGGTATTCAGACTTGCTGTGTTTTACAGCGATCATTCAAAGCAAAGAAACTAAGCCTTCTTAAGCGGCATCATCACCAAAACTGATGTCCGCGCTTTATAGGCTTCGTAATCTGCTTCTCCGCCCCATTTTTTGTCTGCGCTTTTTTCGAGCATGGGAAGGCCACTAACTTTTGTTAGTAGGAGGATGACAAAGAAGGGGGATATAAGGGCGAGCCAAGCGCCGCCTGAGAGGACGGGGAGCGCCATAACGGCGATACCAACCCACAACACAATCTCTCCGAAATAATTGGGATGGCGTGACCATGACCAAAGGCCGTTTTGAATAAAACGTCCTTTATTATCAGGATTGGCACGGAAAGCTTTTTTCTGATTATCTGCAATCACTTCAATCGCAAACCCAATGACCCAAAGGGCGATGCCGATATAAGCGAAGATGTCCAGCGGGCTTTGGTCGCCAGAGGTAGTAATCGCCACGGCACAGGCCGTTGTCAAAATAATCCATAAGCCTTGGAGCTGCCACGCATTTAAAAACCGAAGGGGATAAATTTTGATGTCATTAAACCGTTTGTCTCCACCATCGGCCGAGATGCGTTTGAATAAATAAGTGCCTAAACGTAACGCCCAGACAGAAACAAATAATGTCACAAGGATGGAACGTACCGATAAGGGCTGAGAGAGAGCCGCCGCAATTAAAACGGTCGATAAGTTAGTACACGCGCCCACGAGGTCATAAAACTTTTCTGTCTTATAGATATTGGCCGGAATAAAGCCGAGCCAATTAACGGCAAACGCCCAAATCCCGCAGATAAAAAAGACAGAAAGCGGCCCAAATTGCGTGCCACCCATGCCCGCCACATAAGTCACGCCAAGCCCAATAGCGAGGATAATGAGGAAAATCATAATCCCTTTAGGATAACTATAGGCCATGACGTAATCCCGAGCTTAAGTGCCGACGACGAAAGAACAATTTGTTGTTCCTGAACCGCCAACATTGAATGTGCCAACCGTTTTGGCACCTTCTACTTGATACTCGCCCGCTTGTCCGCTGGATTGTTTTGCGGCGTCGAGCATCATGCGTACGCCTGTCGCGCCGACGGGGTGGCCTAATCCAATCAAGCCACCAGAGGGGTTGATAGGAATATCGCCGCCAAAATGGATGCGGTTGTCTTCAATGGCCTTCCAGCCTTCGCCGGGTGCGGTGAGGCCGAAATGTTCAATTGCCATATATTCTGTGATGGAAAAGCAGTCATGCGTTTCAATGACGTCGAGGTCTTGTGGTCCCGATATCCCTGCGCGGTTATAGGCATCGGTAATGGCTTTGCGTGTCGCAGGCAGGAGGTAATCATTGGGTTTCGCCATCTCCATTTTTGTTTTCATCAACATGGGTGCCGTGGCGTGACCCCAGCCTTTAATTTTAGGCAGGCTTTCAAAGGGGATGTTGTTAGCATTTGCATAAGCTTTGGCGCGTGTTTCGGACGCTAAGAAAATCACCGCCGCGCCATCAGAGACTTGGCCGCAATCTTGGCGACGCATCCAGCCTTCTATAACGGGGTTTTGTTCGTCATCTTGAGCGAAGCTTTTATCCGTGAATTGCCAATTGCGGGCTTGGGCATTGGGGTTACGTTTGGCATTGGCGAAATTAATTTTTGAAATTTCGGCCAGATGGTCGTGTTTCAATCCATAACGTGTATCATATTCTTCGGCGAGGTCAGAGAACATAGCGGGCCAAATATATTTAGCTTGTGTCGCTTCTTCGCCGACCCAAACGGCGGCGCCTAAATGCTCACTTGCGGTTTGGCCTGATACATTCCGCATCATTTCTATGCCAACGACACAGGCGAGGTCATAGCGATCGCTTTCAATATCAGCCATAGCCGCCAAAATTGCGAGTGAGCCAGAGGCACAAGCGGCTTCGTGGCGTGAGGTTGGCAGGCCCATAAAGTCAGGATGCACATGGCCGAAAAAGCCGCCTAACATGCCTTGGCCTGTGAAAAGTTCGGCGACAAAATTACCGACGTGGCCGACTTGAATATCTTTGGCGTCGAGCTTTGTTTTTTCCAACCCCGTTAAAACGGTTTCGGAAAACATGTCATAAAGAGATTGCTCGTGCCGCGCCCAATTTTTTGAAAAATCGGTTTGATGACCGCCAAGGATATAAACAGGTTTCGCCATTATTCTGCGGTGTCTAAAAAGGTGGTTGGGGCAAGTTCTTCGGCGTCGGCCCAGACAGCGTGTGTACCGCTACAAATGCGATGCGGTAGAATGATTTGGCAAACAGGGCCCGCTTCGATATTTTTGGCATCGAGGATTACACATTCCGAACGGTCTAAATTCATATCTGTGATAAAGCTGATGAGATAGCCATCATCTTCTGACGTTGCATTTTTGCGAGGGATGAACGGGGCTTCGGACCCAAAGCGGTTCTCACCAAAATCATAGCGCTGCGTTGCACCTGTCTCGAGGTCATGTTTGATGAGGCCCGTAAACAAGAACCAGCCATCTTCGCCAACAACGCTGTAAATGTAACGGTGCTTTTCACCGGCCATTTTAGGATTAATGGTTCCAAATTCGACAATCTCATCATCGTAAAGACGCTCTTCGGTGGTCTCGCCTGTCTTGAGGTTAAAGCGCCAACGATGCAGATGGGTTTCAAGCGAATGCAAATCGACATTAGACGCCATGACTTTGTATTTCTCGGGCA
>CAYGSV010000078.1:5644-7725 GCA_964352635.1 uncultured Algimonas sp.
CGTCTGGGCGTGGATTGTCTTGGAAATACCCGTCCATCACGACCTCATCGCCTTCTTCATAGGCGTTCATAAAATGAAGCACATAGGTGGACTCAGCCTCAAACCACTTTACGTCTTCGGGATTGCCGAAGCGCGGAATAACGGCAAAGCGTGACTTCATTGTCCCGTCATAGACGGGGATATAAAAGTTCTGCTCAATCATGGCTTCAGGCCAGAATTGCGGAAAGTCATTTAAAATCGAATAGTTTTTAGAAAACGCCATATCATGCGGCAAGCGCGGTGCAGGAAGTTCCACAGGGACATAATGTTTAAGTTTATTATCCGCCCCAACAACGCCGTAATGCATGTAAGGCGCATGGGTGGAGTAGTTGAAAAACAAGAGTTCACCTGTATGCGGATCAACTTTGGTGTGGGCGGAGATACCGTCAATCGGTGCCCAGCCTTCTATGCCCAGTGTTTCTAGCGAATTGTGGTCAAGGCGATAACCTTCGCCGCATTGCCAAAAGGTCGAGAGAATTTGCCCTGCATGCACGACGACATCGGTCGAGGCGCTATCTTTGATATAGGGGTGTGTGCAGCGGCCCGGACGCTCGGATTTATCAGGGCGGCCCATACAACCAACCCAAAGTGAACGGCCTGCTTCTTGCTCGGCCTCAAATCCGCGTGTGCGAATGAAACGGTTTTTATACTCGGCTTTCCCGCCAGAGATTTTCATCATATGAAGCATCCCGTCCCCATCAAAGGGATGGTAGCGACCTATGGCATCATGAACGGGGTTTTCTGTATTCCGAACGTAAATCCCATCAATATCGGTTGGGATTTCGCCAATGATGTCCATATCATTGGCATCATATTCTTCGAAATTCGGTGTCCAAGCGCCGTTCAGATAAGGGTGATCTGAGGGGCTTAATTTGTTTTCGACGCGGTTAACAAGCGTTGGCATTTTGACCTCTGTTTGAAAGACTGAATCTGAATATTCTTATAGGGTCAAAACAGACCGTTTTGAAATTCAAAAATTAACATGGTCGCCACGCAGAGGCAGTATCAGTCCTATTCTGAAGTCGTCTCAGATATTTCGGGGCTTGATGTGAGCGTAACGGCCTCTCGCGTAGAGAGTTGCGCGAGGCGTTGCTGCTCAGACCCAATCCAACGGTCGATTTTTTTCTCAAGAAGTTCCAGCGGGATGCCGCCTTCGTCTAGGACGGCGTCATGAAACGCACGAATGTCAAAACCATTGCCTAGCGTGTCTTTCGCTCTTTGGCGAAGTTCCAGGATTTTCAGTTCACCAATTTTATAAGCAAGCGCCTGACCAGGCCACGAAATATAACGGTCGACTTCTGTTTTAATATTGTGCTCAGCAAGGGCGGAGTTTTCTAAGAAACACGCCTCGGCTTGATCGCGTGTCCAGCCTTTCCAATGCATGCCGGTATCGACAACCAAACGACAGGCGCGCCACATCTCATAGGTCAGTTGGCCAAAACGCTCATAAGGCGTTTCGTAAATCCCCATCTCACCCGCAAGCTTTTCTGAATAAAGACCCCACCCTTCGCCGAAGGCTGTCGGATAAAGGGATTGTCTGAAACGTGGGACGTCTTTTAACTCTTGGCCCAGCGCGATTTGATGATGGTGACCCGGTACACCTTCATGCGCTGTCAGGGCTGGGAGGTTATAAAGCGGACGCGATTTAAGGTCATAGGTGTTGACGACATAATTGCCAGCACGGCCTTGTTCTGGATTACCGCCCCAGTAACGCCCCGTTGTATAACGCGGCGCAATTTCGGCGGGGACAGGAATAACGCCGTAAGAAAGACGCGGGAGCGTGCCGAAATATTCTGGCATTTTACCGTCTAGCTTTTTGGCAATATAAGAGGCCGTCATTAAAAGCTCACGCTCTGTTTCGGCATAGAACTTTGGGTTGGTGCGGAGGTCGTTTAAGAAATCGGCAAAGCTGCCTTCAAATTTCACTTCTTTAATAATGGCGTCCATTTCGCCGCGAATACGCGCTACTTCGCTGAGGCCGACATTATGGATTTCGTCCGGTGTCATATCCAAAGTCGTGAAATAGCGGGCGAGGGCACGGT
>CAYGSV010000078.1:7735-10404 GCA_964352635.1 uncultured Algimonas sp.
GTAATAATCCCGCGCTTCTTCGCTATCGCCAATGCCCGCTGTTTGACGGGCTTGCGGGATGTAATCGTCTTTGAGAAATTCTGAGAGATCGCGATAAGCGGGTAGAACCGCGCTTTCAATCGCCGCTTGACCGAGGGCTTTCAGGCGCGTTTGATCGGCTGCGCTGACAGTTTCGGGAAACTTTTTAAACGGGGCGTAAAGACTGTGTGATGTGGCAGGGCCTTCTGAGAGGGTGTTCACCGTATCCAATATGCCTGTCATAATATCAGCCGAGGCCGTCATGCCCGTTTCAATGCCGCGTTTCATGTTCTCTCGGTTTTGCGAGAAATAACGCGGGAGTTGAGTGAGACGCGCCGCATAGGCTTCGTAATCATCCACCGTTTCGAACGGGGTCTGACGCGAGATATAAGCCATAGAATTGAAGAATCCGCTATCATTCGTGAAAGGGATACGGTCTTCATCGAACGGGGCAAGGCGTTGGCTCTGACGTAAGGTAAAACCAAGGAGGTCGTAATTTAGTCTTTGCGCCTCGCTCATGGGGCGCATGGCGAGTTGTGCGTGTCGGGAGAGAAATTCAGTTGTTTGCGCGCGCCTTTTTTCAGCGGCTTCAAGGCTGACGTCAGGAAGGCGACGCAGGGCCTCACGGTCGCCTTGCTCACCCGCAGCAATGGGGTCATTTTCCAAACGGGCGGCTTCGAGGTCACGGATAAGAGCGTCTAAACTGTCAATGACCACGCATTCGGCTTCGCCATCGACAACGATGACACGGCCATTGGTGCAAAAGCCAGGCGCGATATTCAGGACTTCATCCGTATTTTGTTGCGATTGGGCCAAGGCGGACTGAGCGCCCAAGGAGAGTGTCATTGCACAAGCTGATAGAGCTAAAAGGTTTTTGATTTTCATTTTTTCACACCGATTGCGACAGGTTTATTTTGACGCTTCTTTCGATTTTGACGCAAAGACGCTCGAGTATCAAATCATCTTGTCAGACAATTTTAGACTAACGGGCCGCTTTTTCCATAGCTTCTGCCAGTGTCACGTCTTTTTCCGTGACGCCGCCAGCATCATGGGTCGTCAACGTCACATCAACACGATTATAGACATTAAACCATTCAGGATGGTGGTCCATTTTATCGGCGATAATGGCAATGCGAGTCATCCAACCAAAGGCTTGTGCAAAGTCATCGAAGCGAAAGACTTTTGTGATGAAATCATCGCCGCCTGTCCAACCTTCTAGGTCTTGTGCCACATCTTTCGGATCTAAAACTGTCATAATATCTCTCTATTTGTGGAGGTTTATAAAGCCACATGAGTCGCAATTATGGCCTATTGCCATAAATTTGCCACATTTGCACCTGCTTAACCATATTGTGTGGGAGGGCCATAAAAATGCGCCAAAATCTGTTTGATTTAGCCGTGATTCCGACGCCATTGCGCGTTAAGGCTATCAGCATGACCCGCACCTCGCCAAAGCCGTCTGTTAAACAACCCTCCCCGGACCCGAAGCAGACGCAAACAACGCAGCCGCTGTCCAGAAAGGCGTCTCCATCTATGTGGGGCAGTTCCCCCAAGGTGTGGGCCAAATGGGGATGGAGAGGTCTCTTCCTTTCAGCTGTCTGTGTTGTGGCTTGGCAGTCTTTACAACCCGCAACGGCCGAACAAGGCATTCTTCATCTTGATAAGCTTCTGCATCTTTTGGCTTACGCTGTTCTAATGGTGTTGGCATTGCTGGGGCGTTTACCTCTTAAGGCCGTTTGGCTGGCGTTCATCATAACTACGTTAGGCGTAGGCCTAGAAGTCTTGCAAGGCACAATGAATTTGGGTCGAACGGCCTCTCTGGCTGATGCAGTGGCAAATACGGCGGGTGTCGCGTTGGTTTATGGCGCATGGCGCTTGATAAACCGGTAATTATGGACGGAGGACAAAGTGATGTCTCAACCTTTTAAACTCATCTTTGCGACAGGTTTAATGTCAGGCTTTTTTACGAGCACAGCGCTTGCCGGTAATCCTGCCTATGCGCCTCAAACGCCAGACCTCGTGCCGTCTAATCCCGTCGCAGGGGAATGTTATGCGCGGGTGAAAATCCCCGCTCAATATGCGGAACACCCCATCGGCGTAAAAGTGGAAGAGGGCTATGAAACAGTTGAGGTGACGCAGCCCCAACTCGCCGCACGTCAGGAAAGTGTATTGGTCAAAGAACCGTCTGTAAAATTTGAAGTCCGCCAACCGACTTACCGCACAGTGACGGAGCAGATTATGGTGCGTCCTTCTTATGAAAAATTAAGCGTGGCTGAGCCGCAATTCAAAACGGTGACAGAAACAGTACAAACTGCCGCCCCACGTCTGGTTTGGAAGCAGGGCAATCCTGCAAATTTGATTGCACAAGGGTATAAAATTCATTCCACTGCGGATGGCGGTCGCTTTGGTCAAGGTTACGGCACAACAGCGCAATATGCCTCGCAGGGTGGAACGAAATGTGGCCCCACGTGTGAGATTTGGTGCTTGGTCGAAGAACCCGCTCAGACGGCGGCTTATACGCGTAAGGTCTTAGTCAATCCGGGGCTTGTGCAACGGCACTCTGTCCCTGCTAAATATCAAGCAATTCAAAAACGTATTGTCGCGGATCCGGGCGGCGTGCGTGAAATTCCTATCCCCGCGGAGTATCAAAC
>CAYGSV010000079.1:0-10343 GCA_964352635.1 uncultured Algimonas sp.
CCCGTATGCACACCCATTGGATCAATATTTTCAATTGCGCAAATGATGATGCAATTATCGGCTTTGTCGCGCACGACCTCCATCTCATATTCTTTCCATCCCAACAGGCTCTCATCGACGAGCACTTGATTGGTCGGAGAGGCCATCAGGCCAGAACGGATAATCTCTTCATATTCTTCGACGTTATAGGCTACGCCGCCGCCCGTGCCGCCCATGGTAAAAGCAGGACGAATAATGGCCGGCAGACCAGTGAAATCGAGCGCCTCCATCGCTTTGGCAATCCCCGCTTGGATGTCGGCTTGGCCTTGGTCATTGGTGGGCGCGGTGACGATGGTGGCTTTGGGATTCTCAAGCCCTATTTTTGTCATCGCTTGGGCAAAGCGTTCGCGGTTTTCGGCTTTGTCAATGACGTCCGCTTTCGCGCCGATCATCTCAACACCGTATTTCTCGAGGACGCCCATCTCTTCGAGCGCGAGCGCCGTGTTCAATGCGGTCTGACCACCCATAGTCGGCAGGAGCGCGTCAGGCTTTTCAATCGCGATAATTTTTTCGACCATTTCGGGCGTGATCGGCGCGATATAGGTCGCATCCGCCATGCCCGGATCGGTCATAATCGTGGCGGGGTTAGAGTTGACGAGGATAACGCGGTAACCCTCATCTTTCAGTGCCTTACACGCCTGCACGCCCGAATAATCAAACTCACAGGCTTGGCCAATAATAATGGGCCCCGCCCCGATAATGAGGATGGAAGAAATATCAGTACGTTTTGGCATGAAAGCGACCTAAATCCAACGATGAAACAACACGAATCTGACCGCAAAAGCCAAATTGTCTCCGTTTAGTGAAAGGGATGCGGAGGTGCAACAGGGGAGTCAGCAAAAGGGTGTGTGTATGTGTTTGAGTTCTAGGAGTTTTAAAATCTTTATTTAACCATTGCATTAATTAACAGAATGGTTAAATAAAATCATGGAAGAAACTGATTTACTCAACGACACATTTGCTGCGTTAGCTAACCCAACGCGCCGCGCCATTCTCACTCGTTTGGCAAAAAGTGATGCAAGCGTAAATGAACTGGCAGAACCGTTTGATATGAGCCTCCCTGCGATTTCCAAACATATAAAAGTGTTGGAGCATGCAGGGTTTATTACGCGGGGGCAGAACGCTCAATTTAGGCCCTGCACATTAAACGCAGAGCCATTGGCCGCGCTTGCCTCATGGACAGAACAATACCGCCACATTTGGGAAGCGCGTTTCAATCAAATGGACACGATTTTAAAACACTTAAAGGACACAGAAAATGAGTAATGAAAACAAATGGGTCATGATTGAACGCACCTTTGAGGCCCCAATTGATGTTGTCTGGAGAATGTGGACTGACGCCGCCCTCTTCAAGCAATGGTATGGGCCAATGGGCATGAGCATTCCTGTCGCAGAAATGGATGTCGTTATCGGTGGAACAAGAAAGATTTGCATGGAAATGAAACGCACAGACAAAACTATGACAATGTGGTTTTCCGGTGAATATAAAGAGGTGAGGGCCCCTTCACGCCTTGTTTATACCGAGAGCATGAGTGACGCAGAAGGCAACATAATATCACCGCAAAGCATGGGTATGCCAGAAGGGCATCCTGAAGTTACTGAAGTTATTGTTGAGCTTACTGAAGCGGCCGGGCAAACGCACATGAAAATGTTCCATATTGGTGTACCTGCAGGATCAAATGGTGAGGGTGGTTGGAACCAAGCCTTTGATAAACTCGTGAAATTACTTTGAGTTTCGGAAAGCATAGACAGGCTTGACCCCTCATCCCCCTGTCGGGACCTTCTCCCTATGGGAGAAGGCGAAGGAAGAGCTGACTTCCCGTATAAATTCCTTCTCCCATGAGGCGAAGATGGTCGAAGACCGGATGAGGGGCCAAGCCAATAAGGACGTTTTTTCTAACCCTCCACCTCTCCACTGACATCTAACCGAAATTTAACCCACGCGCCCTGCCTCGCGCGTTAAAATAAAAGCTTATATCACTGCGCCTTGCGAATTGCCTTTAGAGGCTAAGGCGCTATAAACGCGCAAAATGAGTATGGGACCGCAAAGTTGATGATTCATATGACAGCCTTAAAATCGACATTCAAAGGCCTTGCGTTCGGCGCGGCCCTATTGGCAGGAACACCCCTCATGGTTCAGGCGCAAACGCCGAGTCACGGGATTGCCGCCGTTGTAAACAATGATATTGTGACGACACATGACTTGCGCCAGCGCGTCTTGTTTATGCTCGCGACAACAGGCACACAACGCGACGAGGCCAGTATTGCACGGGTGCAGCAACAAGCGCTTCGCAATTTGGTCGATGAGCATTTACAAATGCAAGAGGCTGAAAAATATGAGCAGTCTATCGCGGATGAAGAAGTCAATCAAAGTGTTGCCCGTTTGATTGGTCGAAACGGCCTCGACCCTAATGAAGTCATTGGACGCCTCGCCCAAGCGGGTGTGTCAATTGAAACGCTACGTGACCAAATCCGCTCTGAAATCGCGTGGCAGCGTATCGTCAACGGCCTTTATGGCTCACGTATTCGAATTTCGGACGCCCAAATCGATGAGACGTTGAACCGCTTGACGGCCAATGCGGACAAACCCTCTTTCCGTGTTGCTGAAATCTATATCGAAGCCACACCCGAAATTGGCGGCATGGAAGGCGCGATGCAAGGCGGCCAAGCCATGATTCAACAACTGACCGATGGCGCCCCTTTCCCACTCTTGGCACAACAATTCTCCTCCGCGGCCAGCGCGGCGCGTGGTGGTGATGTAGGCTGGGTTCGCGAAGGCGAATTGCGCCCTGAAATTGATGCTGCGATTAAAGAGATGAACCCAGGCGCAGTCTCTAAGCCTATCCAAGTTCCCGGTGGTGTTTATGTCGTTGCTTTGGTTGAGAAGAAAGTGTCAGAGGCCGATACATTATATAAACTAAAACAAGTCGGCATTAACGAAGGCACTTTTGAAGACGCGAAGAACCGCCTTATTGCAGCACGCGACACACTCACCTCTTGTGATACGCTAGAAGATGATATCGCAGCCCTAGAAGGCTTCACTCAAGCCGATATGGGCGAATTAAAAGCCAGCGAATTAAATCCGCAACTCATCGATATTTTGGCGTCCACGGATGTCGGCTCTATTTCAGATCCGATTGAACGTCCAACAGGTGCGGCCTCAATTATGGTCTGCTCACGCGAAGCGACGGGGGCCGACATTCCAACCAGAGACGACATTGAAAACCGTCTTATGGATCAGCAATTGGCGCAAGCCTCTCGCCGTGCGCTACGGGATATTCGCCGTAATTCCACCGTCGTCGTTCGCTAAAGCCTATGGAGCGCCCTCTCCTTTTAACAATGGGCGACCCTGCGGGCATTGGGCCAGAAATCACACTCAAAGCGTGGGCGGCGTTGAAAGACACGCCCAATCTGGCCTTTGCCGTTATTGCGACACCGCGCGTGATCGAACGTGCAAACCAGACTTATAATTATCCGCTAAAAGAGGTTAGCGACCTGTCTAACGTCGCGGATGTTTTCCCGAACGCCCTCCCTATTTTACCCATTGGCGGACGCGTGCCAGAGCCGGGTTCGCCTGACTCTGATCATGCACTTGCGGTGACGGAGAGCATAGAACGCGGCGTATCGCGGTGTTTATCTGACGAAGCCGACGGCCTTATCACCAACCCCATCGCCAAAGACGTGCTTTATAAAGCGGGGTTTGAGTTTCCAGGGCATACCGAATATTTGGGTCAATTGACGGAAAACGACGTGCCCCCCTATGCACGTGGCCCCGTCATGATGCTTTCAGGCGGAGGCTTACGCGTCGGATTAGCAACCGTACATCTATCCCTCAAAGACGCCGCCGCCCAGCTCTCTGGCGACACCATTATTCAAAATGCCCGCGTGATAGACGGCGCGTTGAAATGCGACTTTGGCATAAACGCACCCCGAATTGCGCTCACAGGCCTCAACCCACACGCAGGAGAAAATGGCGCCCTCGGCTCAGAAGAAGCCGACATCATCAACCCTGCCGCGCGTGTCCTACGCCAAGACGGGATAGACGCCACAGACGCCCAACCCGCTGACACATTGTTTCATGCCGAAGCCCGAAAAGGGTATGACGCTGTGCTCGCCATGTATCATGACCAAGGGCTTATCCCTGTCAAAACCCTCGATTTTCATGGCGGTGTGAACATCACGCTGGGCCTCCCCATCGTTCGTACTTCGCCAGACCACGGCACAGCCTTTAACATTGCAGGCCGTAACAAAGCCCGCCCTGACAGCCTGATTGCCGCGATTAAAACGGCACGCGAAATTGCCGATAACCGAAAAGCTTATCTGAATGGATAATCTCCACCTAGACAAACTTCCAAGCTTGGCCGAAGTGGTTCGCACGCATCAGCTCGGCGCGAATAAAAAACTTGGCCAGCATTTTCTGTTGGACATGAATCTGACGGATAAGATTGCGCGTTTGGCGACCCCGCTAGAGGGTGTGAACATTGCTGAAATCGGCCCCGGCCCCGGCGGGTTAACCCGTGCGCTTCTCGCAAACAAAGCTGGCTCCGTGACTGTGATTGAAATGGATGAACGCTTCCTCCCTGCCCTTGGCGATATTGGCAAAGCCAGCGGGGATCGCCTCTCGATTATCAAAGGCGATGCGTTGAAATTTGACATCGCCACCAACATCCCCGCCCCGCGAAAAATTGTGGCGAACCTGCCCTATAATGTCGGCACTAAAATGTTGATAAATTGGGTCACGGAAACGCCGCTTTTTTGGGATCAAATGGTGTTGATGTTTCAAAAAGAAGTGGCCGAACGCGTCTGCGCCGCCCCGGGCGAAAATCATTATGGCCGCCTCGCTGTGCTGTGTCAGAGCGTCTCCGAATGTCACATGGCCTTCGACATTCCTGCCCGCGCCTTCACCCCACCGCCCAAAGTCGATAGCGCCGTCGTCGTCATGCATCCTTTAGCCGAAGAGGCGCGCTATTCAGACCTGAAACTCCTCGGCCAAGTCACGCAAGCCGCCTTTGGCCAAAGACGCAAAATGCTCCGCGCCTCGCTCAAAAGCTTCGCCAAGAAACACGACTTAAACGCCACGGAATGGCTCGAAAAAGCCGGAATAGACCCACAAGCCCGCCCCGAAACGCTACCCGTGGCGGCCTTTCAGCGTTTAGCGGACGCGTTGAAATAGTTCTCTCTCCCTCTAGACCTTAAGCTGTTTTTCGCTAAACTTTCCCGCAGATAAGGGACACATCACGATTATGGTTCATCGTACACAATTAGGTCGCAGGTCTATGGGTCGCCAAAGCTTAGGCAGGCGCCGCGGCGGGTTTCGTTGGCAGATTATGATACTCTTCGCCATTGGTGCGGCTGTTTATTACTTCGCTAATCAAGAGACTGTGCCTTTCACAGACCGCAAACAACTCCGCACGATGAGCCTTGATCAAGAAGTACAACTGGGCCTACAATCCTATCAACAAATCCTGTCTGATAATCGCCAAGACCTTGTGACCTCTGGCCCTGTTGTGGATGCGGTACGTGAAATCGGTGCACGCCTCGCCCGTGCCGCCGCGAATGAAGACCCCGGCTTTGATTGGGCTTTTAACGTCATCGATAGCCCGCAAGCCAATGCCTTTGCTTTACCGGGCGGCTACACCGCCGTTTATACGGGGCTTATTCCGATTGCCGAAAATGAAGACGGTCTCGCCGTCGTGATGGGGCATGAAATTGGACATGCGCTCGCCCATCACGGGGCCGAACGGATGGCGCAACAAAATATGCAACGCATTGTCGGCGCAGGTGTCTCACTCGGGGCTGGCGGTATGGACTATAGCGCGCAACGTGCCGTTATGGGGGTCTTTGGAGGTATCAGCCAATATGGCTATGCCCTGCCCTTTTCGCGAAAGCATGAGTCAGAATCCGATTATATTGGGCTGATATTAATGAGCCGCGCTTGTTATGATCCGCGCGAAGCCCCGCGCCTCTGGGAACGGATGGGCGCACAAGGTGGGCAGACACCACCCGAATTTCAATCCACTCACCCCAGCCCAGAAACCCGCGTCGCCGATTTCCAAAGATGGATGCCCGAAGCAATAGAGGTCTATAATCAAAGCTGCCCGAATAAGATTTCTTTGCGGTAAAGAATTAGAGAAGTGCTTTAAATATCTTCAATATAATGTTCATGAACCGCTAATTTACACAGCTAGACAAGGCCAACATGTCTAAATCGATTATAAGAACTTTCTTGCTATTAACGGCCTTTTATCTTAGCGGCTGCGGTAACTCCCAACTTTCCAATAAGGAAACATATTGGTCAACCATGCCAATGGCTAAGAAGAGTGCCATTCATAGCTTAGTCGAAGACACGATGACAGATAATAGCGTTGTAGGGTATTCGATTGGGATACTGCAGAATGGTGAGCTTACCTATAAAGTGCATGGTGGACTTTCAAACATCGAAACTCAAGCGCCAATCATTTCTGAAAGCCGTTATCAGATTTATTCGGCAACTAAGATGTTTTTCAATATCGCCCTTATGCAATTAATCGAGCGGGGAGACCTAGAGGTCGACGCAACTCTAGGCACATACCTTTCTGACCTACCAGAAACTTGGGCTGATATAACTATTAAACAAGCTTGGTCTCACATGACAGGAATTACGGATATTCTTGATTTGAACGGGATGGAACCAACAGCAGAAGAGGCTCTAAAAAGTGTGATGGACATTCCACTTAGGTTTAGTCCAGGCAGCAAAACTGAATATAATCAGACTAACTTTTTACTTCTCAGGGAGGTCTTTGAGTCAATTACCAAAACAAAATACGAAACCTACCTTAAGAATGAATTATTAAAGCCTGTGGGAATAGAAGGGCTTCCACTTGGGGATTTGAACATTGTTGCATCAAACTTAACCACCAATTATGAGGGACATCGTTACGAAGTTGGCCAACTAGGCCGTCGCAGTCTGAGCTTTCCGCCCTATATTTATACAAGTGCGGGAATAAATATTTCCTTGAACGAGTTAATTACATGGTGGCAAGCTGTTCTCAGTGGGGAATTGGTTAAGGTAGAAACTCTAAAGAAGTTTTGGGCGCCTGTATTTTTAAATGATGGTTCGGTGTCTGAACGATCATTCGGTTGGGAACGACAATATTCAAATAACGTGTTAAGGATTGGCCATGGCGGAGGCGCTCGCGTACATCTTTTTCACTATATTCCCGAAACAAATCCAGAGCAGTCAGCTACAATCATATTCCTTAATAATGGTGCCCCAACACCCTATTTCGATCATAGAAAATTTGGCGATACATTGTCTAAAATCGTATTGGAAAACAAATAATTGTATCGCTACTGGCCACCAAGTCTCCACTTTCTGGTATGGCGTTGGTATGCTAATCGGGTGGTTCATAAATTAACCAAAAAGTGGTCTTCACCATGACTGACAAAAAGACTGACACAAAAACTGACACCGTTCTCGTCACAGGTATTTCTGGCTTTATTGCCTCTCATGTAGCGGCGAAGCTTTTGGATAAGGGTTACGCCGTGCGTGGGACGGTACGCAATAAAACCAAAGGTCAGCGCATTGTGGATGCTTTGGCGGCGGGAGGCGCGGACACGTCTAACCTCGAGCTTGTCGAAGCGGATCTTGAAAAAGATGCGGGTTGGGAAGACGCCGTCAAAGATTGCCGCTTTATCCAACATATCGCCTCGCCCTTTCCGCTCGAAGCGCCGAGTGATCGCGAAGCCCTCGTCCCCGCTGCCCGCGCTGGTGCGCAACGTGTTTTGGAACATGGCTTTTCCGCAGGGGCCGAGCGCATCGTTATGACATCCTCTATGGTCTCTATGATGGGTCAAAAAGGGCGAGGCAAACACATGCTCGTCAAAGAAGAGGACTGGTCTGATCCTGATTGGAAGCCGCTCACCGCCTATCCTGTCTCGAAAACACGGGCAGAGCTCTCAGCTTGGGCCTATGCCAAAGCGCAAGGCGTGGATGATAAGCTCACGACCGTTTGCCCGGGCATCGTTTTTGGACCTGATCCTTATAAAAATGGCGGCGCATCACTACGCCTCGTGAAGGCGATGTTCGACGGAGATTTTCCGCGCACGCCCAAAGTGGCTTATCCCATTATTGATGTTCGCGATTGCGCCTCGATTCATGTGTCCGCCATGACAGCGGATGCAGGTGGACGACGCCTTATGGCCGCAGGGAAAACCTATTGGTTCAAAGACATCGCTGCGATTTTAAGCCAAGCCTATCCACAGGCGAAAAAGCTCCCTAGCGGCGATATGCCGAATTTTATTGTGAAATTAGTCGGGCTTTTTGATGACCGCGTGAAAGGTATCCTACCTGACCTCGGCACATTTCACGAAGCCGATGCGAGCTATGTCACGAACCTCACAGGCGTCATGCCCCGCCCCGCAAAAGAAGCCATCCTCGCCGCCGCCGAAAGTTTGATTGCGAATGGGGATGTGGTTTTAGACGATTAAGACGGCTCTTCATTTTTATGTTTGCGCGCCATGCCCATCACAGCATGACCCATAGCCGCATTACCAAAGGTAATCGCAAAGCCCACCATCAATAAAAAAATCGCTAAAATCGTATCCGAAGACGAGAAAATAAGCGTCCGCATACTCATTACATTGAGCGCAAGACCAAGCGCCAAAATCGCCCACCCAATCGCAATGCCCTTCAGGCACGCCCGTATCATAAGCTTATGGATCCGACCCATAATATTCCCCGATGTTATGACGATAGGAGGTTTGATTTATTTATGCCCTACCGCGCTTTTACAAGGATAGTCCCTTTGCGACATTCTGTCGAGCCTATGACGCCCGTCTACTTTCATCATGATGTATCTTGACATTTCACACATCTTGACACATCATGATGAAAATTTATGAGGTCCGTCATGGGTGCACAATTTGAAAAGTTTTCGACGCAGGTGGATGCTGAAAAGCTAGAGCGTTTACGTGCGATTGCCAAGGAAGAAGGCCGTCAAATAAGAAACGTATTGGATGATGCTCTCGACATTTATCTGAAACGGCGTCAGCCTTCAGGTATGCGCCCTGATGTATTAGAAGCCTATAATGACTTCGTCGGTCGTTACTCTAAGACATTGAAAAAGCTTGCTGAATGAGCCGCTTTAATTATCTAGACATCGATGATGTTTTAGCGATTCACTCAGACCAGCTCGCTCTTTTTGGTGGAGCCGATGGCGTGAGGGATATTGGGCAGCTTAAAGCCGCTATTTTCAGACCCCAAGCTGGCTATTATGACGACCTGATTGGTGAAGCCGCAGCGCTTTGGGAAAGTCTGGCTATGAACCACCCCTTCATTGACGGGAATAAGCGAACATCGCTAGTGAGCGCGGGTGTGTTTTTATACCTTAACGGAACACGTATAATTTCAGAGGATGATGCGACGTGGCAATTTATTTTGGGAGCCTTTGATAAAGGCAATTTCAATTTTGAAACGCTCGACGCTTGGCTTCGCCAAAATACGCGACCGTTATGAATACTCAACCTCTATAGAGCGTTAGCAAATCGCTCGAACAGGTAAAAACTATCTTGTGGGCCAGGGCTGGCTTCGGGGTGATGTTGGACAGAAAAGACGGGTTTACCCTTGAGGCGAATACCGCAATTTGAGCCATCAAACAGGCTAACGTGGGTTTCTTCGACTGAGTCTGGCAGGCTTGTCTGATCCACGGCAAAACCGTGATTCATGGAGACGATTTCGACTTTGTCCGTCGTGTAATCTTTGACGGGATGGTTCGCGCCGTGATGGCCTTGGTCCATTTTGATTGTCTTGGCCCCTAGTGCTGCGGCGAGCATTTGATGGCCCAAACAAATACCGAGAATGGGCATGTTGGCATCAACTAGGTCTTTAATTACGGGAATAGCATATTCCCCAGTGGCGGCTGGGTCGCCTGGGCCATTAGAAAGAACGACACCATCAGGTTTCATCGCCAAAATATCAGCCGCGGAAGTCGTCCCTGGTACAACACTAACGGATAGTCCGACACTCACCAAATTACGCAGGATATTCCGCTTTACGCCGTAATCAATCAGTACGACTTTTTTGACGCCGTCTTTGTTTTCATGCCCTTGCGGCCAAACCCAACGCGCTTCGCGCCAATCAAAAGGGGCGTCTGCGGCCATGTCTTTGGCAAGGTCTGCACCGACCAAACCGTCCCACGCGTTCGCCTCAGCAACCAAAGTGTCAATGTCAAATTCGCCTGATGGATCATGCGCAATCACGCCCTTGGGCATGCCTTTATCACGAATAAAGCTTGTAATCGCGCGCGTATCAACACCAGAAATAC
>CAYGSV010000080.1:0-10063 GCA_964352635.1 uncultured Algimonas sp.
GGTTTCATTTTTCCGATAACACGCGTTGCTTCAACGGAGTTCCTTACAGCCACATCGTTGATACGTAAAAGAATATCATCAACCTGAAGGCCGTAAACATCCGCAGGACTCCCCGGGAGAACGCCATTAATCATGGCGCCAGACTTAAAAATACCAGGACGCCCGTCGATTTCAAACTCCGCATCTCGAAGCCCCGCACCGAGATAACCTCGTCTCACACGACCATTGGTTCGCAGGGATGCAACAACATCTTCAGCTGTATAATGCGGAATAACAAATGCAATACCAACGCTCGCACCTGTTGGAGAGTAAATCGCCGAGTTCACACCAACAACTTCACCTTCAAGATTAAAGAGCGGACCACCCGAATTGCCCCGGTTAATCGTGGCATCTGTTTGAATATAATCGACATAAGACCCACTTTCGACGCGCTCACGCCCAATAGCGGATATAACGCCTAAGCTCGTGGATTGCCCAATACCAAAGGGGTTACCAATAGCGACAACCCAATCTCCAATACGGACATTATTGTCACCTTTGAATGAGACATGGGGAATACGTTCTTTTGTTTTGATCTGTAAAAGCGCGAGATCCGTTTCTTCATCTGTCCCCAAAATACGGGCGGGATAACGGCGACCATCATTGAACTCGATATCAATATTAGAACCGCCATCAATCACATGATAATTTGTGACGACTTCGTTTTTGTCAGAAATGATAAAGCCAGAGCCTTGACCTTCTGAAGTGGTTTCACCTGATTCCGTTGTCACGATAATGTTGACGACTGAAGGGCTAACGCGAGCGACAAGATCAGCAATAGACGGCAAAGCCGAAATAGGCGTCTGGATCAAATTTTGACCCGATTTAATAGTCGGCTCTGCAAAGGCAATGTCTTCAGGCTGTGGGATAACAGCTTGCGTTTGCGGGGTTTTTTCTGATGTGCCTTGATCGCGTAAAGGTTTAAACGTTTGTGTTTCTGGCGCGGGCTTTACGCCAATATCATTGATGACAGGAACCGTTTGCGCGTCTTGGGCATAGGCTAGGTTTAGGGGGGCCATCGTCAAAGGCGCAATGAAAGCGGCCCCTAAAACCAATACGGCCTTTTTGGATTTATTTTTTACAGGCGATTTCACGCTTCATTCCCTTAACTTGGCCACCACACTGACAGCACTTGACTATCAGGAACATGTCCAAAACATGACAAGATTGTCATTTAAGGATATTAAATCCGTCGGTCCGCCCTAACCGCGTGAAAAAACGAAAATATGGTTATTCTTCGGCATCGCTATCAGGGTATTTTCATTAAACCCTGCCTTAGCAAATATATGCTTAACAAGACCTTGCTCTCGCACACCCCAAGATGGATTTCGGGACTTTAAACTCACATCAAAGTCCAAATTCGACGCGGCAGAATTTTCACCCTCCAAAAATGGACCATAAAGAATGACCTGGCCGCCCTGTTTCACCAAATGCGCTGCTCCCAAAGCGAGGCCTTCGCACGCCTCAATCGGCGCAATATGAACCATATTGGCCGAATAAAGCGTAGTATAATTCGGTAATCCGCCCCACCAGTCAGGGGCCGTCATGTCCAGAGGCAAAGCAGGACGCAACTGCATCGGATACTCTTTGCGCCAATCATCTTGGCTTAACCGAGACACATCATCGGGATCAGAATACTGCCAAGAAATATCATCGCGAACGGCACAAATAGCATGACCATGTTCCCCCGTACCCGATGCTATTTCTAAAACATGCGCCTCTTGCGGTAAGAGGCTCTTCAATTCTTCCGCAATCACGGCTTTATTGCGCCCAGATGAAGGAGAGAAACGACGGTGTCCTTCGACATTACGGTCTTCTAAAGCAATCGGAGGTTTGGTCATACACTCGCTCGTTTGGGTAAAATCAATTCAGCTTGCAAACCGCCGAGCTCCGAGCGTGAGAGTTTAAACTTTCCTTTATAGGCCCGCGCGAGGTCGTCCACGATGGCCAAGCCTAACCCGCTACCGGGCGTTGCTTCATCCAATCGTGCGCCCCGTTTTACCGCTTCCTCATATTCATCAGGATTTAGCCCTGGGCCATTATCTTCGATAGTAATCTGCATCATATCGGGGCGATCTGCTTTTGTAATCGCGGTCAAACGGACATCACTTTTTGTCCATTTCGCCGCATTATCCATCAGGTTCCCAATCATGTCTTCAAGATCACGCTTTGCCCCCCGAAATATCAAATCCGCTTCTAGATTGACATCGAGTAACAAGTCTTTGTCGCGGTGAATACGCGGCAGGGTCCGTACGAGCGGTTCGGTCACCTCTACTAAAGCTGTGGAAACGCCTATCGCTTGTCCCCTCGCGGCCGCGCGAGCGCGGCGTAAATGATGATCCACTTGTTGAGACATAATATCCGTTTGTTTGGCTACCAAATCAGAAGACGTTTTATCTGATAATTGCGCTTCATTTTGCAAAACAGCGAGAGGGGTTTTTAGGGCGTGGGCCAGATTACCGACATGGGTTCGCGCACGTTCAACAATATCCTTATTATGCGCGATGAGGCTATTGAGCTCCTCTGCCAAGGGGGCAATTTCTCGCGGATAGCTCCCTTCCACTTTCGCGGCATTGCCCTCTCGGACGTCGGCGACTTTTTCGCGCAAAGAAAAGAGCGGACTTAAACCCAAACGGACCTGAGTGAACACCGCAAAAACAAGCCCCAAACACAACAACGCCATAAGTCCGAATGAAATCGCGGCAAACCGTTGGATATCGCGTGTCGCAGCCCGTTGATCTGCTCCCGCCAACACAATCACACGACGATTGGAATTTGGCAAAACCACTTGTTGCGCGATAACACGCAAGACTTCAAATTCGTCGGGGCCGCCCGTTGTTGTGCGAATGACCTGTCCTTGATTATTTTCAAGTTCGGTCAAAGCATTTGGGCTTAACGTCAGGCTCTCCCCATAAAGAGAGCGCGACGCGGCCAAAACTTTTAACGGATAGGTCCCGTCTTCCATTTTCTGACCGATTAACCAGTAACGGCCAGAAAGCGCGCGTTGATAACGTGGATCAAGCGGTTCGCGCGACAGAATAACCTCGTCATTTCCATCGACATTCACAGACGCGATAAGGGACGTTACCGCACTATCTAGTGGATCATCAAAAATCCGATAGGTTGTCGTGCGGTAGAGCCATGTCAAAACAAGGGCGGAAACAATCAGAACTGGAACAGCCCAAAGGATTGCCCCCCGAACAAGCGAAATAACGAGCGAACGTGGTGCGGGCGCAGCGTTACTATTAAGCGTTTCCGGAGCCCCCGACATAATGAAGTTTAGGCTTTGCCTTCACCAGGCTTGTCAGCGCCAGACTTATCTGCATCTGGGTCAACAAGACGATAACCAAGGCCACGAACGGTCTCAATTCTGTCTGTGCCGATTTTACGGCGGAGACGTCCAACGAAGACTTCAATCGTGTTAGAATCACGATCATAGTCTTGCTCATAAATATGTTCGACCAATTCGGTGCGTGAAATTACGCGGCCTTGATGAGCGGCCATATAAGAGAGCAAACGAAATTCATGACTTGTGAGTTTAATCGCCATGCCACTGACAAAAGCGCGGGCGGAGCGATTATCGACAGACAATTCACCAAGGTCGATTGTATCCGTCGTATGACCCGATGCACGACGCAGTAAGGCACGTAAACGGGCGAGAAGTTCTTCTGTATGGAAGGGCTTGGTGAGGTAATCATCGGCGCCCGCATCAAAACCAGCGACTTTCTCGCTCCATTGGTCACGCGCCGTTAGAATCATAACAGGAAACTTTTTCCCGTCAGCACGCCATTTTTGCAAGACAGATACACCATCAATAAGCGGCAACCCGAGGTCCAAAATTACGGCGTCATAGGGTTCTGTATCGCCGAGAAAATGGCCTTCTTCACCATCATTCGCTACATCCACGGCATAACCAATGTCTTTCATAGCAGACCGTAATTGGCGGGATAAATCGGGATCATCTTCGACGATTAGAATACGCATGTAATACCTAACGGGTAAGAGTCGTTAAAACCTATTATTTGACGCGTCCAGTTGTGGCGTCAATCCTAATATCGCGAACACGGCCATTTCTGTCACGAATACGGACAACATAGGTGTTTCCAGACTTTCTAAGGTCAATATATTGACCGCCTGGCACGCGCGACATAGCGATAGATTTGGCTTGTGAGGCTGAAATTTGACGCTGGGCGAGCTTTAAAACCTCAGACACCTCTGAGTTTTCTGTCGCCATAGCGCTCTCAATAGCTAAAATTCGTGATTCTGGCTCTGCTGTTGGCATAGCCATAGCGCTGCCCGCACTCATAAAAAGTGCAGCAAAACCGAGGAAAACCCCCGAAATTATGGCGCGTTTCGTCATCATGCCCCGTCTCTATCAGGCAAACCCTGAATAGCATCTGAATATAAGGTTCAGATTAAGCTTATCTTACAATAACCCATTTCGAATGTCAGACCCACCCATATCTGGCCAATCTTTGGACAAGCTCGGCAGGGCAGATAATTCAACATCAGAAAGTTTAATCTGTGTCGTGACGTAAAGATCTCCGGCCCCATTGGGTGTTTTGACGCCTTTGCCAGACAGGCGGAACCGTTTGCCTGAATTGGTACCGGCAGGGATATTCAATTTTACAGTGCCACTCGGCATAGGAATATCGACTTTGGCCCCTTTTGCCGCCTCTGAAAGCGTGATGGGTAGGATAAGGTGCAAATCATCTGCTTCTCTTCGTAGGTTTTTGTGCGGCTTTATCGTGATTTCGATCTTGGCATCACCTGCGGGGCCACCATTAACGCCGGGACGGCCTTTGCCGCGCAATCGCAAGGTTTGACCGTCTTTGACACCAGCGGGCAACTTCACTTTCAAACCGCCTTGTAGGGTTTTCGTGCCGCCTTGCAGGGCTGTAACAAGGGGAAGCTGCATTTTATAACGCACATCCGCGCCTTTTTGCGCGTTCATCTGAGACCGCGCCCCTGCGCCGCGACCACCGCCCATATTCATGCCAAAGAGCGAAGAAAACAGGTCCGCCATATCATCTTGCCCCCCCGCAGAGGTGCGGTTGAAACCGCCAAACCCGCCAAAGCCCGTTTGTGGCCCACCACCGCCAAAAGGATTGCCGCCCGCGAAAGGGTTTTGCTGTTGACCAGAGGCATCAACCTGCCCCGTATCATATTGCTTGCGCAATTTATCGTCGGACAAAAGGCTGTAAGCCGCCGTAACTTCTTTGAAGCGATCAGCGACTTTTGGGTCGTTTTTATTGACATCAGGATGGAGTTTTTTCGCAAGCTTGCGATAGGCCGATTTAATCTCGTCCTTCGTCGCGCTCTTGCTCACACCCAATAATGTGTAGGGATTCTTAGCCATGGCCTAGATGTAAGCGGAATAACAGCCGTTTCAATGGGTTAGTTCGGAGAAATTTGATGGATTGCCACATGGCCCCATCCATATTCGGCCGACCCTTGGGACACATCTAAATGCGTGAGGTTTGATAAGAGGGTTATGTAGCTAGGCTTTTCAACCACGACCTCCTCCAAAAGAGTGTCCCCTTCCCATAACCTGACGCGATAAGTCTCTTCGGATTCGCCTAATGGTACCTCTCCTACCCAGTTATCTGCCTCTACGCGGCTTCTCCTTATCCAAGAGAGATGTATTTCATCACCAATACGTTTTGCCGAGAAATGAACAGGGCTCAGTGGTTTTAGGTCTGCCCCTTCATAACGCACGGTCTCCGTCTGACTCTCTCGACCGGATGCGACCGCTTTTATCGGGAGGGTTTCTCCTAAGAGTTCTGGTGATAGGGGGAGTGTTTGGACTCCGTCGTCTAACCATACAAGTCTTGCGCCTGCCGCGACACCCTCTCGACTATAGCCCTCTGACCCGACACCGCGCAGTAGCGTTTCAAAACGATAGTGGTTTGGCCCGATTAGGGTGATATCGGCGGCTTGGAGAATGTCCCAGCCTTTTGGGGTTTCTACGGCGAAACGGTTTTGCCCTGCCAATATATCAGCCTGAGTTTTACGATTTAGGCCCGTTTTGGGGAGCAACACCTCGAAGGACGATATGCGGTCGAAATACTCTGTTGGACCGGCTGGAATAGAGGTTAGTAAAGCCCCCATTGTAAGAGGTTGAGATAGGATAGCCGCCTCACCCGCAACACTGACCTCGGTTTCTGAAAACGGATCGAGTAAGACACCAACACCCAAGCCTGTAAACGGCGAGGGCAAGTTCAACGCAATCGGCACAGCACGGCTAGGCCAGATAATATCAGTATTAGTCGCAGGGTGAGCCCCTCTGACGGCCTCTACCAAAGTCTGTGTTTCGCGTTGCGCTTGCACGGCGATGTTTTCGCCTGAATCAAGTGTTTCTATACACCAGATACCGTCAACATTGGGCAAGGAAACCCTATCTCCGACCTCTAAACTTAGCGCCCTTGGGGACACAGAAAATTGCATAATTTCCGTTTGAGCCCGAGCGCGTTGCAGAACAGTCTCACACAGATAATTCGCGAAGCTATCATCCATAACCAGCGGGACACTTATATCAATAATGCGTTCTGATTCCGCGAAGCGGTCTCTCGCTGACGCCAAACCTAATTCATAATCATTCCCTGCATTGATGAAATGCAGGCGAACATCACGCAGTTCATTCGCAGGGTCAGGATAGGTGTGGGTGATAGGACCGTCTGTATTATCAACGAGATTATCGGGTTTAATCTCTGTTACGGTGCCTAGACCGAGTGAGAAAAAACTCACGCCACCGCTACGTTCCGCTACGCGAAATCCATATAAATCAGCAAGTAAAGAGAGGGCCGCGCGTGCACTCATGGGACGATCAATATGATACCCTTGGATAAGGCCGTTAACGCCTGTCGTATCAATATCGGTTAAGCCCGATTGTGCCGCAATGTCGGTAATAATATCAGCGAGAGGCACAAGACCAAGTCGCCCATTTATCCAATGGCCCCTTTGCCAGTTTTCGCCATCTGACCAGATATTTTCTCGCGCAGGAAAATCAGGAAAAGGCCGCGCATCCCACGCCCAAACACTCACATAATCCGTGTCAATCATACGCCCATTATAAAGCAAGGATTGCGGATTATTCGCCGCCTCATCCCAATAGGAAATGAGTGCCTCCAGATAACGGCGCTGAATCAGATCATCGCGATCACCATTGGAGAAATACGGGAGTTGGCTCTCACTGCTTTTGGCATCCACAAAGACATTGGGCTGGTTCGCCCCAAACTTTACGGCGGGACATCCTATTTCCAAAAGCTGTATGGGTTTAGAGTGCGGAACCCATGCGGTTGGGCTCGCAACTTCTATCCCATTGACGCGATTATAATGCGGTTCTGACCAGAAATGGCGCAAATCTTTATAGCGAAACACCCATGGTTTGTTCGCGGCTCCGTCGGTAATGGGGGTTCGGATTTGCGTCTCGCGATCAGATTGGGACGCATAGTAATACGCATAACCTTCGCCGCCTTCGATTTGAGACCGCAGGTAATCAGGATCATAAATATCTTGCGCCATTTCCGCGTCTAAATGTTCGCCCTCGCGCCAATCAGAAAGCGGAAAATAGGCATCAATACCGATACTCGATATAGCGTCTGAGGCCCAAAGCGGGTCGAGATGAAAGCTAACATCTCCACTCCCGTCTTGGGGGTGGTGACCAAAATATTCCGTCCAATCCGCCGCATAAGTAAGTGATGTGTCTGGGCCTAAAACAGCCCTGACATCATCGGCGAGACCCACAAATTCATCAACAGCAGGATAGCTCGATTGGCCGTTTACGCGCGGCCCCCTTAACGTCGTTAGACCGCGCATTTCAGACCCTAAAACAAAACCATCTACACCACCCGCTTCGGCGGCGAGCCCTGCGTAATGCAGGATGTAATTTCGAAAACCCTGTGGGCGGTGGAAGAATGTTTCCACTTGGGCGGGCGCAGCTGCGCCTTCATCGCCCGTTATACGCCCCCGCCACGGGAACGCATTTCCGTCGGGAATATCCATTAATAAAAACGGGTAAAGCGTCACTTTAACTCCGCGCCGTTTTAGCTCTTGGATGGCTTGAACGATGGAGGCGTCAGAGGGTGTACCGCCATAATGCGGACGCCCGCTCTCATGCGTGGAAATCAGATAGGCCGTCCACCTATCAAAGCCTCCGACCTGCCATTTTGCTTCGGGTAAAATACGCTCGCGCCGTTCCGCGCCAGGCCAAATTTCGCAGTGTTCACAGCGTAAATCTGTCCCGAACCAAGAGGTAATAATCGACACATGTCGACAATTAGGAAGTTGATCTTCGAGGTGGTCAAGCGAGCGTAAAATATCCGCCTGACCCGAGAGGTTATTCATATTAATAGGGCGCGAAACGCCCGGTTCTGGCGTCTCCTCAATTATGTCTGTGGCATAGGCAAATTCGCCTGAACCCGGCAATAAACTCACTGATTTTATAAGGGTTTCAAGCTTTGCGCTTTCATCGGTTTGGCTCGGTGGAATACGGATAACTTCTGCGTTGATTTGCGGCAGGCGTGCGCCAAACCCGTCCAAAGGAAAGTCTTCAAAAACGATATAGGCCGTATTGCAAAACGCGGGGACATCGCCGCCTTCAATCGCATTGATAATGGGGTCGGGCAGTTGATTGTCCATGCCGCGATATACGCGCATCGTTAAGCCCGAAGTTTGTAACGGTTGTCCATTCGCCCAAAGCCTATCTACGCCGAGAATTTCGCCTTCGCAGAGGCCAATCGCGAAGCTCATGGAGAAGCTATAATTGACTTGCGTAGGCCCACCACCCTTTCCGCTCTGAACCTCTTCTTCTGTCCTTATTTCGCGGAGGCGGGAGGCCCAAATCACCTGCCCCGCCAAACGCACACGCCCATAAATACGCGACATAGGCGCACCGTCGCGTGAGGTTTGGAGCTGAACGGCTTCTAAACGTGGCCCTTCAAACACACGGTTATCAAAAGCATGGGAAATAAATTGATTGGCCGAATTGAGCGCCGCCGCCGTCGCAACGTCAACGGCGACCTGCCCAGCAATATTAAAAGCGGAGACAGCGAGAGTCGTCATGGAGAACCTCTTAAAAGTGAATGTTTGGATGTATCGGGAAAGGCAAAACTGCTGACCCATCGCCTCTGCCAATAAGGAACGAAATAGCTCTCCACGACAGCACGCCCCCAATAGGCATGGGTGATTTGGTCTGGAGCCGATAAAACAGCAACATGTTTGCAAGGCGCGTTTGGGGACATTCGGAATAAAACGATATCGCCAGGTTGTGCCGTAGAATTGGGAATTTCATTGAGCCATAGCTGGGCGGCTTGATAGAGGGTTTCTTCGCCCTGCTCTTCGGCCCAATTTGGCGTGTAAGGCGGTAAAACCGTGGGTTCAGTCCCGTAAACATAACGATAAAGACCCCGAATGAGCCCTAAACAGTCACAGCCTGCGCATTTTTCACTCGCTTGATGTTGATAAGGCGTTCCGAGCCATGTTTTCGCCTCGGCCAAGACGCGGCCTCTGATTGACGTCATGAGTAACGCGAACCGCCGTCTTTACGCGCGCCTTCTATCGGGCCAGCATAAAGCGTGTCATCCCCAATCAGATAAGGAAAGCCACGGAAATTTTCCGCATTATCAAATTGGTCGCGACAAGCGGTAAAAGTTTTTGAACAGAGCGTGCCTTCGGGGAGTGCCTCTAGCACCACCCCACATCGTTCATCCCCTAAGCTCGCATCGCATTTTTTGGAAAACACACGGCCCGTAGAACGCTCTAATTTCGACGACAGGCCTAGCCATTCGACGCCATAATAATCGCCTTGTGTTGTGACCTGTCCCAGCTCACCAACAGATAAAAGAACCCACTCACTTGGATTGGCCCAATTGACTTTTAAACGTGAAAGCCGCGCGCCTTTTAAGACACCCTTTGAGATATCTTCGTCCGTAATATCTGAAGCGTCTAACACCCCTTGAACCGCCCCATTATCCGCAGCAAAGCCAAGGCGGTTTTCGGTCTCATTTTCATTTAAACTTGATTG
>CAYGSV010000081.1:0-9838 GCA_964352635.1 uncultured Algimonas sp.
ACCGTAATGTCTCTTACATCTTAATTAAAGGCTACGTTTATTTGCCCTTGCTTTGCCTGCTCTTCCCAACGCCCTAAAATATCTTCGCGTTTACCAGCTTCGAAATCAATATCACTGCGTAGGACAAGTTGATCAGGCGTCGCCATGATATGCTTGCCTTTTTGGTATTTATAAATCGTGTCAGAAAGGTGGTCTGTTTTTTCTAAAAGGATATGAGAGAGACCCAGTTCTACGGCGTGGGCCGCCGCACTTATCCCTGCGGGGCCAGACCCAATAACTGCAATTTCATATTTATTCGACATCCCCTACGCCCCCTCCCAGGAACACAAGTAGTCTTAGAGAGAAATTCACTTGAGGCAAGCACTCAAACTCTTGCACGGCGGGGTCATTTCTAATTTAAAACTAGACTTATCCTGTTTAGGAGTTACTTCATATTCGCAGGGGGGTCATCAAGTGCAGCTTTTTCTCAAAAGCCTTATATTCGCCATCCTTCTGTTTTCATTAGGAAGCCTATCAGCCTTTTCACAGGACACGCCAAACACACCTTATAATGACGGCACGCAACATCTCGGCGTCATGGGGTGTTACGGTTCAACCTGTCATTCTCGCCAAGAAGCAACAGGTGTCATTGTTCGCCAAAATGAAATTTTAACGTGGCAAGATCAAACATCGACAAGCGGGGCTCATCTACGTGCTTATAAAGTGCTTTTGACAGACCGCTCTATCGCTATTACTGATCGCTTAGGCTGGAATAAACCCCATGAAGAGCAAGCCTGCCTTGGGTGTCATTCAGACAATATCCCTGAAAATTTGAGAGGCTCAAAATTTCAAACCGATGACGGTATTGGCTGCGAAGCTTGTCATGGAGGAGCTGTTGATTGGTTGACGCAGCATTATGAAGTCGGGGCAAGTCACACTAAAAACGTGAGCCTTGGCCTTTATCCCTTAGAGGACGCCCAAACCCGCGCAGGCATCTGCCTCTCTTGTCATCTCGGTAGTTCCAATGACAATCAATTCGTGACACATCGTATGATGGCAGCGGGACATCCACGCATTTCTTTCGAGCTTGATTTATTTACGGCTTTGCAAAGCCATCATGATGAAGACGTAGACTATTTCAAACGCAAAACAGTCCAACCTGGTGTCCATAATTGGGTTATTGGTCAGGCTGTCGCTTTGAAACAACAGCTTATTATGTTCCAAAATCCTGACCTGAATAAAGATGGTGTTTTCCCAGAACTCGTCTTTTTTGACTGCCTCGCCTGCCACCGTGAAATTTCGGATGATCCAAATTGGCGTCCTGAAGTCAGACCTAACCCAGGCAGACCGCAAATGCCGGGCCTCGTGAAATTCAATGATGCAAATATGATTATGCTTCTGGCCACAGCACAACAAATCGAACCCAATCTGGCCCCTCAGCTTGATAGCCAAATCAAAGCCTTTCATGCGAGCCTGAGCGGCGGTACGCGTAAAACAGCGGATGTCAGCAATAGCCTTATCAGCTTGACCGAGAATTTAGTCACGGCGACATCCTCTACAGACTTTTCAAAAACCCAAACACTCAGCATCTTAGACACAATCGTCGAAGACGCTTTAACACGCCGTTACACGGACTACGTGACTGCCGAACAAGCCATTATGGCAATTGATACCCTTCTGAGCTCTATGATCGCGTCCAATCAAGTCGCCATTTCGGACATCACAGATATGCGGGATGAAATTAATAAGAGTTATGACGCCGTAGAAAACCCGAATGAATACAACCAAGATCAACTAACAAAAGCCCTAAAAATCTTGCAAAAACGCCTCAAGGATCTTCGGGGTTAATGAAACATGATTGGAAAACATCATTAGTCCTCTCTGCAATTTTTTTAGGCGGTTGCGGTGGCGGCGGTGGATCATCAACATCTGCGGTCGTCGTGGCACCGCCATCTACCCCACCTGTTAATCAGGCAAGATACTCTATCCCTGCCTCTGAAAACTTAAGCCAAACAGACGTAGAAACGATATTGTCACAAGCGGTGACAGAGGCCCAAGCACTTAATTTATCTGCTGTCATCGCAGTGGTCGACCGTCCCGGTAATGTCCTTGCAGTTTTTCGCATGAATGGGGCCGACGCGACAACGACACTCCGAAACGGACCTAACTTTTCTAGTGCAACGGCTAATGTCGGCCTTCAAGGTGTTGATGTCCCTAGCGAGCTCGCGGCTATCTCCAAAGCCCTAACGGGGGCATATCTATCTTCTAGCGGCAATGCCTTTTCAACCCGCACAGCCAGCATGATTGTGCAAGAGCATTTTCCTCCCTCTAAAAACACTGTGGGCCTCGAAAGCGGCCCTCTCTTTGGGGTTCAATTCTCACAATTACCCTGCTCAGACCTTTCTCAACGCTCTAATAATACACTTGGCCCGAAACGGTCACCCATTGGTCTTTCCGCCGACCCTGGGGGCTTTCCACTTTATAAAAACGGAGTCGTTGTTGGTGGTATAGGCATTTCTGCTGATGGCGATTATGGTTTTGACACTGAAATTGACGATATCGACACGGATGATGAAGAATTAATTGCCGTTGCCGCTATGACAGGATTTGCAGCGCCCCAGAACATCCGTGCAGATCGAATATCAGTAGATGGAACAACGCTCCGTTTCTTAGATAAGGACGAGAGCGATTTGCTAACGTCCCCCTCTTCTGCGCCGCCGTTTTCTAGCCTTGTTGGAACTACGGGAGCCTTGCAATCTGTAAATGGCTATAATTCTGGCGCCATAATAGTTGGACAGGTCTATAGTACGGAAAGTTCAGGCATGCGGCCCGCAACTTCAGCAGAATATGCCAATTCGGATGTCTTTGTCTTAACAGATGGGACAGGAACCAATCGTTACCCACCCAAAGCTGGCACGGATGGAACGGCCATAGCCTCCCCCTTAACGGCAGAAGAAGTGCGTACCATCATTGAAGAAGCCTTTGAGGTTATGAGTTCGGCCAGAGCGCAAATTCGCCGCCCTCTTGATAGTCGCGCCCAGGTCAGCATTTCTGTCGTTGATACTTATGGCAGTATCTTAGGCGTCGTGAGATCCCCTGATGCTCCGATTTTTGGAACAGATGTTTCATTGCAAAAAGCCCGGACCGCCACATTCTTTTCTAACGCGGATGCAGCCTCTGATTTATCAGGAGCTCTTCGCAGTCCCGTTATCGCAGGGTCGTCTGCGCCTAATTTAGAAGTTTCAGCCCGCGTTTCTCAGGTCCGCAATTTTTTAAACGACACGAATGCACTGACGGGAACAATTGCCTTCGCTGATCGCTCAGGCGGGAACTTGTCTAGGCCGTATTTTCCTGACGGTGAAGTCGCTACAAATAACGGTCCATTATCACGCCCCATTACTGAATTCAGTCCCTTCGCAACAGGGCTTCAAGAAGACCTTATTCGAGACAACATACTTGAACACGTAACATTTGTGACGGCAGGCGGATTACCCTCAACAGATACAGTGCAACGTTGTTCTTTCTTGCCAGACACACCCATTGCGCAGAATAGATTGCAAAACGGTATTCAAATTTTTCCGGGCTCAGTTCCGATATATAAAGGCAATCAGCTTGTTGGCGGAATAGGCGTTTCAGGGGACGGTATTGATCAAGATGACATGATTTCCTTTTTAGGTGTTCATAATGCGGGGATAAAACTGGGTACGCTGAATAACGCTCCCAAAGATATTCGAGCGGACACGATCACTGTAGCTGTGAATGGTGAAGATATTCGTTTGCGTTATGTCAGCTGCCCCTTTGCACCGTTTTTGGACACGAATGAACAAAACCCCTGTGAGGACAAATAGTGAATTGGCGGCGCTGCATATTGCTGTTTTTTCCTATGTTTGGGACAGCGCTTCCAGCCCATGCTAGTTACATCTATCAAGCGGTGAACGAAGGCGATGGAACGCCAATTGAAATTGAGTTTTTCTCAACCCCTGAAGTCGAAAAAAATACTTCGTTTGATCACGTCATTATTACAGATCAGAATTTTACGATTGAAATTTTCGACACTGAAGAGTCGGGGGGGCAACTTACGGCGCAACTGATTGAGCCCCCATCACCGCATCAAAATTCAGATAGTGACCAGCCCACTGACTCTGGGCCGACAGACAAACGACCTCGACGTATCCCTGGTCGTGAAGCGGAGCCATTACCGACTCGAGAGCGTCCATTTGACCCCAGGTCGGTTGCACCTCCGCAAGCGGCGAGTTTTCCAACAGACGAAATCCCACTCCCCGACCGTTGGCGCTTAATTGAAAACCTGGGCGTCAATGAGCGTTGGTGGGATCCTTATAATCAAAACACGTTAAAGGGTGATCGCCCTTTGAAAGGTACCGAAGATTGGTTTTTCGTCGCCACTGGCATTTCTGACACTATTATTGAACCGCGTAGTTTTCCTATTCCTGTTGCGGTGCAAACGACAGAAGCGAGATCAAATGACCTTTTTGGTGACCCTGATACGCTTTTATTGGCGCAAACATTTATTGCGAGCGGAGCGCTCGTTAAAGGGAATACGACCTTTAAACCACAAGATTTAGAGTTTCGCCTTACGGTAGCCCTTAATGTCAATCATGCGCGTGTTAATGAAAAACGTGTTTTGTTTGTTGAGCCTTCAAAAGGTACCGAACGCACAGATGCTTTCCTTGGGATTCAAGAAGCCTTTTTCGACTATCATATTCGAAATGTCTCTGACCGATATGACTTTGATTCTGTACGTGTGGGTATTCAGCCCTTTTCTTCCGACTTCAGAGGTTTCTTATTTCAAGACAGTCAACCCGGTATTCGTTTGTTCGGAAATCGTGACAATAACCGTTATCAATATAACCTTGCCGCATTTATGCGTCTCGAAAAGGATACGAACTCTGGTCTCAATGCTATACTCAGAACACCGCGTTATGACCTTATTTTACTCGCCAATTTATATCGCCAAGATTTTCCACTCCCTGGACTGACGTCCCAAATGACGGCCGTTTACAATGGTAATAGAGAAGCAGGAAATACTGAAATAGACACCAATGGCTTCCCTGTACGGCCGGCCTTGATTGGCAATTTACGCGCTCGAGACTATGATGTGGGCTATTTCGGGTATAATATAGATGGCCGTTACAAACGGCTCAATATCACAGGCTCAACCTATTACGCTATTGGTCAAGACCGTGATAATATTTTCACGGGGCGTTCAGCGACTATCAGTGCAGGCTTTGCCGCAGCAGAGCTTTCTTATGACTATAACTGGGCTCGTTTTAGACTTTCAGGTCTATACGCGAGTGGTGATGGTGATCCCTACGATGATGTTGAAACAGGCTTCGATGCGATCTTTGAAAACCCGCAATTTGCAGGGGCAGACACCTCTTATTGGATAAGACAGAACATACCCTTTATTGGGGGTGGCCGCGCGATCGGCCTAAGTGGTCGTAATGGCATTTTAAACTCTTTACGCTCGTCAAAAGAGCAAGGTCAAAGTAATTTTAATAACCCTGGGACGCGATTACTAGGCGCTGGTGCGGATCTAGACTTAACGCCTGAAGTTCGGCTTTCTTTTAATGCGAATGCTTTACAGTTCGACAAAACAGAGGTCCTAGAAGTCCTCCGCGTTCAGGGTGAGATAGACAAAACTATTGGGTACGATCTATCGGCATCCGCAATTTGGCGACCAAAATTTTCTCAAAATATCGTTTTACGCGGATCCATTGCATCGCTGGAGCCTGGCGGTGGGCTTAATGACCTTCTAGAGAATAATGAAGATAAAAATCGCTATCTTTCCATCCTTCTGAATGCGACACTAACATACTGATGGCGCGTTCATATCTATATCAATTCCTAATCATATTGGTAGTCCTCGCCACGGCATTTGGCCTCTCCGTTTTTTCCTATGCTGCAGGCGATAAAGAAACGCCTCGTGAAATAAATTATGCCTTCACCCCACCTGCCCCAAGGGTGCAAACAACCGCTGAGGCACTCGCCAAGAGTGCAGGCTGCGTCTCTTGCCATACCGACTCTGACCAAAAGACCATGCATAACGTGCCTGCCGTCGTGTTGGGCTGCACAGATTGTCATGGTGGCGATGCGAACATTAAAGTGTCCGTCTTGATGAGCGAAGGCACGCCAGAATATGAAACGCTCCGCGATCATGCACATGTTCAACCCAGATATCCAGAAACTTGGCACTACCCACATTCCGCGAATCCAAAGCGAAGCTATACGCTCCTAAACAAAGAAAGCCCTGAATATATTCGCTTTGTGAATCCGTCTGATTACCGCGTAGCGCGGGAGTCATGTGGAGCCTGTCACCTTGAACAAATTGTTCAGGCTGAGCGCTCCCTAATGGCAACAGGTACAATGTTGTGGGGTGGGGCCGCTTATAATAACGGCATTCTGCCTGATAAAAGATACACTGTCGGGGAAGCTTACACGAGAGACGGGAAGCCTGCCGTACTCACGTCACCAGGTACAGAAAACGGCCTCACGGAAGAACAAAAAGCGGCAGGGATATTAGAAAAGGTGATTCCCCTCCCCGCATGGAACGTTATCCCTCCAGCCGACGTCTTCAGAGTATTTGAGCCGGGCGGACGCAATATAGGCACTCAGTTCCCAGAAATAGGTCTTCCGAATGCCGCTGGTCAAATCCAACGCATCGAAGAACCGGGTCGCCCCGATATTCGTCAATCCAATCGCGGCCCTGGAACAGGATTACGCGTGGCCATACCTGTGCTCAATATTCATAAAACGCGGCTCAATGATCCTTTTACATGGTTCATGGGAACGAACGACCAGCCCGGAGATTACCGAAGCTCAGGCTGTGCGTCTTGTCATGTTGTATATGCCAATGACCGTGAACCCCGACATAGTTCAGTTTATGCAAAATTTGGGCGTGATGGTAAAAGTTTTACGAAAGACCCAACGATTCCCAAAGACGAAAAAGGTCACCCCATTAAACACGCCTTTACGCGGGCTATTCCGACGAGCCAGTGCATGAATTGCCATATGCACCAACCCAATATTTTTCTAAACTCGTACCTTGGATATACGATGTGGGATTATGAATCTGACGCCCCCAAAATGTGGCCCGAAGAGCAAAAATATCCGACCATGGAAGAGCAACATAAAGTTCTAGAGCGTAACCCTGAAGGCGCAGCCGTCAGAGGCCTATGGGGCGACCCTGAGTTTTCTCGTAATGTTTATGACCTGAACAGCGAGTTAGAAGACACGCAATTTGCAGATTATCACGGTCATGGCTGGAACTTCCGCGCCGTCTTTAAACGCGACCGTAAAGGCAATCTCCTGGATAAAGAGGGAAATATCGTCGCGCCAGACGACCCAGAAAAATTTAGGAAAAAAGGAGAGCCCAAATTCGTACCTGTCGGCACGAACCCTGGTAAAACTGTTCATATGATGTCGATTCATGCCGAAAAAGGAATGAACTGCGTCGATTGCCATTACTCTCAAGACAGTCACGGTGACGGCTATATTCACGGCGAAGTCGCGAGTGCCGTCGAGATTGGATGCAAAGACTGCCATGGCACAGCCAGTAAACTTCCCAATCTTTACACTTCAGGCCCAGCCGCACGTCCAGGGGGCGCTGATCTAACAGCGCTTCGCAACCCTGACGGTAAGCGTCGTTTTGAATGGACAGTTGAAGACGGACGGGATGTTCTTTTACAACGCTCAGTTCTGGACCCCGATCTGACTTGGAAAGTGAGCCTCGTAAAAGATAGCATCACCAAAGATCATCCTGACTATAACGAGAAATCAGCATGGGCAAAAACAGTTGCGAAAAACAATACGGATTGGGGGTCTGAGACAAAAACAGAAGATCTCGCACATAATGATGAAGAGATGGAATGTTACACATGCCACCTTTCTTGGACGACCAGTTGTGGTGGATGTCATCTTCCGATTGAAGCCAATTGGAAAAAGAAAAGCCATAAATACGAAGGCGGAGTAAGTCGTAACTACGCTACATATAATCCCCAAGTCGCCCGTGACCAGATGTTTCAACTTGGCAAACATCAAAGATCTAAAGGCAATACTATCGCGCCTATTCGCTCGACGTCTGCGCTCGTTTTATCTTCAACTAATTTAAATCGCGAACGTATCTATGTGCAGCAGCCCCCTGTCTCAGCCGTTGGTTTTTCAAGCCAAGCATTCGCCCCTCACTTCCCTCATACAGTAAGGCGAGAAGAAACCAAAACGTGTTCTGATTGTCACCTTTCAGTCGAAGGCGATAACAATGCTATTATGGCGCAACTCATGCTCCTTGGTACAAATTTTGTGAATTTTATCGGCATGCATAATTATGTAGGGCTCGAAGGCGGATTAGAGGCCGTTCGTGTGACGGAGTGGGAGGAGCCTCAAGCTGTGTTCGGGTCCTACCTCCACAAATATGCTTATCCAGATTATTACAAGGCACATGTTGAACAAAATGGACGCGAGCTCATTGATTGGAAACGCGGGAAAATTTTTGACAAAGATAATAATTGGTCAGGAGAAACAGGAGCTGTTGAGGAAATCGCTAATGTCCACCAAAAAACAGGTGGCCATGTAGGCTGTATTCAAAACCGTGGAGAATATTTATATGTTGCCGAAGGCAAAGGTGGATTCCGCGTCTACGACATTGCTTCGGTTGCCAATAAGGGCATTTCCGAACGTATAATAACGGCACCCTTCTCACCCCTCGGGCACGACACCCACGTCAAAACGCAGAATGCGACTTGTATGACCTTGGCGACCAACCAGCCTATCAACCCCGCAAAAAACACACCTGAAATGCAAGAAAAAAACCAGGAGCAACCGTTCCATCCTATATACAATTATGCGCTTATCACTGACAGCCTGGAAGGGCTTATCCTTGTCAATATAAACACACTCGCGGATGGTGAACCCAGAAACAATTTCTTGAAACGCGCACTCACATGGAATGAAGGCAACGTCCTTAAAGGCGCAAAACATATCACACTTGGTGGACATTACGCTTATATAACGACAGAGGCTGGCTTGGTCGTCCTTGACTTAGACACACCTTTAGCTCCCAAAGTCACCACTCAAATCCCGCTCAATCAGGCCAGGCAAACAGATATTCAATTTCGTTATCTTTGGGTAACAGATGCTGACGGGCTGAAACTCATGGATGTGACAAACCTCGCTAAACCTGTCCTTATTCCAGAAGCCACAATACAGATGAAAGACGCGCGGGGTCTCTATATAGCCCGGACTTATGCTTACATTGCCGGCGGAAGTGAAGGGCTGGCCATTATTGATATTGAAAAACCGGAAAAGCCAAAAGTCTATATGCGTGAAACCTTTAATGGCCAGATGAACGACGCTCAAGATGTAGTTATCGGTAGCACAAATGCTTCATTATTTGCCTATGTCGCAGACGGGGAAAATGGCACAAAAGTTATTCAACTAACGAGCCCTGAAAGCCAAGCCAACTTCTATGGTTTTTCACCTGAGCCCAAGCCAGAACTTATTGCTTGGCATCGCACAAAATCTCCTGCCCTATCCATAGCAAAAGGGATTGATCGCGACCGCGCCGTCGATGAAAGTGGACACCAAATGGCCGTCTTTGGACGGCTCGGCTCACGCCCCTTTACAAGGCAAGAAATGGAAAACATGTTCATCGGGCCCGATGGAAAACCCTATTTTGTCTCTGATAAGCCCACGACATATGAATAAGGCACACAGCGCATCGGCTCTTTGACGGGTTGGAGAATATTACGCCCCGTTCTAACTACTCTAACTTCTATTATGAGAATTCCACTGGTGGAGCCTAGGGGAGTCGAACCCCTGACCTCTTGCATGCCATGCAAGCGCT
>CAYGSV010000082.1:0-9728 GCA_964352635.1 uncultured Algimonas sp.
TTAGAAACCACACTGAAGAAAGTGACGACTCAGTTCGTGGCTATGGTTATCAGGGTCGTATTTACCGAGAAAATTGGAGAAGTAGTACTTGGAAAGAAGGCGTTGGGGCGGACTTTAAAAAGAATAACCGCCAGCCCGGCCCTTGGAGTATTGGTATTGTCGCATTCTGCGAAATTCTGCCAGATGAGCGCAATAAGGTTACACTGCATCCGACACGAAAAGATGAGTGGGGCTTACCTGTCCCCGTGATTGATCAAAAGCATCGCCAGAATGAGGTGAATTTGATGAAACATGCCACGCGCGATACAAAACGTATGTTGGAGGCGGCAGGCATGACAATTCTGGGTGTCGGTAACCCGGATGATATTACGGCAGAGAATATGTCGGCTCCTGGTCGCGGTATTCACGAAATGGGAACGGCGCGTATGGGGCGTGATCCAAAAACCAGCGTATTGAATGAATGGAACCAGTCATGGGACGTTCCAAACCTCTTTATCACGGACGGATCCTTCATGACATCAGGAGGCTGCCAGAATCCATCTCTTAGCTATATGGCATTCTCTGCACGCGCGGCTGATCATGCGGCTAAATTGATGAAAGACGGCGTGATTTAAGTGTCAGACTTCGACGCCATCGTCGTCGGCTCTGGCATGTCTGGCGGCTGGGTAGCCAAGGAGTTATGTGAGCGCGGTTTAAAGGTTTTGGTTCTTGAGCGGGGTAAGAAAACGGACCCTGCTAAAGACTATTCTGATCATTTGCACCCTTGGGAAAAGCCTCATTTCGATAATATTGCTCTGGATGAACAAAAGCGAAACTATTCCGTTCAAGGCGACACTTATGCTTTGAAAGAAAGCAATAAGCATTTCTGGATGACTGATGCCGATCAGCCTTACGAAAACCGGACGGGTAGGTTTAAGTGGCGGCGCGGCAATCATGTGGGGGGTAAGTCCCTTATGTGGGGTCGCGCAAGTTATCGTCTTGCGCCTCATGACTTTGAAGCCAATAAACGAGACGGAGAGGGCGTCGACTGGCCTGTTCGATATAAAGATATTGAACCTTGGTATGACCGCGTCGAAAAATTCGTTGGTATTGCTGGCAATCAAGACGGATTACCACAATTGCCTGATGGCCCGCATTACCTTCCCGCTTACGAATATAATTGCGCGGAAGAGGTTCTGAAGTCTAAGCTATCTTCGCTTTATGATAATCGGCATTTAATTATGGGGCGTACGGCCAACCTTAAAACAGTCACACTGGAGCAAGCAGCCCTTGGGCGCGGCCAATGCCAATCAAGACATATATGTCATCATGGATGTTCTTATGGGGCTTACTTTTCTTCAGTTTCTGCCACTGTACCTGCGGCAAAAAAGACAGGAAATTTGACACTCTTGTCAGACTCGATTGTCACTAGAGTTATATATGACGGCGAGACAAACCGTGTGACTGGCGTCAATGTTTTAGATGCGAATACGGGTGTAGGCACGACATATTCGGCGAAAGTAATTTTCCTAAATGCGGGTGCCATAGCGACGCCTTTATTGATGCAAGTGTCATCAAATGAATTTATGCGCAACGGTTTAGCGAATAGCTCTGATCAGGTCGGCCGTAACCTCATGGACCATACAGGTGGGGCCACGGTAGAAGCCCGTGTGCCGGGGATGAAAGATAAACATACCTTTGGAAGGCGACCTATCGGAGCCTATATCCCTCGGTACCGAAATTTCCCTAATTTGAACGAGCCTTATAAAAGAGGCTGGGGTTATCAGGTTTATTCTGGCCGTATCAGGTGGGGCGGGTGGAAGCCGGGTGTTGGTGAAGTCTTTAAAGATGCCAATAGAAACCCTGGCGATTGGGTTGTAATATTGGATGCTTTTATTGAAGTGCTTCCGAAGCCTGAAAACCGTGTCACAGCTCATAAAACGAAAACAGATAAATGGGGACAGCCAATTGCTGTAATCGACCTAAATCTAGGGGAGAACGAGAAAGTCCTTCTGAATGCCGCTTACGATGATGCGGTGGATATGCTCAAAAAAGCTGAATTCACACATTTAAGAGATGTCCAAAATCCAAAAGACAATATGGATGGTATGGGCGGGCGAAATCATGAGATGGGAACCGTTAGAATGGGGCGTGACCCCAAAACATCCGTTTTGAATGGATGGAACCAATCGCATGACATCCCCAACCTATTTGTCACAGATGGGTCTTTTATGACGTCCTCTGCGTGTCAGAACCCGTCCCTAAGCTACATGGCGTTTTCCGCACGCGCGGCGAACCATGCCGTTGACCTCATGCAAGAAGGATTGCTTTAATGGTTGACTTCGATGTCATCGTTGTCGGCTCTGGCATGTCAGGCGGTTGGGTTGCCAAAGAGATGTGCGAGCGTGGGATGAAAACGCTAGTGCTCGAACGGGGCAAGGATATCGATCCCGCTGAAGATTACTCTGACATGCTCGACCCATGGGATAAAAAATTCTTAGACCGCGTCCGTCCAGAAGAGGCCAATAAAGATTATGCTATTCAGAAAGATGTCTATGTCTTCTTTGAAAGCACCAAGCATCTGTGGGTGAAAGATAGCGACCACCCTTACGCGACAGCCGAAGGTACAGATTACGAATGGTTTCGTGGGTATCAAGTCGGCGGACGTAGCCTTTTGTGGGCGCGTATGAGCTATCGTTTTTCGGATCATGACTTCAATGCCAATAAAGTGGATGGAGTAGGGGTGGACTGGCCCATACGATATGCGGACCTTAAACCTTGGTATGATAAGGTTGAGAAATTCGCAGGGATTTCAGGCAATAATGATGGGCTAGAACAATTGCCCGATGGAGTTTATCTCCCGCCATTTGACCTTGATTGCGCGTCCCAAGAATTACAACGCCGCATTGCTGATAATTTTGATGACAGGCAGTTGATTGTAGGGCGTGTCGCCAATTTAACCCGCACAACGCCAGAGCAAGAAGCCCTCGGGCGCGGGCCATGCCAAGCGCGTTATCACTGTTTCCGAGGCTGTTCTTACGGCGCTTATTTCAGCTCAAACTCTGCGACGTTACCTGCGGCAGAACGCACAGGCAATTTGACCTTAAAAGCCGACTCTATAGTTCACTCTGTGATTTATGACCCAAAAACAAAACGTGCGACGGGCGTTCGTGTCATCGATAGGATCACAAAAGAAACAAAAACCTATACCGCCAAAGTCGTATTCTTAAATGCCTCTGCCATTAATACGGCGGCCATAATGCTGCAATCAGCCAATGAAGATATTCCAAACGGTCTGGCGAATAGCTCTGATCAGGTCGGGCGCAACCTCATGGACCATGTCGCGGGCGCCCGCGCCAACGCCGAGATTGACGGTCTTGAAGATAAATATGTCTATGGGCGATATCCGGGACAGGCTTATATTCCGCGTTATCGCAATTTCCCAAATTATGACCAACCCTATAAACGTGGGTTTGCCTTTCAGGTTTACACAGGCCGTCAAAGTTGGACAGGCAATCGTGAGGGCGTAGGGGCTGATTTTAAAACGGCGAATGCATCGCCAGGTAAGTGGACGATTACTTTGGATGCTTATGCGGAGGTTCTGCCCGATCCCAATAATCGCGTTTTGCTCCATAAAAATAAGACAGATAAATGGGGTATTCCTCTACCCGTTATGGATGCCCGAATGGGCCCGAACGAGTATGCTTTGCTAGAAGCGGCTTCCAAAGATGCAGAAGACATTTTGCAAAAAGGTAACTTTAAGAACATTCAATTATCCGAAGTCAAACCCACCAAACCAGGCAACCGCATTCACGAAATGGGGACCGCGCGTATGGGACGTGACCCGAAAACATCTGTTTTGAACAAATGGAACCAAGCTTGGGACATTGATAATCTTTTCATCACAGATGGGGCAGCGATGACGTCCTCGGCCATTCAAAACCCGTCTATTACTTATATGGCGCTCTCTGCGCGCGCCGCGAATTATGCCGCAGATTTGATTGAACTAGGAGTATTATAATGGCTTTTTCACGACGTGATTTTTTAATCGGCACAGGAACGGCTGTCGCTTTGTCGGCCTGCGGTAGCGCTACTGCCCCCTTAAGACGGGTCGATAAAATCGGCATTCAAACCTACACATTCCGCGATATGCTTGGGCAGGATTTTCGCGGCACGTTTCAAATGTTAAAAGACATTGGTTATGATTATGTCGAGCTGAACGAGCGCAATTATGTGGACAGGACGCCCGCAGAATTAAAAGCTGTTCTTGATGATGTGGGTTTGCCATCACCTGCCTCTCATATCAGCTATGATAACCTCAGAGACAATGTGTCTGGGCTTATCTCAACAGCTAAAACATTGGGCTGTGAATATATGATTTTGCCTTATATCGCCGATGACGCGCGTAGCCTCGAGGACTGGAAGCGTCACGCAGCTTTACTCAATAGCGCAGGCGAAAAGCTGGCAGATGAGGGCGTAAAGCTCGCCTATCATAATCATCAATTTGAATTTGATGACCTTGGTGGCGGAACGACCGCTATGGAAGTTCTTATAAATGAGACTGATCCACGCTATAATAATTTCGAACTCGATTTCTTTTGGACCAATCTGGCAAAACAGGACATTCCTGCTTTATTTAAAAAATATCCAGGGCGTTTCCCATTGAGCCATGTGAAAGACATGAAAGGCTCACCCGACGATGTGGTGGGCTTTAGCTATGAAGAGATACATAAGGCGCTTATGGTGGATGTAGGCCAAGGGGATACGCCATTCGAGGACTATCTCGCTTTGAACGACACATCGGGTATGAAATATTTTATTGCCGAGCATGACGGCCCTAGTAAGCCTTACCGCCAAGCTGCGCAGAACATGTATGAAGGGATGAAAGCGCTACGGTTCTAACAGCGCCACTCTCACTTCATACAGCGCCATTCACGCTGTCATTCATTTTCTAATACTAGTCACTCTTTCAGGGCTGCCTTATGTCCTGATGGCATAGTTGGTCATTGTGCGTAGATAGGTAAACCTTGGTGCTACTACCCACGTATCAATGATTAAAGCTAATAGTGATGAACTAAGAGAAAGAGCGATTATGAGCGATTTGCAAGCGTTTAAAATGGAAGCCCGGGCTTGGCTCGAAGAGAACTGTCCAACAGAAATGCGGGAGCCGATTAAGTCTGATGCGGACGCTTGTTGGGGTGGTCGGAATTGGACATTCCAAAGTGATGCTCAGAAAATCTGGCTTGAACGCATGGTGGCAAAAGGGTGGACGGTTCCAACTTGGCCAAAAGAATATGGTGGTGCGGGGCTGTCTCGTGCCGAAGAAGCTGTCCTTTTGAAAGAAATGGCGCGGATTAATGCGCGCTCGCCGCTCTCGAGCTTTGGTATTTGGATGCTTGGGCCAGCACTTTTGAAGTTTGGTAATGAGGCGCAAAAAGCAGAGCACCTTCCGAAAATTGCTCGTGGCGAAATTCGTTGGTGTCAAGGATATTCAGAACCAAATGCAGGCTCTGATTTAGCCTCTCTCGCGACGAAGGCCGAAGATAAAGGCGATCACTATCTCGTAAATGGTCAAAAAGTTTGGACGTCTTATGCTGATAAAGCGGACTGGATTTTCTGTCTCGTACGTACAGATAGTTCCGGTCGTAAACATGATGGTATTTCTTTCGTTCTGTTTGACATGGAAACAGAAGGTGTCGAAGCCAGACCCATTTCTCTCATCTCTGGTAAATCCGCATTCTGCGAAACTTTCCTGACGGACGTTAAAGTGCCAAAAGAAAACCTCGTGGGTATTGAACATAAGGGCTGGTCTATCGCGAAATACCTTTTGACGCATGAACGCGAAATGATTGGCGGCCAAGGCGAGGGCAGTGCCCGTCCTATGCACGAAGTCGCCGCTGGTATTTTGGGTCTCGAAAACGGCATGCTCGCCGACTCAATGTTGCGGTCAAAAATTGCAGAAGCTGAAATTGATGAGTGGGCGTTTAACCTCACAATGAAAACTAAACTCGCCGAAGCCAAAGCGGGCGCCTCATTAGGCGCAGATAGTTCTATGCTAAAATATTACGGTACAGAGCTAAACAAGCGTCGTTATGAGCTCATGATGGATGCAGCGGGTCATGATGGTCTTGAGTGGGAAGGCGAACGGTCTGAGGACGGTAAACTTGCCCGTGATTGGTTGAGGACAAAAGCTAACTCTATTGAGGGCGGAACATCAGAAGTTCAGCTCAATATTATTTCTAAACACATTCTCCAACTCCCAGGAGCCTAACTCATGGCGCTTTTGTTAAATGAAGACGAAAAAATGCTCAGCGAAACGGCTGAGGGTTTCTTCAAAGATAAAGCCCCCGTCACGGAGCTTCGTAAACTCCGCGACTCGCGTGATGAAACGGGCTATTCAAAAACCCTCTGGGCCGAGATGACTGAAATGGGTTTCGCGGGCGTTTTAGTACCAGAAGATCAAGGCGGCGTGGATATGGGCGTCACAGCGGCGGGACTATTGGCCGAGCAAATGGGCCGTAACCTCAGCGCGTCTCCTTTCTTCTCAACCTCTGTTCTATCTGCAACGGCGTTTAAAAACAGTGGTGGTGACTTAGCCAAGGCTTGGCTCGAGAAGATTGCGGGTGGTGAAGCGGTTGTCTCATTTGCGATTGATGAGGGCGTGAAACATAATCCTCACGCGACAGATACACGCGCGACCCGTTCTGGTAATGGGTTCAAGCTTAACGGTAGCAAAGCCATGGTCCTAGACGCCCATGTTGCGGATGCGCATATCGTTGTGGCCCGCACGAGTGGTGAACCGGGTAACCGTGATGGCTTGAGCCTTTTCTTAGTTGAAAAAGACGCGGAGAACCTCGACATTGAACGCACAATAATGGTCGATAGTCGCAATGCAGCGCGTCTTGAGCTCAATAACGTTGAGGTCACTGCGGATGCCTTGCTCGGTGAATTAGATAAAGGCGCAGATATTTTGGACCGTGTTTTAGGTGCGGGTCGGGCCGTACTTGCCGCTGAAATGCTCGGTGCAAGTTCTCAAGCCTTTGAAGATACAGTGGCTTACATCAAGGAGCGGAAGCAGTTTGGCAAAATCATTGGCGAATTTCAGGCGCTTCAACATCGCGCGTCACATCTTTATTCTGAGTTGGAGCTTTGTCGTTCTGCCGTTCTTGGCGCGTTAAGCGCAATTGATGAAGGCGATGAAAATGCACAGCGTATGGCAGGGATGGCGAAAGCTAAGCTCGGTCAAGTCGCGAAACTGGCGGCGTTAGAGGGCATTCAAATGCACGGCGGCGTCGGCATGACTGATGAGTATGATATCGGTCTTTTCTTGAAACGCATTCGTGTGCTGCAAGAGCTTTTAGGTGATGGTCATTATCATTTGAATGATTTCGCCAAAGCGAATGGCTACTAAGCTTAGTTCGTCTGTAAATTATAAGTGGTTGCGATGCCCTCTAGGGGGCTCGCGACGAGCATCGCCCAATAAGTCGAATAGGTTGTTGTCGGTTCGTAAACCAATGCAATACCAAAATCGACGACATCATCCCGCAACAGGTTTTCATTATGTCCAGGGCTGTCTTTCCAGGCTTGGAAAACCTTATCCCAGCTTTTCTGACCCGTTGCGACGTTTTCCCCCGCAATAGAAAATTCATAGCCTTGGCGCTGTGCACGTTCACCATGACCAGAGCCGTCAGTTCCTGTGTGCGAAATAATGCCCGCTTGTGCAAGGTCGCGCGCATGGACTTCTGAGGCGAGGTTGAGTCGTTGGTTTAAGCGTACAGGCCCCAACCCATATTCCGCGCGGTACAGGTTTAACTCCGCAACAGCGATATTAAGGTCAAGAGGCTCGGGTGCAGTCTGAGGGAATATCGCGTTTTGTCCAAAGCCGTTATTAAGCCGACATTGCGCGTCGGGCTTCGTCACATCAGGTTGATAGGTTACAGCGCCGCGGCATTTCGTGTCGGCTTTGCAAAGGGCAGAGCATTCTTCAGGAGAGCTCACATCGTAAACGGCATAGGTTCCGTCATCATCTTTAAACTCGCCGACTTTCCCTTCAACGGAATGGGCAACAGACGCAATACCGATAAGGGCGGAAACAGAGAATAGGAATAGTCCTGACTTCATTGTCAATGCCATACCGACTCTCCTTTTGTCTAAAAAGGATAGATGGCAGTAAAAACCCTACTGAAAGGTTATCAAGTGCCTTAATAATTGGTCAGTTGATGTTAATTATCGACCTGAGGAAGCACCGCTATTGCGGTTTGTGTTTGTGCCACTGGCGACGTCTCGTTCAGTTTCAAAAGCTGAGGCAAGTCCGTTGTAAAACGCAATTTGGGCTTGGACGGCCGGATCGTCTGGATTGGCTTCTGGGGCTTTGAGGGGGCGATACTTATACCCTTTATGGGCTTGGAACATATAAGCCTTCCATAAATCCACTGGGAGCAAGCCGCCCGTTATTTTATTCATGGGCGAATTATCATCATTCCCCATCCAAACGCCCGTCGTATATTGCGCCGTAAAGCCGAAGAACCAAGCATCGCGGTAATCTTGGGACGTGCCCGTTTTACCCGCCACTTCGCGCGAGCCTAGTTTAGCGCCGTGTCCCGTTCCCGTCGCCACAACATCCCGCAGCATGGACGTCATTTGCCGCGCATAGGGCACAGCATAAACGCGTTCGGGCTTTGACAGGCGGCGCGTATAAAGCGGCTGTTTGGCCGTGTTTGTGATTTCTGTGATAAGGTGCGAGCGCTTTAACAAGCCCTCATTGGCGAAAACGGTATAGGCCGAGGTCATTTCCATCAAATTCACTTCTGACGTACCAAGCGAAATTGAGTATTCGGGGCGCAATTCGGTTTTCACGCCAAATCGTTTGGCCAAATTTGCAATTTGAGTGGGGCCAATCTCTGACCCGACTTGAGCAGCAATGGTGTTGATAGAGTGTTTCAGAGCCTCCCTTATCGTCATCGGCCCTCGGTATCGCTTTGTGTAGTTTTCAGGTTCCCAAGTCCCAATTGTTGTGGGTTGATCGATACGGACGGTGCCGGGTGTAAAGCCATCTTCGAGGGCGGCGGCATAAACAAAGGCTTTGAAGGATGAACCAGGCTGTCTCTGCGCTTGTGTGGCGCGGTTAAATTTCGATACCGCGTAATCTTTGCCGCCGACTAATGCATGCACAGCCCCTGTCGCATTTTCGATGCTGACTAGGGCGGCTTCTGAAACGCGTTTTGACTCTCCCGAGGCTTCGAGCGTTTTCGTAAGTGAGTCGTGAGCCATTTGCTGGCGTTTCGTATCAATGGTCGTCGTAACGATTAGATCCTTGGATTGCCCGCCGACCAATTCGGCCGCGCGCTCCGCAATTAAATCGAAAGCATGCCCAATGACATCTTGGTCGAGTAGAGGTTCTGCGTCTTCGACTATGACGGGTTTATCTTCCCGCGCTTCGATTTCTTGTTGTGGGCTAATCAAGGCATTTGCGGTCATGCGCTGTAGAACGAGGTGCGAACGGGTGAGGGCGCCGTCATAGTTTCGAGTTGGGTCATAACGGCTAGGCGCTTTGGGGAGAGCGGCCAAGAGTGCTGCCTGTGATAGTGAGAGTTCTGTTGCAGGGTGGCCGAAGTATTTCTGACTTGCGGCCTCAATGCCAAAAACCTGTGGCCCTAGATTTATTCGGTTTAAGTAAAGTTCTAAAATCTCAGGCTTGCTGAGCATGGCTTCCATGTCCCGCGCTAAGAGCATTTCTTGAACTTTACGGC
>CAYGSV010000083.1:0-9076 GCA_964352635.1 uncultured Algimonas sp.
GGAATATGTCGTCTGCGCTTTGCTCCATGATATTGGCGACACGCTCGGCTCTTATAATCACCCCGACATCGCCGCCGCGATTTTGAAACCCTTTGTGTCAGAGAAAAATCACTGGATGGTCGCCAATCACGGCGCGTTCCAAGGCTATTATTTCTTTGAACATATTGGTCTGGATAAAAATATGCGGGATCAATTCAAAGACCATCCGCATTACGAATATACGGCGCAATTTTGTCACCTCTATGATCAAAAGGCCTTTGACAAAGACTATGAGAGCGAGCCGCTAGAGTTTTTCGAACCCATGGTCAGACGCCTTTTTGCAAAGCCGAAAAACTCAATGTATTTAGATGCGATAGAGGCGGCGGAGTAGGGGTTTTGATGTTCAGAATGAAACGACCTCTGATTATCAGCTTCATTATACTTTCGGCCTGTTCGACACAGCCAAAGGTGAACACGCTTGAATACGAGCAAATACGAAACGAACTCTACGCATCGGTTACCGAGCCTACGCTTGATCGAATCAAATTAGTTATTCAAACGGATTTGCAATTTGAGAGAGGTTGTCGAGAACGGAACATTGAAATAAACGTCTGTGATTTCAAAAATAGCCTAGATGTGGAGTTCGTAGAGTTTACCTGCAAAGAAGGTGTGGAACAGCCAAGCCCAATTCCAGACTTTCGCAAATATGATGCTATTTGTGATTATAGGGCAAACCTCACATGGCCGGATGGAAAATCAGATACGGTTGATGTCCAATCAGAGCGTTATGAATTTGGCATGGTTTATTCGAATGAATTATTTGTCGAACATGGTTGGAAGAAGGTTTTAAGTAAGGATTAGTCAAAAACTACTTCATTCATCCATGTTTCTATCGTATCGAAGTATCCATCGACCATTTCTGGGGTGTTTAATATGTCTATCATTTCTTCAAAACTGCCTGTTTCGCTTTTGTGAAGGTTATGATTGCCGTTGGGAAAGGTTTTGATTGAAAGAGAGGCCGCAAGATTTTGTCCGATTGTCTCTTCATAAAGCGCCTGAGTTGAACGCCAATCAACGACACTATCCTTTTCACCCAAAATCGCGAGGGTGTGAACGTCTAAACCCTTAAGAATGTCATAGAAATCCTCCACATATACGGCCAGACCCGTCTTTGCATCTGTTTTCTGCCCAATAGCTCGGACAGTCTTGACTTGTTGATTATAGGCCGCTTCGGTGAGGGTCGTGGAACCGTTAGACATATATCGCATAAACGGATCCGCTCTAAGGTCTTCTGTCGCAGATAGATAAGTCGCATAAGGTTCGCCTTCAGCAACAATACGATTGCCTGCCAGCCATTGATTATAGAGCTGTTTCACACGGTCTTCACTATAGCCTTTCAAGCGCCAGTTTGATTGCAAGAGATAGCCAAAGCTTTCATTCGCATCGACACCGCTAACGGAAATCCAGAAATCTATATTTTTATCCTGCGACATGGCGAGTGGAGCAATCCATCCCGCACGGCTGACTCCCCAGATTCCAATTTTTTGAGAGCCTGGCACATTATTATCCCGCAGGATTTTCGCGGCGGCGATGACTTCGGCGGCACTGCTTTCAACGGGTTGATTTGCGTCGAACGCGCCTTCGCTATCGCCTTGCCCTGGCTTGTCCCAGACAAAGCTCGAGACGCCTTGTGCGGCGAAACGGGAGCGTAAATCATAATACCAATTTTGCTCAACAACATTGGTGGGGCCATAACCATGTACGAAAATAACTAGGGCTTTGGCTTCGTTCTTCGCTGGCGTATCTAATAAAGCAGATAAAGAAAGACCATTGGCCGTAAAACGCATAGTTTGCGTTTGCATCGGGAGGGCGTTTGCTTCGGTTTGTACAGGCTCTGTCTCAGCGACTTCAGAGCTACAAGATATGAGAAAAAAAGCGGCGATTATGGTAATTAAATATCTGACCATAATGTCTTTCTAAATAGAATAGGTCTTCTTACTGACTTCATGGCCATAGCGTTGGACGAATTTACGTTTGACACGGCGGACCATGTTCGTCTCTTCTTCGGGCTTTAGGCCTTCGGCTTTAATGAGTTCTTCGGTAAAGCGTTTCGAGGTGAGGGGTTTGCCGTCTTTCAAAAGCTCCGCAGCCGTTAACCCCGCCGTGAAATTCCATTCTGTATCCATATCCGCCAAAAGGATATCAAGATCGGCTTCAAGTTCTGGATGTCGTCGTCTTTCCCACGCCATGATGAGTGTCCTACTTTAATCCCGTGCCGCCGATAGGCGCAGTCTTCGCGACCTGTTCCATTCCTGCAATAAAAGCGCGACCTTTGCCAATGGCGTCTTGAACGGCGGGTAGGGAAAGTGATGCCCCATGACTGTCTTCACTATCCCAAACTTCTGAAATCCAGATGACATTTGCGTCTAATACGTCTTTTGAAACAACATATTGCAAGCAACCAGGCATGTTTTTCGTACCTTCTAGCAAAAGCGCGATTAGCGCGTTGCGTTTGCCCTCGACCGTTGTTAGTTTACCTATTAGTCCAAACATGTCTTCGACTTTCTGTGTTGTGTCGCACCCTGCGAGAGTCAGCATTGATAAAGCGGTAACCCCTTTTACAACCGTTCGTCGGTTATACTTAAACACAATGCGTCGCGTCAGCGAGGGATTGCACCAAAGCCAACGCCGCCTCTGGGCCGTCTTCATGCATGGTTTTGACGATGGCTGTGCCAACGACAACGCCGTCTGCATCTTTCGCGATTTCGCGGGCGCGTTCGGGCGTTTTTACGCCAAAGCCCACGACAACGGGGAGGTTTGCGGCCTCTCTTACGCGGGCGACTTGTTCAGTGACGCTGTCCGCTTGGGCAAAGCTCGCGCCTGTGATGCCGGTCATAGAGACGTAATAAACAAACCCTTTCGTGCCATTGACGACTTTGGGCAAGCGTTCGGCATCTGTGGTCGGTGTCGCGAGGCGGATGAGCGCGAGGTCATGCGTGTCAAATGCCTCGCGTAATTCGCTATCTTCTTCGGGGGGGAGGTCAACAATAATCGCCCCGTCCACGCCTGCCGATTTGGCGGCTTTGGCAAACCCCTCATAGCCCATGTGATGAATAGGATTGCAATAGCCCATGACGATGATGGGGGTTGTGTCATTGGTTTTGCGAAACTCAGTCGCCATTTCCAAAACAGAGCTGAGGGTGGTGCCCGCTTTGCGAGAGCGAATACCCGCCTCCTCAATCACAGGGCCATCGGCCATCGGGTCAGTAAAGGGAATGCCGAGCTCAATGATATCAACGCCGTTTTTGGGCAGCGCATTGAGCATGGCTTGAGACGTCGCCCGATCCGGATCCCCGCCCATGATATAAGCCACAAAAGCGGCTTGGCCCTTGGCTTTGCGGGCGGAAAAAGTGTCAGTGATACGTTGTGTCATAGAGCGGGTTCTTACAAGCGAGTCGCGGGTTTGGCTAGACGTATGTTAAGGTCAATTTTCTAGGCCATAACGACTTATAAGCGTCGCACGAAAGGGAGTTGTTTTGTTTTTCAAACTCTCAAACTGTTCCTGATTTTCTACTTGAAAAAAGTAATTTAACAAACTCCCTGAATTCTCATCCCCATTTTCATAAGCATAGACTAAAGCGGCACCGCAGAGATTTTTATCCGTCACAGGAGCCTCTCCCGCGCAATACATACTACCTAACCCGCGTATGGCGTGTGCGCTGCCGAGGCGGGCGGCCTTCTCATAAGTTTCAAATGATTTGGTGAGATCTTTTTGCGTCCCTTGTCCAAGGGCATGCATCACAGCGAGACTTAAAAGGCCATCTGTGTAATCTTGAGCCGCAGCTTTCTGAACCCAATTAAAAGCAGTTTCCTCACTCTTCTCAACACCCTCGCCATTGAGATATTTCATGCCAGTAACCCATTGCGACCGGGCTTCACCTAGGGTCGCGGCCTTTTCATAAAATTGCGTACTGCGTGTTATATCGACGTCGCCGCCCCAACCATTTTCAAAATCCCTGCCGAGAATGAAGGCGCAGTAAGATTCCTTTGGAAGAGCTTCTAAACAATTGAGCGCGACCTTGCGAGCCTCAACCATATCAGAATAAGGATTGTCTTGTGTTCCATAAAGAATTTCGAGCAAATAAGGATAAGCTATTTCCGCAGACTGGTCATCATTGACTGATTTTTGAAGATAATTAAAGGCACGCCTTGAGGTCATTTTGTCTTCGCTAAAAATATATCGTAGGGCATAATTTATTTGCGCGACGCCACTGCCTCGTTCAGCGGATTCAATCGCGATTTTATCGGCCTTTTTTATATCTGGCGAGTCGCCGATTTCTCCATAATAATAAAGCGTAAGGGCAGAATTCGCTGTGTCATGGCCGTTGTCATGCGCTTTTTGTAAAAGCGGTATCGCCCGCTCAAAATCAGCGTCATCTCTCAAGGTGGCGTTTCCATCAAAAATTAAGTTAAAGCCTTGAGTAAAGATGGCGTGCAAATCCCCGTCTTTTGCGAGGGTGTCCAATGTCTCGGCGCTGTAACCGCTATAGTCTTTATCAGCGGATGAGAAGTTTTGGGCCGTCGCTGAAAACCCTATAAAGAACCCGCAAGCTAAAAGTGCCAGAGAAAATTTGAGAGTGTGCAAAAGCGAGATTATCATACTTAGAGTTAACCGCATTCAACCGCCTTTGACCAGTATTTTCCCCTCACCGATTATCGCCCCAATAGGTGAATTTTCGCAGGAGCACTTCGAATGGGCCGCGGTTGAATTTCGCGCGCCAGAGGCTCATAGCGGCGAGGGTGACGAGGCCCGTTATCAGAGCAATGCCAATGCAGGCTGCCGCCCCGATTTGCCCGTAAAGCCCTAACCCATATCCGTTGAACACCCACGACAATATGAGCGATTGCAAAAGATAAACAGAGAGCGTGGCTGTGCCGCCGCGCGCCATAAATGTCTTGAACACGCTGTCTGGCCCGCTCGCCCATTTAGCGATTAAGCCCAAATAGCCGAAGGAGGCGAGAGGCGACCCTATCAAAATCAGCGCCATGCCCAACATGCCTTTAGATGTCATGGGGTCATGCGCGATATACATGACATAGGCAGCGATGAGACTGATGATGACGCCAATGGGCAGATAAACGCGGCGAGCTTTGCGCCAGAGCGCGGCCGTCGGGTCGGCAATGACACCGCTTTTGACAGCAGCGAGTCCGAGGAGAAAAAAGCCGAGCACGCCGGGGCCTTGGAGAGGCAGAGCAAAACTGATGAAGCCACCCCAAGCGTTCCAACGCTCATGCATTGTTTCCATAAAACTGCCAGAGCCAAAGACTTCGTAATACTTCGGGAAAGCATTGCGCATTTCCACGAAACCTGCCGCCATGTCTTCGGGCGAGAAAGTCTCGCCTGCATAGAACGCTGCTGCGAAAAGGAGAGAAAGAAGAGTTTGGATAATAACAAAGGCAATCCCCCAGCGCATGAGCGATTTTACGGTCTTATTGCGAAAGAGATAGAGCAAGCCGCCCAGCACGGCATAGATAATCAGAATGTCACCGATAAAGGCGAGGCTAACATGGAGAATACCCAGAATAAGTAGCCCCAACATCCGCCTGAAATAACGGCGTCCAAAGGGCTGGCCGCGCTTTTGTGCCGACATCATTTGATAGGCCAGTCCCGCACCAAACATGAAAGAAAACAACGTATAGGCTTTGAACAGAAAAAACGCATTCACGGCGAAATAGGCGGCGTTATCCAAACCTGTTTTCAGGCCTCCGTCGTGATAGGTGACTTCACCCGGATAAGCGAAATAAGCCACATTCACGAGGACGATACCGATAACAGCAAAAGCGCGAACAAGGTCGGGCATGATGTGGCGCCCTGCGGCTTGGCTCTCTTTAGCATATGACATCGCGGAATACCCCCAACGTAGCTTAGCAAAGGTTGCAAATCGTAGCAAATAGCTTCTTATTGGGTTAGGTTTGTTCAGCGCGTATCAAACGCTCACTCAATAATTAAGATGCTCTAAGAAGTTCGGGTTTGAACTGAGCCAAGGCCAGATGTTCTTCTGATGACAAAGTATGTTCCGCCACGATATAGGTATGAATCGCAAATATAACCGCTTTTGTCTTAGGGAGTCTTCGAAAGGTTTGGCGCTCCACACGGATATATCTTGGTGCATTGGCGTCTATGGGTTTTGATATACCTTCGCCGCGCGGCTGATGCAGTTCAGGGTCTGTGTAGATTAAGAAATTTGCGCGCGCCAAAGGTTGCTCGACTCGGAGCGCGGATAACATGCGTTCGACAATGCTGGACACGGGCGAGAATTCGGGAACAGGTTGGTGAATGCTTTCAAGCGAGCGACCAATTTTCTGGTTTACATCCCAACTCGAAGGAAAACACATCACGGCGGCGGTCAAAATATGTTGATCGCCTTCTTTCTGTAAAATGCACAAATCTTCTTGAACGTGAGAGGCTGCTTCCAACAAAGGATGGTCTTGCTCTGATGAGGGTAGACTTGCCTCGCTAAATATGAGCTCTTTTAACTCAATGCACGGGGCCTCAGATTTTGGCGTAGACTGAAATATCACATCTCTATGCGACGCAATAAGTGCGCGGCGATACGCTATTTGCGCGTCATAGGTATCGGATTTCGCGAGCCAGTCTTTTGTCGTAATAGGCCTAACACCCGGAAGCCGTGATGTTTGCGGATTGAGCCAAGCTTTGATCGGAAGGTATGAATTTAGTATCATAGGGGATTATGAGTTGGGACTTTTTGTAGGTAATGCCACTACTCCGTCCCCTCACTAATATGCTCTCCAAGCGCATCGGCAATCGTGAACACATCTTTATCGCCGCGGCCGCACATGTTCATGATTATCAGTCCGTCTTTGCCTAACTCTTTCGCGAGTTCGACTGTGCGGGGGATAGCGTGGCTGGGTTCTAAGGCGGGGAGGATGCCTTCTAGGCGCGCGCATTCTTGGAACCAATGGAGAGCTTCTTCATCTGTGGCGCTGACATATTCGGCGCGGCCCATATCATGTAGATACGCATGTTCTGGCCCGATGCCGGGATAGTCTAGCCCCGCAGAAATTGAATGGGCATCAGCGATCTGGCCATGCTCATCTTGGAGGAGGTAAGTGCGGTTCCCATGCAAGACGCCCGGCGTTCCGCCCGTAAGCGACGCGGCATGCAGGCCAGATTTCACGCCTTTGCCTGCCGCTTCGACGCCGATTAAACGGACCTCTTCATGCGGCACAAATTCGTGGAATAATCCCATAGCATTTGATCCGCCGCCAATACAGGCGACGACGGCATCGGGCAGGCGGCCTTCGGCCTCTAGGATTTGGGCTTTGGCTTCGCGGCCAATAATGGCCTGGAAATCACGCACCATAGCGGGGTAAGGATGCGGCCCCGCCACTGTGCCGATACAATAAAATGTGTCGCCAACATTAGTGACCCAATCGCGCAGGGCTTCGTTCATCGCGTCTTTCAACGTCGCTGTGCCGCTATGGACGGCGCGTACTTCGGCGCCGAGCAGACGCATGCGAAACACATTAGGCTTTTGGCGCACAATATCCACCGCACCCATATAGACGATACAATCCATGCCTAGCCGCGCGGCAACCGTGGCTGTGGCGACGCCGTGTTGGCCAGCGCCTGTTTCGGCAATAATACGTTTCTTACCCATGCGTTTGGCGAGCAAGAGCTGACCTATACAGTTGTTAATTTTATGCGCGCCTGTGTGGTTCAGCTCGTCGCGTTTGAAATAAATCTTCGCGCCTCCAGCTTCCTCCGTCAGGCGTTCCGCAAAATAGAGCGGGTTCGGACGGCCTACATAATGTTTCAAGAAATAATCAAATTCCTTTTGGAATGCGGGATCGGCCTTGGCTTCCTCATAAGCTTTCTCAAGCTCTAGGATAGGGGGCATCAATGTCTCGGCGACATAACGCCCGCCAAAATCGCCAAAACGCCCATTCTCGTCGGGAGTCGTTATATTTTCAGCTTTACCCATTTTCAAATTCCCAGTCAGATGACGTTATACCAAATTCGAACTTTGCCTGTTCCAAAGCTAACCCAATGCTATCGTGGTAAGTGTCAGTTATTTCCGTGTCTTCTAGGTCAAAATAAAAAAGATAAAAGCCTGTATCTCCTGTTAGCTGAACGATTTTCAGCTGTTTGAAAGAAGGAATAGATAAACCATTAACAATGTGATGCGTTTGGCTATCAAGTAATGAGACACCGTTTTTCGTTTTTGCGATAAGTTTTTCTGACATATTCGTTTGGCGGTCGATATTTCTTATAGAGCTTTTATTGCTTTCAACTAACGATGGCTAGAGTGAGGTTGTGGTATGTTTTTCCTCCACCGCAAAAGCGGGGGAGGAAAGTCTAAGTCTCTCTCACAGCCTGCATAAACGCCATAATCTTTGCGAGGTCTTTTATGCCTGGTGAGGTTTCAACACCAGAGCTAACATCAACGATTGGGGCTTTTGTCGCGGTGATGGCTTCTGCGACAGTGTCGGGATTAAGGCCGCCTGCGAGAGCGTAGAATTTCGGCGTTGGGGCGCGTCGGATAATGTTCCAATCAATCGCAATACCGTGTCCGCCCCGCACGTCTGACCCTTTGGGTGGTTTGGCATCGAACAGAATGATATCTGCCACGCCTGCATATTCGCCAGCCGTTTTCATATCTGCGTCAGAGGCAATGGCGCAGGCTTTGATGATTTTGAAATCATAACGCCGCGCAATCTCGGCAACACGGTCAACACTCTCATCCCCGTGGAGTTGAACGTAATCGGGTTTCAGGGTGAGGGCGATAGTGTCCAATAAAGCGTCATCTGGATTAACGGTCACGGCCACACGTTTGGCTAAATCCTTGGCCCCATCAAATAAAGGTTTGGCTTGTTCGACGGTTAACCGACGCGGGCTTTTGGCTTCTATGATGAACCCTAAAAAATCCGCACCTTCGGCAATCGCCGTCTGCACGTCTTCGGTGCGGGTGAGGCCGCATATTTTGACTTTTGTGTTCATAATGGCGCTCATAACAGAGCGTCACGAATTTGCCAGCGACAACCCTTCATTAACCCTGTCATCACACGTCAAATT
>CAYGSV010000083.1:9086-9649 GCA_964352635.1 uncultured Algimonas sp.
AACGTGGGATTTTGGGATGGCATTAGCGCCTAAATTACAGGCCAGACAGGGCCAGCAACTGGCTATGACGCCGCAATTGCGGCAGGCGATTAAGCTGTTGCAATACTCAAACATCGAACTTGCGGAATTTGTCGAAGAGCAGCTCGAAAGTAATCCTTTGCTTGAACGCGGGACGGGCGATGAAAACCGTCGCGGCGAAGATGTGGCTGCGACACTGAATGAAACGCTTAATGCTACGGTTGACAATGTGAGTGCGGGTGAAAAAGCGGCAGACCTTGATGCGCCGGCGCATGCGGTCGATAGTGAAGCAACGGCGGCCGATGTGGGCGGCACTGTCGATTGGTCACGCAATGATAGCTCGGGCAGTTTTTCTGGCGGCGGGGATTATGATGCGGCGGCCAATTCTGCGGCGGAAGTTACGCTATCAGAACATATCCAGTCGCAACGCGCGCTCTTACGGCTAGAGGCACGTGATGGCCTGATTGCGGATTATATGATTGGGCAGTTGGATGATGCAGGTTATCTGCGGATGTCTATTGCTGAGATTTCTGAGAATTTGGGTG
>CAYGSV010000084.1:0-9555 GCA_964352635.1 uncultured Algimonas sp.
TGCTTAATATGACATTGAAAGAAGTCGAGCGCGTGCTTTACTTTGAGAGCTATGTCGTCACAGAGCCAGGTTTGACATCTTTAACAGAACGTCAAATCCTGTCTGAAGAAGAATTTATCGACGCCCAAGCCGAATTTGGCGAAGACAGCTTCACGGCGGGTATAGGTGCCGAAGCCGTTCGTGATATGCTTATCAATCTCGACCTTGAGGCCGAAGTTGAGCGTACACGTTTTGATATGACCGAAACAGGGTCTGAGTTGAAGCTTAAGAAATATGCGAAACGTCTAAAACTTCTCGAAGCCTTCATCACATCAGGCAATCGTCCTGAGTGGATGGTCATGACTGTCGTTCCGGTTATCCCGCCAGAGCTTCGTCCGCTTGTCCCCCTAGATGGCGGTCGTTTTGCGACTTCAGATTTGAACGATCTTTATCGCCGTGTAATCAACCGTAATAACCGTTTGAAGCGTTTGATTGAGCTTCGTGCACCAGACATCATCATCCGTAACGAAAAGCGGATGTTGCAAGAATCCGTTGATGCTTTGTTTGACAATGGTCGTCGCGGTCGTGTGATTACAGGGGCGAATAAGCGTCCTCTGAAATCTATGTCAGATATGCTTAAAGGTAAGCAAGGTCGCTTCCGTCAGAACTTGCTTGGTAAACGCGTTGACTATTCAGGACGTTCCGTGATTGTGGTTGGCCCAGAGCTAAAACTTCACGAATGTGGTCTGCCTAAGAAGATGGCCCTCGAGCTGTTCAAGCCGTTTATCTATGCACGTCTCGACGCCAAAGGTCTGTCAGGCACAGTAAAACAGTCTAAGAAACTCGTTGAAAAAGAACGTCCCGAAGTGTGGGATATTCTCGACGAAGTTATCCGTGAGCATCCGGTTCTTTTGAACCGTGCGCCGACACTTCATAGATTGGGCATCCAAGCGTTTGAACCAAAACTGACAGAAGGTAAGGCGATCCGTCTTCACCCGCTTGTTTGTGCAGCCTTTAACGCTGACTTTGATGGTGACCAAATGGCGGTTCACGTTCCCTTGTCTATCGAAGCGCAACTCGAAGCGCGCGTCTTGATGATGTCAACGAACAACATTCTTTCGCCTGCCAATGGTAAGCCGATTATTGTTCCATCGCAGGATATCGTTTTGGGTCTTTACTACATGTCCTTGATGCGTGACGGCGAAAAGGGCGAAGGCATGGCCTTTGCCTCTATCGAGGAAGTCGAAGCCGCTTTGGATAATGGTTATGTGACCATTCATTCCAAAGTGAGGGGACGTTTCCCTGTAACGGCCGAAGACGGAACTGTGACCTATGAAGTTGCAGAGACATCGCCAGGTCGTTTGAAATTGGCAGAATATTTACCAAAGCATCCGCTCATTTCCTATGACGTCATCAATAAGACATTGACGAAAAAAGAGATCGGTAAGCTCATTGATATCGTCTATCGTCATGCAGGTCAGAAGGCGACAGTCATCTTTGCTGATAAAATGATGGGCCTCGGTTTCCGCGAAGCGGCCAAAGCGGGTATCTCATTTGGTAAAGACGACATGGTCATCCCAGATACAAAGTACACATTAGTGAACGAAACGCAGGACCTCGTCTCTGATTTCGAACAGCAATATGCAGACGGACTCATCACCAAAGGTGAGAAGTATAACAAAGTCGTCGATGCGTGGTCGAAATGTACCGATAAAGTGGCGGATGCCATGATGGGCGAAGCGGCGCGTGAGCGTAAAACCATCAACTCAATCTTTATGATGGCGGATTCTGGCGCGCGTGGTTCTAAGAACCAAATGAAGCAGCTCGCGGGTATGCGTGGATTGATGGCAAAACCGTCTGGTGAAATTATCGAAACACCGATTACGGCTAACTTTAAAGAAGGCCTATCGGTTCTTGATTACTTTAACTCGACCCATGGTGCGCGTAAGGGCCTCGCCGATACTGCTCTTAAAACAGCGAACTCAGGTTACCTCACACGTCGCCTCGTGGACGTTGCACAAGACTGTATCGTCACAGAGCAGGATTGCGGAACAGAGCAAGGTATCGAGCTCAAGCCTGTCGTTGATGGCGGTGAAGTTGTTGTCTCTCTTGGTGAACGTACGCTTGGTCGTACTTTGGCCGAAGACATTCACGATCCACGCAATGGCGAGTTACTCTATCCTGCCAACACCTATGTTGACGAAGATATTGCAGCCGAAATTGATGAATCTGGCCTCCAGAATCTTCGTACACGTAGCCCACTGACATGTGAAACTGTCACGGGTATCTGTGCGACCTGTTATGGTCGTGACTTGGCGCGTGGTACGAAAGTCAATATGGGCGAAGCTGTCGGTGTTATCGCGGCGCAATCAATTGGTGAACCAGGTACACAGCTTACCATGCGGACCTTCCATATCGGCGGTACAGCGTCAGTGTCTGATAAGTCTGTGATTGAATCGTCTAATGAAGGTAAAATTCAGTACAACAAAGACGACATCATCGAAACGGGTAAAGTCTTTATCGCGAAATCGCGTAAGCTTGAATTCTCTATCGTCGATAAAGACGGAAAAGAACTTGAGACTCATAAAGTCGATTACGGAACACGATTGAGCCTGAAAAATGGCGCGAAAGTATCCCGTGGTGATCGCCTTGCAGAATGGGATCCATACGCAACACCTATCCTCACCGAAGTGGCGGGTACAGTTCGCCTCTTGGATATTGTCGACGGTGTATCAGCTAAAGAAGAGACAGACGAAGAGACAGGTATTTCTTCGAAAGTTATCGTCGATTGGCGTGCATCTTCTAAGTCTGGTGATATTCAGCCTGTCGCTGTTATCGAAGACGAGAATGGTGAGCCGATTAAATTGCCGAACGGGAATATCGCCCGTTACATGTTGGCGGTTGGTGCGATCCTCTCTGTCCAAGATGGTGCGAAGGTTAAGCCCGGCGCAATCCTGGCACGTATCGCCAAAGGCGGCGCGACACAGCGTGATATTACCGGTGGTCTACCGCGTGTTGCGGAACTCTTTGAAGCCCGTCGTCCGAAAGATGATGCGGTTATCGCAGACATTGATGGTAAGATTGAATTTACGCGTGATTATAAAAACAAGCGTAAAATCCAAATCACGCCAGAGGATGAAACGCTCGAGCCGTCTAGCTTCTTGATTGCCAAAGGTAAGCATATGCTTGTCGCTGATGGTGACCGTGTGAAGAAGGGTGACTTCATCATTGATGGTAATCCTGCGCCGCATGATATTCTCGGCATTATGGGTGTGGAAGCTTTGGCTCAATATCTCGTGGATGAAGTCCAAGGTGTTTATCGCCTGCAAGGTGTTCCGATTAACGACAAACACATCGAAGTTATCGTGCGTCAAATGTTGCAGAAAGTTGAGGTTACTAGCCCTGGCGACACAACACTTCTCAAGAACGAGCAGATGGACAAAGTTGAGTTTAACAAAGTCAATGCGGCTCTGTTGGAACGCGATAAAAACGCAACCCCTGCGGAAGCTGTCCCTGTGCTTCTTGGTATTACCAAGGCGTCACTCCAGACTCGTTCCTTCATCTCTGCGGCGTCTTTCCAAGAGACAACACGCGTCCTCACCGAAGCGTCTGTCCAAGGTAAGGAAGACATGCTCGAAGGCTTGAAAGAAAACGTCATCGTGGGTCGTTTGATCCCGGCGGGTACAGGCGGAAACCTCCGTAAGTATCAGAAGCTCGCGAATGAGCGCGATGAGAAGTTCTTGGCCGACAAAGCCGCCGCCGCCCCTCAGTTGGAAGAATTCCCAACAGAGATCGAAGAAGGTGCTGCTGAGTAACGAGCGTTAAGAATTGATGCGGGGCATCAATTTAGCGAAGTTCCGTTATCGGTAACGATAACGGCTAAATAAAATAAAAGTCGTTCTCAGAAATGGGAGCGGCTTTTTTATTAGGGATAAGCCGATTGAAATAAATTTGCTTTTTAAACCTCTAACTCCATCTTGAATCTAGAGTAAAAAAACAGCAAACTGGTAAAGTAATTGGGCAATCGCCCTTAAGCAAAAGGGCACCATTATGTTACTCCAAGAACGTAATACTCTAGCAACAGGCCGCGATGCTGATGGTAGTGTCACGTATGCTGATGCAAACATATCGACTGAATGCACGGCATTATACCGCCAATTTATTGCTGGTGTTAATGCGAATAAGAAACTTTCTTATACGCGTCAGATGCATTCTAACGGTATTTTCGATCCCTCTTGGTATGAAGTGAATTCTACTGAATATACGGGAGTGCTCAGTGCTAATGTTACAATTGATGGGCGTGTGGCTATAATAGCGAATGAATTGAGTTCGGGTGATTTACATTACGTGATGGAAGTCATGGGCGGAGAAAGTGGAACTGATGGCGCAGCAGACTGGACAGACCCTGAAAATTTAGGCCTACCCTCTGGGGTAACCGAATTTAAACAGGTGTGTTTGATACGTGGCTATGGTGATCTTGATAGTGTTTTTGGTGTCACTTCTGCGGGCGAACTTTGGTGGAAAACCCAAAACCCTTATAAGATTGTTGAAAAAACGGAATCAGTTACGCCACCCGGACAAACGGATCCAATTTCGATAACTTTTGAAGAACAGGAGCTACCCGACGAGCCTTGGAGCGAATGGATGAGCTTGCCTCATAAGGTAAGCCGTATTTATGCAGCACAAAATGCTGATGGAACGATTGTTTTATCTGGATGTGATGAAAGCAGTCATAATGTATTTGTGAGTCAGCAAGACATAGACAATCCACAATCAGCTGATGATTGGTCTTCATGGAGTCAAATATCAAATATTCAGGCTATCTTTGTTCGTCCCATATTGGATCGTGAGGGTTTCATGAATCTACTCATGGTCAGTTATGGTGATGAAAATTATCTTTATCGCGTAAGGCAAACGGAAATCGGTAAAAATGAATATACAGCGATAAAAGGATTACGAACACCGTCAGAGAACATCAAACATTTTGCTTGTCATGCGGATAGCAATGGTTTGATTTCCGTTGTTATGGAGGGTGCTGAGGAACACGATCAGACGTCAAAGCTATATTCATCGCTGCAGACGGAAGACGGTGAACCGACGTCATCTCCAGATGACCAATGGACGGACTGGACTTACATTGATGATGCTGATGTACCAAGCGGTAGTTTGCTCTCTATCGACATAATGTCAGATGGCCGGCTAAACTTATACGTCTGGGAGTCAGAAGGCTCGCATGATCTGCGTTATTATCAGCAAGTATCACCTGGTGGAACGCGATGGAATAATAATGTAACCGGCACAAAAATCGGCGATGATCTTAAAGGTATTGCTTTGACTCGGGATCTCACACCAGACGACTAACTACATGACTGTTTCTTTCGTGTTTGGTGGAAGAAACTGTCCACGTAAAATAGCTTCTGGGTCCGGATGAAACCATTCCATTTCTTGGATATGAGATTGAGGCCCAATGGCAACAAACCCAAGACTTTTGTAAAGTCTAACGGCCCTATTCAATAAACTCACACTCAATCTCACGGGTAAAGATCTGAAGGCTGCATCAATACAAACACCCCGCAAGACGAGTGAGGCTATACCCTTCCCCTGATAGTCTGATAAAATAGCTATATCGAGGATGCGAACCTCGTCGTCTCGATAGTCTATGTAAATACGCCCTATTGAAATTCCGTCCCATTGAATAACAGCATATTTAGCATGGTCATAACGTCTGAAATATTCACTATGCTGGCTTTCATATTGTTGCTTTACCACTTTATCATAGAGTTCATTATTTCCATCTTGGGAAATAGGCCCTAATTCCCAACGACGTGCCTCTTCATAGAGGCTTTTCAAAAACCCTTCGTCTTTGGCGGTCGCAGGCCGTAATTTTATATCTTCGGGATTTATGGCGGGCATATTTGATTAGGACCGTGATGGGAAAATACCTGAGAGAGCGATACAGTAGTTAACGGTCAGAAAAGGCTGCATGTTATTATGCTGCATATTCCCACCTGTTTCTCCTGACTCGGAGGCTTTGAATTTTGGTGTTGCTCCGCCTACGGATGAGAAAAAAGCCCCTGCTTGATTATCACTGAGTACATTATTGTTCGGATCTTTTGAATTAGGGGGGCCATCAGATGTAGAAACACTGACACCGTGATTGTGAGCAGGTAAATTATTAGGCGTCAAGTTAACGTATTCGGCCCCACCGCTTTCCCCTAAACTATAGTTACTACCGCCTGGAAGTTGACCTTCTCCAATTGGTGTTCGGCCTCTTAAATCAGGGAGGCCCATCGTTTGGATTCTACCACTACTGCCACCGCCGTAAGTTGTTCCAATGAGGGCGTAAAGAGTTGTATATCCGTGGACAGGAAGTATTTGTCCACTACAAAAGGCCCAGCCTCGTGGAGAAAAGTTTCCACTAAACATCATTATTTCACTTACAAAAGGTTCTGCCATAATTGGTTCCTAGTTATTCTTTGGTTCTTCGCAGCGCTAACTTCTTGATGGGTAGGCGCCAAACAAAGAGATACAGTAGTTTAAGGCTAAATACGGCATTTGGTTTTCATGCGGTTGCATCCCGCCTTTAGACTCAGATTGACCACTTGTACCGACGCTGCCCAAGAAAGTCCCAGATGTAGGACTCGCCTCATAAAATGGCGTCTGAGAGGTTAAATAACGATTTGTAATATTCGGTGAATCCCGATTCGGGCCAAATTCGATATCTAAATCATGGGAGTGTTGAGGCATTTCATGGGGCAATAAAGTATGCGTTAATTCGCCGCCACTTTGTCCAAGTCGACGCGTTGAAAGCCCCATGCCCGTTCCACTATGTAAAGCGACACTTTCACGAAAATCAGGGAGTTTGAAACTGCTTCTTCCATCACCGCCATACATTGTTCCTACCAAAGAAAACAAAGCAGAGTTTTGAGAAATGGAAATGCTTTGGCCCTGACAAAATGCATAATTTCTAGGGGCGAAAGTATAAGGAAAAGCCACAATTTGTGCGATAAATGGATCTGACATTTAGGCTCCTGTAAGAAATTAAAGGCATCTAATATAAATAATTAATTGCGATGTGGATAAAGGCCTGAGATGGCAATGCAGTAATTCAAAACTAAGTAGGGTTGTCGGTTTTCATGTGGCTGAGATGAACCACTATTGTTAGAAAGTGATACACCGGCCATAGAATTTGCCCCAGGACTTGTTGAAAAAACATTGTTTGCGGCGGTTTTTTGTAGGTACCCCATGTTGACTTCGGGGCCACTTCCAAAGAGATCTTCGCTGGCTGGAATGTTGACTGAATGCGTATGTGTTGGAATTTCTACCACCGACAAGCTTACTGTCTCCGCACCACCCATAGAGGCTAATGGAGCTGAGCGACTATCAGCACCAATAATCGCTCGGCCTTGTAAATCTGGAAGCCCAAAAGTGCTTCGCGCATCGCCTCCGTAATTAGCGCCCAACAAACTAAATAGAGCCTGATGTTGTGAAATAGCTAGTATTTGTCCTTGGCATTTGGACCAGTTTCTTGGCGCATAGTTACAGCCAAAGATCTTAATTTCCCCATAAAATGGATTGCTCATAATCGCGCCTTTAGCTAAAACAAACTTCAATAAGTGTCTGGGTTTCCCAACCAGCTACCTGTGTAACTAAGAGGTCGTGTTGACCTAACTTAGGATGCTTTATAGGTAGAACTTCACTGACGATGCTACAATTTTCAGGTGTTTCGAATGAAAGAGAAAAAGGGGTACGAAATCGCGGAGGCGTTTCTGAACCCTCACGCACTTCAATTAATTTCATGGCGTAAGATCCGATATCAAAATCTTCTCCGATGAGAACAAAGAAATCTTCTTTCGTCAAATCACTCAATGATTTTGTCATAAATGCGCCCAGCTCCTCAGTAGATATTTCTATAAACTTTCTTAGGCGTCAAGCTTTTGTCTTCCCTCTATGAAAATGATATTTGAGAAATAGAGACTCGCATCTGATTATATAAGCGCCTATCTCTAGAACATGAGGTTTGGTGAAGCATTTTTGGACGAGATAAAGGCGCGTGTGCGTCCGTCTGATGTTGTCGGCCGTCATGTTAAGCTCAAACGCCAAGGGCGTGAATTTGCGGGCCTCTCGCCGTTTACCAATGAAAAAACACCGAGCTTTTTCGTCAATGATGAGAAGGGATTTTATCACTGTTTCTCCTCAGGCAAACATGGAGATGCCATTTCGTTTTTGATGGAAGTCGAAGGTCTTAGCTTTCCAGAGGCGGTTGAAAAACTCGCCGATTTGGCGGGGATAGAGATGCCTAAGGCTGACCCTCAAGCCGAGGCCCGCGCCGCGCGTAATAAAGAAACCATTTCGTGGATGGAACGGGCGCAGGAATTTTTCGAAAAATGCCTTTATCGCCAAGTTGGGGAGGACGCGCGTGACTACCTCTCTGGGCGGGGCCTATCGAAAACCGCCGCGCAATATTTCGGCATGGGGTTTGCGCCCAATGACTTCTCTGCGCTCAAAGGGGAGCTTCTCCAACAAGGCGCGACAGAAAAACAGCTCGTCGAAGCGGGGCTAATTATCGAATCTGATGATCGCTCACGTGAGAGCTGGGACAGGTTCCGTGACCGTATCATGTTCCCTATTCATGACAGTCGCGGGCGTCTTGTCGCTTTTGGTGGTCGCGCAATGGATAAAGAGGCCAAGGCGAAATATCTGAACTCACCCGAGACATCCGTTTTTTCGAAATCCAAACTGCTTTATAATTACCACCGCGCTCGTAAGGCTCTGTCTAATCCTAAAAATGGCGGACGCGGCATGATTGTGGCCGAGGGCTATATGGATGTGATTGCTTTGGCGCGGGCAGGGTTTGAACACGCTGTGGCGCCGATGGGGACGGCCCTTACCGAAGAACAGCTTGAGCTGCTATGGCGAGCGGGGCCAGAACCGATATTATGCTTTGATGGTGATAAGGCGGGATTACGAGCGGCCTTCCGCTCGATTGAACGGGCCTTGCCATTGCTAAGGCCAGGTTATTCGCTCCGTTTTGCGCTCTTGCCCGATGGTCAAGACCCAGATGACCTTATTCGCGCTGATGGGCCGCCCGCTATGCAAGCCGTCTTGGATGGGGCTTTGCCGCTGATTGATATGCTGTGGCGGCGAGAGCAAGAAAAAGAACCGCTCAACACGCCAGAGCAAAAAGCGGGGCTTAAATCCCGCCTGTATGAAGCGCTGAATGAAATTGAACATAAAGATGTTCAGGGGCTCTATAAAACAGAGCTCTTAGCCCGATTTGACGCCGCCTATGGTTGGCAAGCTAGCCGTCGCAAAGGCCGTCCACAAGAGATGAAGGCGGATAAACAGGCGATGAAGCGTGATGCAGCGGGTTTGGCGAAGAATTTGCGGCGTGAACGGGCGTTGATTGGGGCGATATTGCTCTTCCCAGAGCTTCTATCGCACATAGATGAAACCCTTTTTGAGCTTCCTTTTGCTAATCCCAACTGTTCAAGGCTGCAACGCAGTGTTTTGTCCTATTGGCGAGTCACAAAAGCGGTTGAAATCAACGCGCTTAATACGCATATACAGTCTGAG
>CAYGSV010000085.1:0-9525 GCA_964352635.1 uncultured Algimonas sp.
AGCTCAAAGTCTGTACCGTGGAAACACGCGACGGCACAAAGCAAATCGTTTGCGGAGCGCCGAATGCGCGAGCCGATATGACTGTGGCCTATGCGCCTCTCGGCGCTTATATCCCTGGGCTTGATTTCAGCTTGGATAAAAAACCCCGCAAAATTCGTGGTATCGAGAGCTCTGGCATGATGTGTTCGGGCAAAGAGCTCGAGATTGACGAAGATGCAGATGGTATTCTCGACTTGCCAAGTGATTTGGAAATGGGTGTTCCTTTGGCCGAAGCCCTCAAGCTCGACGACCCTGTCATTGATTTTGAAGTTACCCCAAACCGCCCTGATTGGTTGGGGGTCAATTCGATTGCGCGAGATCTGGCCGCTGTCGGATTAGGCAAATTCATTAGCCCAGAGATTAAATCCGTTCCCGCAAAATTCGATAATCCGCAAGCGATTAGAATAGACGATACAGACGGTTGCCCCGCTTTTGTCGGTCGCGTTATTCGCGGTGTAAAAAATGGGCCTTCGCCGAAATGGTTGCAGGACCAATTAAAAGCCATCGGCCTGCGCCCGATTTCAGCGCTCGTCGATATTACGAATTACATCACTTATGACCGCGCGCGGCCCCTGCATTTTTATGATGTGTCCAAGCTTAATGGATCAATCATTGTTCGCAAAGGTAGAGGTGAAGCGTTCGATGCGCTTGATGATAAATCTTATACCGCGACATCTGATGACGTCGTCATTGCCGATAAAAACGGTGTTCTTGGTCTCGGCGGTATTGTTGGCGGCATCACATCAGGCTGTGATGAAAACACAAAGGATATCTTGATTGAGAGCGCTTATTTTGATCCGCTGACCATTCGTCGTTCAGCCAAACGATTGGGCGTCAATTCTGATGCCAAATATCGTTTTGAGCGGGGTGTCGATACGTGTGGCTTGGTTGAGGGCTGTGAACTTGCGACGCAAATGGTGCTTGATATTTGTGGCGGTGAGGCCAGCGACATTACGGTGGCAGGTGAAATTCCGGCTGTTCCCGCGCCGATTGAATTTGACCCTGCGCAAGTTGAACGGTTGACGAGTCTAGAGTTGCATGACGACCAAATGCTAATGATATTGAAAGACCTTGGTTTTACTGTGAAACTCGGAGAAATTTGGACAGTGACCGTGCCGAGTTTCCGTCGTGATTGTTCCGAAGGCGCAGACCTCGTCGAAGAAATTGCACGGGTGCATGGGTTCCATAACCTCGAAGCCGTCAGCCTCCCGCCCCTTCCTGGACGCCGTGAACCCACAGCGACCTTGACGCAGAACCGTACACGGTTAGCCCGACGCGCTTTGGCGCTACGCGGATTATCCGAAGCCGTCACATGGTCCTTTGCGCTTGATGAACATGCGGCGTTGTTTGGTGGAACAGACACCAGTTTGCGCGTTGATAATCCGATTTCCAGTGATTTGAACACCATGCGGCCGAGCGCGCTTATTCATCTCTTGCTAGCAGGACAGCGCAATGCCGATAAAGGCTATCCTGCGGCGGCCCTATTCGAGCTTGGCCCCGTCTTTGCGGGCCAAGAGCCGAGTGATCAACGACTTACCCTTGCAGGCATGCGCCGTGTTGAAACAGGTCGTGATTGGGCTGGAGCCGAAGAGATTACCGCCCTCACCGCCAAAGCCGATGCGCTTGAAGCGCTAGACGCCATGGGTGCGAGTACAGATAATCTCCAGCTTTTTGACGCCGTGGGCGATTATTGGCATCCGGGGCGCTCTGGCTCTCTGCGTATGGGCCCGAAAAATGTTCTCGCGAGTTTTGGGGAGCTTCATCCGCGTATCCTCAAAGCGATGGGTATTGAGTGCCGTGTCGTTGCCTTTGAAATTTGGCCAGAAAAACTCCCTGCGCCGCGCAAGAAAAATGCCAGCAAAGCCAAGGCGGCTTTGGCACTGTCTGACTTCATGCCTGTCACCCGTGACTTTGCCTTTATCGTGCCAGACGCGACAGCGGCGAATGATGTGTTACGCGCGGCCAAAGGGGCGGATAAACAGCTCATCACCGATGTGTCTCTCTTCGATATTTATCAGGGGCAAGGCGTCGAAGACGGCCATAAATCACTCGCTATCGAAGTGACTTTATCGCCCAAAGACGCAACCTTGACCGATAAAGAGATTGAAGCAGTGTCAGATAAAATTATCGCAGATGTTATGAAAGTCGGCGGACGTTTGCGCGGTTAAATCTAACTTTCACCTCTTGAACAGGTGTCCGAGAGGAAACAGGCTTGAAATACGATAATCATATTGTGAATGAGAATGTGCCTCGCATGGGCAATGCCGTGACCCGCGCTCTGGGGAGCGGCTTGCTAAAGCTCATGGGCTGGAAAATCGAAGGCACATTGCCCGACGTTCCTAAAGTCATTTTATTGGGCGAACCGCACACGTCGAATTGGGATTTCGTTTTAATCATGATGGCCGCGCAATCCGTCGGTTATCGCATGTCTTATATCATGAAAAAAGAAGCCTTCTTTTGGCCGCTTGGTGGGTTTTTCAAATGGATGGGCGGTGTGCCGATTGAACGCCAAAAAGGCAAAGACGCGATTGCGTCGATTGAAACCGTCCTCAGAGAGACAGATAATATCCACCTCGCCATTACGCCGAGCGGCAGTCGGAGCCCGAAAGAAAATTTCAAGACGGGATACCTCAGACTGGCTCATGCAACACAGACACCGATGTTCATCATTGGCTTGCATGCCCCAACGAAATCCATTGTGCTTGATCAACTTATCGATGCGACAGGTGATATTGAGGCGCAAAATACGTCTATTAAAGATTATGTCGACGGAACCTATCGCGGGATTAAAGCGAGTCGACAAAGACTCGGGCCAAACCTAGACGCCGCGCCTGATGTTCTGATTGGAAAAAGAGACGCTTAAAAAGTTGCATTTTAGGGTTGCGACCTTTAGAAAAACCCAAATCTAGGAGTGAGAGACAATGAATAAATAACTCGATTTAATTAAATTCGATTATTTTCACCGTGAGACTAAGCGTCTGCGGCTCTCTGACTGACTGGATATTTTATGAAACGCTTACACAATAAGACCTGTGTTATCACAGGCGCCGCGCGTGGTATTGGTGCGGCTATCGCCAAAGCTTTTGCCGATGAAGGCGCTACCCTTATTCTCACTGATATTGATTTTAAAGCCGTAGAAAAAACGGCAGCAGAACTCAACGCGAAAGCCTTTGAATTAGATGTATCCCACGAGTCACATTGGGAGAAATTCGCCAATACATACCCCAATATTGATGTGCTGGTTAACAATGCGGGTATCACAGGGTTTGAAGACAGCATCGCCTCGCAAAACCCTGAAGAGGCAAGCTTAGAGGATTGGCGACGGGTTCACCGCGTGAATTTGGACGGCACTTTTATGGGGTGTCGTTACGCCATCAAAGCCATGCGGCCGACTAAGGCTGGCTCAATTATCAATATTTCATCGCGGTCCGGCATGGTCGGTATTCCGCAAGCGACGGCCTATGCCTCGTCGAAAGCGGCCATCCGAAACCATACGAAATCTGTCGCGCTTTACTGTGCAGAACAAGGCTTGGATATTCGGTGCAACTCCATTCATCCCGCCGCCATTCTGACACCTATGTGGGAACCCATGCTGGGTGGTGGTGCAGATAGAGAAGCGCGTATGGCCAGCTTTGTCGCTGACACCCCCGCCCGACGATTCGGCCAACCCGAAGAAGTCGCCGCCCTCGCAGTCCTCCTCGCCTCGGATGAAACGCGCTATATGACAGGAACTGAAATGACAATTGATGGCGGGTTATTAGCAGGGTCAGCGGCTAATCCAAGTAGAGAATAAAAACTCAACTCAGTTAAACAGTGAGAGTTAGTGATAGGCAAATATTGATTTATTAGTTTTGATATAACTCTCAGTTTCACTTTCGAGATCATCGATGATTTCCCAAAAACGCGAACCAATATTACTTTCTTCCTGTTTTGACACCGCAGGAATGTTTAGTTTTTCACGCGCCTCTTCTACGTGCTCATTGTAATGAGCATAAAGTGCAATAGCTTCATCAAACATGGCCTTTAGGTCTTTGCGACCCAATTTCGTCAATGCTTCTCTAAGGCGAGGATATAAATCCACCCTTGCGTATTGCGCTGAGTCCCATGTGATAGACCTTGCGAAATACTGGTTCAGCCCACCGTTATAAAAATCACTAATGAAATCGTTAAGAGCATAAAACTCCATATGATGTTCAGGAATTTCGAGTTCTTTCGTTAGCAGCCGTTCTATTAATGCCTGATGGCCAATTCTTAGGTCGCCTTGTTGAGAGACTTCAATTAACTCTTCTGTGAAATATGAACGATAGGCGAATAACGGATAGGTACCATGACTGTCCTTGGCAATGTCAGACAGAGAACGAATTTCTGAATTCTCAAAATAATAGTTAAACTTCGCTTGTCCTTTTTCGAATCTTATAATTAGCTTATAAACCGGACCTTCAGCATGATTTTTTGATGTTTCGTATAATTCTAAAAGTCTGTTGTTTGCATCCCAATTGACCGAGTCAAAAAAGTCCATGGCCCACATGTCTTTCTTTTTAAACCTTCCTCCTGTCAGTTTACCACTCGTACCAACAGTACCCCAGTCTAAATCAAATGATATTTCACCATTCGCTGTCTTCGCAAAAGACGATTTATGAAATTGCTTTTTTGTTTCTTTTTCAAAACTTTCAAACATGGTATTATCCGCCATGGCGCTTAACGGAAATAAAAGTAAAAATAACCATGTAAAATGTCTTATAAAATTCATAAGAAATAATATCAGACGTTAATTCAATTATCAATTCACCTCTTCGATAATGAACCTGTTGTCCAGAGGCTGTGCTAGGTTTCCCCTTCCCTCATACTAAGTTCCGTGACAAAAGAACAGATATGGAACCTATTGTCTCTTATTCGGGATTAGAGCTCACTTTGGTTGAGATCATTTTGGGCATTGCGCTGATTTTAATTGGCGCGATGATTGCCTTGGTTGTGGCAGGTCGGCGCAAAGACCCAGAGGCTGCGTTACTGGCAGCGCAGATGCGTGAAAAGCTGGTCGAGATGCAGGCGCAGCAAGGCGAGCTTCAAGGGCGTATCGCGCAATTTGCCGAAGACTCTGCACAACGTGATGATTTGTTCCGTCAAAGCTTGGATGAGCGCCTCTCCAAAGTGTCTGACCGCGTGGGGAAATCGATTGTCGAAACCCAAGACCGTAATTCAGCGAACCTCAAGCAACTGCATGAGCGGCTCGCCCTGATTGATCGGGCGCAGAAGAATATTGAAACGCTTTCGGGTGAAGTTTCTGGCCTGCAATCGCTTCTGTCGAACAAACAAGCGCGCGGAGCCTTTGGCGAAAAGCAGATGCAGGATTTGATTTCCACTTACCTGCCGCCCAATGCGTTTTCATTCCAGCACACGCTATCCAATGGCAAACGTGTTGATGCGCTTATCCATCTACCCGGGGAGCAAGGCGATGTCGCTATTGACTCTAAATTCCCGATGGAGGCTTGGCGACGCCTCACAGAGGCCGACAATACCGATCAGGAAATTGCGGCCAAGCGGGCGTTTGCGGCAGATGTCTCCCGCCATATCAAAGACATTGCGAGTAAATATCTTATCTTTGGTGAGACGCATGATATCGCCATGCTCTTTTTGCCAAGCGAAGCGGTTTACGCCGAACTTCATACACATTTCCCGCAAGTCGTTGAGTTAGGCTTTACACAAAAAGTGATGATTGTTTCGCCGACCACCTTTATGGCGACGCTTCATACGATGCAGGCCATTATGCGTGATGCCGCCATGCGTGAACAGGCGCATATCATCCAGCGCGAAGTCGGTATGATGGCGAAGGATGTGACACTGTTGGATGACCGCGTTGCAAAGCTTCAAAGTCATTTTAATCAAAGCACAGAAGACATTCGCAAGATCAGAATTTCGACTGAAAAGATTACAAAACGCGCGGATAAAATTGAAAGCCTTGATGTCCAAGATAAAGAGATCGGCACAACAAATATCGCACAATTTCGTAAGCCTTCAAACTGAGCTTCCTTTAGATGGGTTATAAGCATCGACATAGAGGTAAAGCGCCAGATCCTATTTGGTTTGGAGGTCGCCTCTTTCGCCCCGTGCAAACCGAAGGCACGTCTGAGACATCATCAGAAACCGTTTTCAAATATGAGCAGAAGGGGAACCTTGTCACCGCGATCTATTCAGGTGGGGACATTGAGTTTGGACAATTAATGGCGCTTGTTCAATCTGATTACTCTCTCGATATGCGATATCAGCATTGGAACAAAGACGGCCTATTGATGACGGGAGTTTGTCATTCGGTGCCGCAAGTTTTGGAGACGGGAAAATTGCGCTTGCATGAATGCTGGCAGTGGACATGCCGCGACCAAAGTCACGGCACATCTGTGTTAGAAGAAATCTAATTAGACTTCCAGAAGAAGAGCTTCGCACCTGACTTTTTCAGCAAGACCGTATTTGTTACGATTAAGGCCGTCATAGCGAGGGCTGTATAAAACAGGCCATGTCCAATCGTTGGCACGTTAATGCCTAACCAAGGGGAGAGGTGGAACCCAATCGCACCGACCAATAGGCCAAGTCCGATAAGAGCGCCTACCAACCGTGTCCTCGGGAGGAGGAGAAGGACAGCGGCGGTAAGCTCTCCTACACCCGTTAAATACCGGATATAGGGTTCAAACAGGAAAATGCCTGAGCGTTCGGCCAATGTTTCAAAAACAATGTTTTCTGCGCCGAATTTTTGGACACCGAAGAAAACAAATCCTGCGGCGAGAACAAGGCTAAGAGCGAGTGTGGCTTTTGTCATGGCGTTATTTCCTTTATCTGTTTCGGAATAATCTGGCAGGTATCCCGCCAGATCATAATGAGAGGTTTCAGTTAGCGTGACCATTAGAGATCACCGCCACCCCAAAGAACGGAGAACTCTTCACAATGGATAAGAACACTATTGAAGTTAGCGAGGTTAACACCTGCGGGAATAACATAGTCTTGGCCACCCTTATTAGAGTTCAGCGCACTGACGAGGATAGAGCCTTGCGTCGCCGTTTTGCCATTCACAGCAGCGACTGATTGAGGCGACAAGAAGATTTTAAGGTCTGGGCCGTTTTTCGTTTTGAAATCATCCGACAGGCGCAAAATCGTTTGGCCATTTTGCTGTAAGATTTGCCAGTCACCTTTAATACCGTATTTCTTTTTGATGAAACCACCGCCTTGAACTTGCGTCTGACTAATGGAAGCCGGTTGGATATCTGCGCCATAGGCAGGAATAGCGAGGCCACCTGTCAATGTTGCGAGAATGCCGAAAGAGATAATTGTTTTTTTAATAAAGTTAGTCATGGTTTTAGTCCTTAAAAATAAGTGAGAGTTGAATTGGGTTAGAGTTAAAGTGAGCCGAGCTTGGCGACACCGAGAGGCACGGAAAAATCTTCACACCAGACATAGACTTCGTTGAATTGTCCGGGTGTGAACGTGGCGGGAAGCGTATAAGTTTGACGGCCTGATTTTTTGTCCAAGTCAGCAAATTGAGAGGCTTTGATATACTCGCCGTCATTACCGAAACCGAGGACTGGGCCTGGGGCACCATCAAGGAAGAAGTTGTCAGCCAGTACGAGAGCATAACCCGTGTCTGTCTTCATAATATAAGCTTCACCCGATGTGACATGTTTGGAACGGCCTTCAAAGCTGCCTTGAGAAATAACATTCGGTGAAATCGCGGGCGCTTCGATTTGAGTAGTGGTGCCCGTTGATGCACTTACCGCATGAGAGACAGCGCTTGAGCCAAGACCGAATAATAGGGCCGCTGCTGCAAAGCTTACGATTTTGATAGTTGATTGTGTTGGCATGAGAGCCTCCTCTTTCTGTTTTATCTTGTTTTTGACCAAATGGTCATTATTTAGTGTTTTTAAGACCCGAGCGTCTCTCGATATAAGAGACTGTGCTCGGGTCGATGAAATGTAAATAACATACTTGACTGTATGGTCAAGATAATTGTAATCACATAAACGTGAGCAGAGATAAAAGGATTTAAAATGGCCCGTACACGCGAGTTTGACGAAGACACAGTTGTAAAAGCCTTACGCGATGTCTTTTGGGAGGGCGGCTTTGATGGCACGTCCTATACAGATATAATGAAAGCGACAGGCTTACAGAAAGGCAGCCTCTATGCGGCCTTTGGGGACAAGCAAGCCCTCTATCAGGTCGCGCTGTCCCGTTATGACCAAGAAGATGTCAGTGCAGGCGTAACGATGTTGCGTGATGAGACACTCTCTTCAATAGAGCGTATTACCTTCTTAATGGACTCGACCGTTCAAGGCACGCAAAGCAAACAAGGACGTTGGGGCTGTTTGCTTTGTAATGCCGCCAGCGAAGTTGCGCCCATTGATAAAGCGGTGGAGACAACTGTCAAAGCGAGTATGGACCGAATTCGGAACGCCATTACATATGCGCTGAAACCCATTGGTAAAGAAAAATCTGCTGAGTCTGTGTTAGCCAGTTATTTCGGCGCGCGTACGCTCGTTAAGGCAGGCTACAATGAGGCCATTTTGCAATCCGTAAGAGACGGCGTGTTAAATAGCTTAAACGGCTAGTATCATGTTTTGGGAGCCGTGAGGCGATGTTCCGCCGCATGGCTTACAACATCAATGGCCGTTTTTAAGACGACAAGAATAATAAGCGCGTAAATCGGCGCGCCTGTCGCATCTACAATTATCCCGCCAAAAATAATGACGATATGCATGATAAAAATACGCCCATAGGGCAGGAACATTTGTGCGCCAGCCTGCCGTCGTAAATACTCCCCTTTGCCATAAAAATTGATTAGCATGGATATGGCATGGCTGAGGAACAGCCCTGCTGCTGAAATTAGGACACCTTCTAAGGATATTATCTGAGTGAGTAAGCTTGAAAGCTCTGGAATCGTGTCGAAGAATCTCTGCAGAAAACTATAATGGCCAAAGCAAAACAACCCATAATGCACGCCAAAGAAAACTGTCAGATATAGCCTATGACCAAGTTTATAATTGCCCGCTTTCGCCGTCAGCATTTTTGGGATGTTCAAAAGCCCGATAACAACGCTTTCAAGCCAATAGAGTAAAAGTAAGGTGCCAACGTCCCAGCCAAAAAGTATGACGCCCGCAATTGGAATCACATTCACCACCACCAAAAGGATGATAGAAGGCGTCAAGGCTATACGGCTCAGGCTGTTCATAACTGCCTAGAAAGGGCGACGGCTTTTCATCGCCGCTGAAATTGTCCCGTCATCCAGATAATCAAGTTCCCCACCAACAGGGACTCCATGCGCGAGGCGTGAGACTTGCACATTGGCCGAAGACAGATGGTCTGTGATATAATGGGCTGTCGTCTGTCCATCCACCGTCGCATTCATAGCAAGGATGACTTCTTTAACATCATCTGATGAAGCACGGTCAATGAGAGACGCGATATTCAAGTCTTCAGGACGGATACCATCAAGGGCCGACAATGTGC
>CAYGSV010000086.1:0-9451 GCA_964352635.1 uncultured Algimonas sp.
GTGCAGGCTCCTCTGGTGAAACCGAAGGACAAGCAGGCAGTGACGACGAAACAGGCGAAGACGGCGTTGGCGGCGGGGGAACTGAGGCCGCTCAAGAACAACTTGGCCAAGCCCAAAGTGCAATGGGAGATGCTGCAGAGGCTCTGGTGCGTGGCGACTTAGGCGCCGCCTCTCAAGCACAAGCAGAAGCCATCCAAGCCTTACGGGACGCAGGTGAGACCCTAGCCGCTCAAGGTCTAGCACAAGGCGAAGGCAGTGAAGGCAATGATCCTTTGGGTCGAGAAAATGGTGGCGATAATTCAGACAATGCTGAGGCTGATATTGAACAGCGCGATAATGCCACGCGGTCTCGTGAATTAATGGAAGAGCTACGCCGCCGCGCCGCAGAACAAGAACGCGCTAAAGAAGAGCGTGACTATCTCGAACGACTATTAAAACGGTTCTAAAATTTGCGGATACAGAGAGAAATAAATAGGCTTGGCCAACAATTACTCTGCGAGACGATATCTCAAACTTACACTGTCCAATGGAGGATTTGGATATTCAGAGGTAAATTCCAAACGCTCTTTGGGACGGAGCATCGTTTTTTCAAGCTCAACCTGCCATTTGGCCACTTCATCGCCAGACGGGCTGTGAAGTGATAAAATCAACATAGGCAATTGTTGTGATTTTTTCCCCACATTCTTAACGGCCCCATCAATGATTAGAGTCGTTTCGCCATTGATATCAGCCGTTTTAACGATCGGATCTTCGACTTTGAGACCATTTGCACTGACCTCTACTCCTAAAGCATTATAAAAAGGCACGGTGCCTGGAAAACGCTCTGCAATCGTCTGTCGAGCAAAGAAAAGGGCCAAAACCGCCGCCGAAATGAGCAAAAGCGGTATCAGCCAAATCAGCCAAATCGTACGGCCACGCGCTTTGCGTTTCGCGTCATCCGCTTTATCCCGCATGATAACATCTGCTGTTGGTGCGGCTGCAGCCACGCCGAATGCGCTATCAACCAAATCAGTCTGGCCTTCATCTTGCAAGATTTCGGGCGTGGATAAGCCTTCATCCCGTGCCATGTCCTCGAGCTGCAAATCATCTGGCGTGGCTAATTCAGCCTCAGGTGCAGGGGCAAACCATGTCGCTTCGCATTTTGCACAGCGTACAGTTCGACCATTGGGCCCTATAGCCTCATCTTTGGCTATATAACTGGTGGAACATTCTGGACAGGTGAGTATCATAGAGCTTCCGACTCATTAGTGGAAATACGATTTTGGCACGTCAGACAATAAAGTCCAATAGCACAGAGGAAAATCTGTTGATGCCTGATACGGGCTTACATACTGATATTATTGCCTTTCGTAACGTCGGGTTGCGATATGGACGCGGGCCAGAAATCCTCTCCGATGTAAACCTGTCCTTGCCTCGAGGCAGTTTCTCTTTTCTGACAGGCCCGTCAGGCGCGGGTAAATCAAGCTTGTTAAAGCTCTGCTATTTAGCGCTGACCCCTTCTCGTGGACAAATTAATATGTTTGGGCAGGATACGGCCCTGTTTGATAATAAAATGGCCCAAGCCGCGCGGCGGCGTATTGGGGTTGTTTTGCAAGACTTTACTTTGATTGACCACCTCTCTGTTTTTGAGAATGTCTCGCTCCCGCTGCGCGTAGCCGGACAAAGCCGAGCGCAATATTCAACAGATGTGACTGAACTCTTGCAATGGGTTGGTCTTGGCCATCGGATGCAAGCCCTTCCGCCGACGTTGTCTGGCGGGGAAAAGCAACGCGCTGCTATTGCCCGCGCCGTTATTGCTAAACCCAACCTTCTGATTGCAGATGAACCGACAGGCAATGTAGACCCGATCATAGGACGTCGCCTGCTAAGGCTTTTCGCGGAAATGAACCGTATGGGGACCACCGTGATGATAGCAACGCATGATATAGACCTCATCCAAGAATTGGATGCTCGTGTTCTACGCATAGAAGATGGCCGCGTGTTTAAAGGCTTAAACGCCTCCTCAGGTTATGATGAGGCCCTTACATGACGACGCCTCTCCCAGCCCAACAGCCTATCTTGCTGACACGCGGACATAATGTGCGCGCTTTGCTGACTGTGCTCACCATTATGGCCTTTTTGGCGGGGTTAGCACTTTTGTTCTCTCGCGCCACTTTGCGCTTATCAGGGGATTGGCAATCGCAATTGTCTCAATCTTTAACCGTTCAGGTCACACTCGCGCCATTATCGGAAGAGAATAATTTCGATATGCAAATGCAATTAGCGACGGACGCCGTCAAAGATATTATTGGGGAGGCCACTACAGTGGTGCCACTGTCTCAAAGCGAGTCGCAAAACCTCATACGCCCGTGGATTGGTAATTTAGATTTACCAGATAGCGTTGCCTTGCCGGGGCTAATCACGATTGAAGCCCCGCAAAATGTGGATTTACCGACGGCGCAAGAGTTAGAAACCCAATTAACTGAGGCAGGGATTATCGCCGTGGTCGATGATCATTCCCGTTGGGCCGATCAAATTGGTGGAACCGCGCGGGCTTTGGTTTTGGGGGGCATGGCGCTGTTGAGCCTCTTGTTAATTGCCAGTGTGAGCGTGAACCTTTTCGCAACAAGGGCGGCTATGGCTTCGCAACGCTCGATTATTTCGGTCCTCGCTCAAGTCGGCGCAACAGATAGCTTCATTGCCAAGCTCTTTGTCGGCCAAGCGGGTCGCCGTAGCGCTCTCGGTGCTGGTATAGGGCTTATCCTCGCGTGGTTCGGTTGGCTCCTATTGTCCTTACTGGGTGTCAGCCAAGATATTTTCTGGCCAAGCTTTACGGCGGCTTTATCTGATACACTTTGGCTCTTCTTGCTCTGGTTATTATTCGTGGTGTTCTGTGCCCTCACCGCAGGGGTCACAACGCAATATGCTTTGCGCCAAGACCGAAAACGCGCTTAAGAGGGCGACGTGGGCAAGGTTAAAAAAACGAAACGGCAAAAATTCTTCGCGTGGATGAAGTTTTTCGCGCTCGTTTTTATTGTGGCGTTTTTAATTCTGGCGTTTGGCTTTATTGTTTTCGCACAAAAGGTCGATGACTTAGCGACTCCAAGCGTAGCGCCAAAAGCAGACGGCATTGTCGTCTGGACAGGCAAAGGCGGTGGTCGGTTAGACGCTGCAGCCCAACTCTTGAAAGACGGCAAGGGTGAACGGCTTTTAATTTCAGGGGTCAATGCCGATGTGACCTCTGACACGGTTTTAAATTTGCTGGATTTACCAGAGGAGACAAAAGCCTGCTGTATCGATTTGGATTACGCCGCCGAAGACACGATTGGCAATGCGCGAGAAACCGCCGCTTGGGCCGAAGCAATGGGATTTGAGCATATCCTACTCGTAACATCAGCCTATCACATGCCTCGCGCCCAAAGCGAAATCGCCGTTGCCGCAGGCCGCATCCGCATCACCCCTTATCCCGTGACCAGAGGTGATGACACGACTTGGTACTCAGACGGCGCACGATTTAAACGGTTACTAGGGGAATATGGCAAGCTGTTAGTGACAATGGCGAGAGGGTCAGAAGTTCAGGAACGAAACGGCGTGCCGGATACGCCTTTGCCAGTGGAGGGTTGAATTCATCCTCGATATCAGACGTGAAGTAAACTTAGTCTTCTTGCTTTGAGAAGTGCTTGCTATTTAGTTCAGTAGGTGCCTGAAAATATACTGGAACATCAAAAGTTATGCGGTTTGTTTTTTCCGATGATATGTTTGTTTTTGCATCTCCAAAAGACCAAACTCGAATTCCACCACCTGCCTCCTTACTGACAGTTACGGCCACCTCAAATTTGACAAGTTGAGGGGCAACTTGTTTTTCGTTTTCAACATAACCGGGCGCTACATATAAAAGTGCTTCTTTTTGCGCTTTAGCTACGCCATTTGTAATATCAAGCAATGTTTGTTTTACGAAGTCTTCGAGTTTCATAATATACTCTAGTCTTTCATTATAATTTTACCCTGTAGTTCAAGTAAGACAATGCCATACTCTAGCCTAGTTACTACACTACCGTAAACTAAGGTTAGTAAAACCCCCTAAACTGACCTTAACTCAATCATCACGCCCAAAGTTCGGTGCGGCGCTGTCTTGTCCTGCGTCGACAATTCTTCTGCGGATGTCTCTGGTTTTGGCGAAGTGATCTAAGAGCGTTTCGCCGTCTTCCCATCTTATGGCGCGTTTGAGGGCTGTTAAGTCCTCGATGAAACGGTCCACGACTTCGAGTGTGGCCTCGCGATTGGACAAGAATACATCGCGCCACATGACGGGGTCAGAGGCGGCGATACGCGTGAAGTCTCGGAAGCCACCCGCTGAGAATTTCACGACTTCATTACGCGTGACCGTTTCCATATCCACGGCTGTACCGACCAAAGTATAAGCAATTAAATGCGGTACGTGAGACGTTGTTGCGAGGACAATATCGTGACGTTCAGGCGTCATGATTGTGACCAAGCTACCAATACCTTCCCAGAAGGTTTTTAATGTATCGGTTTCGGGCAAGCCTTCTTCCGTTGGGGTCAAAACGCACCAACGCTCTTTAAATAATTCAGAAAACCCAGCCTCTGGCCCGCTATATTCTGTGCCCGCAATAGGATGCCCTGCGATAAAAGTAATATCATCGCGCATATGTGGTTTCACCGCTTCTATCACCGCGCCTTTGATAGAGCCCACATCAGAGAGTATCGCCCCCGCTTTCATATTAGGAATTATCTTCGCCGCTACATCGCCCATTCGCCCGGGCGGTACACAAAGGACAACGAGGTCGGCCTGCGAGGCGAAATAATCCGCCTGCCCTTCACTCACACCATCAGCAAAGCCTAAGCGTTCAATCGCGGCACAAGCATCCGCTGAATTATCCATGATATAAACAGTTTTGGCTTGGCCGTAGTCTTTGGCGGCTCGCGCAATCGAGCTTCCAATGAGGCCACCGCCAACAATTAGGAGCGTGTCGAACGTCATTTAATTATCCGCCTCCTAATTACCCTATGGGTTTTGGCAAAGCACCGATGATATGAGCGGAAGGATCAAGCTTTAAAATCGCCTCTGGCACAGTCTCAAAGTAGCCTGGTAGGCTATAAAGTTGACGATCATCAGTGGCCGCCCGTTTTTCAGCGCGTGACTCAATGACCCGTAGATCAGCGCGAGATGTAATCAGCGTATCATCATTGCCCGAGGGTTGAATATCCGCTGTCGCTACGGCCACGGCCACAGGCCAGTCGCCCTGCCCTGTACGCGGGAGACCTGCGAGGATATGCATGTCAGGCATGGCCCCATCTGCGCCCAAGGCCATCCACCAATTATGCATCCCACCAGGGGACGGCAGCACTGCAACACCTTCGGCATCGGCATAGGTCGCCGCCATAGCACTGCTCGCTGTGGGGTAGGTATAGGTCGGAATGGACGCTCCAAACCGATCACGCACCAGAGCTAGCGCGGCCATAGAATCGCCTTCGAGCGCGACATGGAGCTTCATCGGCCCCTGCATGGCAAGGCTCGCACTCATGAGCTCGGCCCAAATACGACTGACGAGGGGACGCGGCGTATCTTGGGTCGCCGCGGCCAGTTCACGCACATGGCTATCTTCGCGAGACGGACGCCAAACACGCACGCCTGATTTCGCCCGCCGCACGGCTTTGGAGAGTTCTAATCGCTCCGCAATAAGCTCCAGCAAAGCATTATCAACGCGGTCAATTTCTTCGCGCACCTGACTGATGTCTGTCAGCTTATCTATATCGAGCTTACTCATGAGCCTGTCTCTTTCATAGCTTCCCTATGCGAGGACGGCGCGCGGTTGGCAATGGGGGACGTTCCAAAACGGGGGATTGCAACGACAGATTTTGCCTTTTCGCCTTGATTTGGCTCGGCATAGAGGCGTTTTATGCCTTCAACGAGGATTAGACCTGACAAGCTAGGCAGGACGGTTTCCCCGAATCGTTCAGAGGCGCGCAATAAGCCACCCTTGGTAAAAGTTTTAACAGGCGGCGCATAAAGCGCACCTGACCAAATTGTTGGATGAAAACCCACATCCCGCATGGTGGCCCGCATTTGTGTCCGTGAAAAAGGACGCCCTGCGCCAAAGGGACTTTTATCAGATCCCGCCCAGAGCCCCGCGCGATTAGCGGCGATAATAACAATGTGACCTTCAGGGCGACAGACGCGCCAAAGCTCTGACATTAAATCCTTCAAATTCGGCGTTTCTTCGACCCCGTGCACACAAAGGATTGTCTCAAAACTTGAATCAGAGAAAGGCAGGCAATCTTCTTCGACGAGACAAGAATTTATCCCGCGACTGCCTTTATGCGCCAGTGCGCCCTGCCCGCCTGGCATGGCCAAAACAATGCGATTGGCCCCCGCTTGGTAAGGGTCGAGATAGGGCGCGCAATATCCAAAGCCCAATACATTGCGCCCAGAGAGGTCTGGCCAGAGGGTCTTCAAACGTCGCGACGCCATATCCCGCGCCGCCAAACCCAAAGGGCTCGCGTAAAACTTTTCTAATCTGAGGACACTTTCTCTCACGCGCTTATTCTACGCGCAAAATGAACAGATAACAGTCTTTTGTTCTTATAATTGATAGGACGGCGTGGCGGCAGGCATACCAAAAAGATAGCCTTGTAAATAGTCAACACCAAGGCGTTTTAAAATATCGGCATCGGCGGGCTCTTCGACCATTTCCGCCACGGTTTTGACAGAGAATGTCTGAGCGAGGTCGACCATCATACGGACAAAGCTCTGCATATGAGGTGTCGTCGCGATGCCTTTAATCAGGCTGCCATCAATCTTAATCGTCTCAGCTTCAATCGCCATTAAGTTTCTGAAACTCGTATAGCCAGAACCGAAATCATCTATCGCAAAATCACAGCCTAAAGCACGACTTTGATTTGAAAAAGCACTCGCTTTGGCGGGGTCATCCAACGCGGCGGTTTCGGTTAATTCCAACGTTATGCGTTCTGTAATGGGGCCAAGCGCTTTAAGCGCCGCGATATAAGCCTCGGCGGTTTCTTCGGATTTAACAGTTTCAGCAGAAACATTCAGAGCCACGCGGAGTGTTTTATTGTCTTGAAGTTTAGCGCCTGCCAATTCCAAAGCACGGCGATCCAAGAGATGCGCGAGACCTAATTTTTCTGCCGCCATGATAAGCCGACCTGCACTCACCAGTTCTCCGTCTTCTTGGCGCAACCGCAGGAGACATTCATAGTGATGAAGCTCTCGACTGCGCGCCTCAATAATCGGTTGATAGGCCAATGAAATACGGCGTTCATTTAAGGCGGCAATAATATCAGCCTCGACAATCGGACCTTGTGTTCTGGCATCTGATGGAAGGCCCATAACAGGGGCATAAGCGATAACGGGGGCTGTTTTTTCAAACGCCAAAGCCCGCTCAGTTTGTGCCAGTAAATCTTTCGTAGATCGCATAGCTTGCGGGAAAATTGTATGGCCGATTTTCACCTTGGCCAGTAGTCGTCCCTGCGGCGTTACATAAGAGGCTTCGCTCAACGCGCGTTGTAACCGCTCACATAATATCTGCGGGTCGCTATCTGCGCCTTGCACACCCGCAACACCCAAGAGGAAATCCGTGGCATTACCTTTGCCCATCGCGTCAGGCGACTGCACGACGTTCTTCAACCTATCCGCTATAGCCGATAAGAGTCTTTCTCCCGCCTCAAAGCCGTAAATCAGATTAACGTCATCAAGGTTTGTTACACGGATACGAATAAGCGCACCCTTGCATGATAAACGGCGCGACAGACCAATAAGTGTCTCGGCTGACTTCATAAATTTCTCTTGGTTCGGCAGAGACGTCACATCATCATATTGCGCGAGCCAAAGCGCACGCTCTTCTTTATCGCGCTGTTCTGTAATGTTGCGAATGACGCCCGTTACCGCGCTGGGTTTATCTGCTTCCCCTGCTAACCTCTTGGTCGTTTCCTCGATCCATATCTGACGGCCTTCCGTTGTCTGAATACGGTAGCGCGTTTCATATTGCGCGCCGTCCCACCCCAACGCGCTCAATAAACGCGCATAATCGCGTCTATCTTCAGCATGAATCATCTCTATCCAAGCATCACGATTATTAGGTAAATCCGACAGAGCGCACCGCAATAATCGTGCGGCCAATTCAGGTCTGCCCCAAGTGAGGCTTCCATCATCAGACAATTGAAAACCCGTTGCTTTTAACAAATCAAAATGATGCGCCACATGAGAGTCATGGTTCAGCGAATGAGATTTAACACTCTCAAGCTTCACAGAATCATATGTCGCGACTTTATCCATAAACCCTGTCTAGGCCTTCGACTCCGTTAAACAAGACTTAGCCTTCGCTAACCGCGAAATCACGGCGTGCACTTGCAATCGTCACCATAAAGCCTGCCATCACATCTAAGAGGCACATAAGACCGATTAAGAAAAAGACAGAGGTACCAAAGGCCGGGAACATTAAAAACTCGACCAAACAGACAATAAATAATAACATTGAGAATGCGTGGTTCATAACGGCCGCACGGTCTGTACCCGTTGATTTAATTAACTCGAAAAATAACATGAGAAGCGAGAGCGCAATTAACATGTGACCGGGTGTTATCTCCCAAACTGACCCTGACATCATCGATATAGATTGGAAGTCTGTGTCGAGCCGCGCACGCACTTCTTCAGCACTGGCAAATGTCGACCCGCTGACGGCCATTATATTATAGAGGGCCACAGGAATAATCATAAGAGGGAAAACTAGAAAGAAGCGCATGACCCTTTTGCCCGTTAAAACGACTCGAAAACTTAAGATTTTCTAAACGAAAATGGCTTGCAAAAGGTTAACGGATAGACCGTATTTGCTAATTTTAATGCTCGTCCCACCCCTTAGGATTTCGGGAACGCGAATTGAGCCACATCACACCCCGTAAGTCCGCAATTGAGACTTTGAGACGTCCAAAGTTCGTATATTTTGACGTCCCTGCAATACGCGGCCTATGGCTAACATCCGCAAATTCAATGGCAAAGCCTTCGCGGAGCATAAGAGCAGGAATATAACGGTGGATATGGTCGAAATAAGGAAGCAATAAAAACGCATCCCGTTTAAAAACTTTAATGCCACAGCCTGTGTCGTCGGCTTGGTCTTTGAGCACCTTTTTACGCACACCATTGCCAAGTTTCGAGGCCCAAAGTTTGGCTTGGCTGTCTTGGCGTTTCATACGGCGGCCGCCGACGAGCGTGAGGTTATCAGGGGCATCATCCCGCGTAATTTGATCGCGTAATTTTGGAATATCAGCAGGATTATTTTGACCATCACCATCCAAAGTCGCAATTAGGTTAGACTTCGCCGCCAAAACACCCGTCCGAACAGCCCGAGACTGCCCAGCATTAGAGCGGTGTGCAATCACACGTAATTGCGGATGTTTCTTTTTCAGGTCTGAAAGCACATCAAGCGTGTTGTCACTG
>CAYGSV010000087.1:0-9350 GCA_964352635.1 uncultured Algimonas sp.
TCCTATCGTTTCAAATGTCGAGCGGAGCTTTTTCTCGCGAGGGGAACCTCTCGGTTATCTCAACTGGCCTCGTCGACCTTGATCGGCAATTGGGCGGGTTACATCGCTCTGACCTCGTTATCCTCGCGGGTCGTCCGTCTATGGGTAAAACATCACTCGCGACGAACATTGCGTTTCACATCGCCAAGAAACATCGCCGTGAACGCGATGAAAACGGGATAGAGAAAACCGTTGATGGCGGTGTTGTTGGATTTTTCTCGCTTGAAATGTCATCTGAACAGCTTGCGACGCGTTTGTTGGCCGAACATTCTGGCGTCCCCTCTCACCGTATTCGCCGCGGTGATATCAATACGGAACAATATGAACATATCCGCGATAGCGCGGATGAGCTTACCTCAATTCCCCTTCATATCGATGATACGGGCGGGATTTCAATTGGAGCGTTGTCTGCGCGGGCGCGTCGTTTGAAACGTATGGGCGGGCTTGACTGTATCGTGGTGGATTATCTGCAACTCTTGACGGGTGGCAATGCCATGAATAGCAATTCGAACCGCGTGCAAGAAGTCTCTATGATTACGCAAGGCTTGAAGGCCTTAGCCAAAGAACTCGATATTCCCGTTCTCGCCCTCGCGCAGCTCTCGCGTCAGGTGGAACAACGCGATGATAAACGGCCACAGCTTTCTGACTTGCGGGAATCAGGCTCTATCGAACAAGACGCCGATGTTGTGATGTTCGTCTTCCGCGAAGAATATTACCTCGCGCGGTCTGAACCGTCTGAGGGCACAGAAGAACACATCCAATGGCAAGAGGATATGGAAAAGCTTTACGGCAAGGCCGAAGTCATTGTCGGCAAACAACGTCACGGCCCGATTGGCACGGTCAAATTATCGTTTAACGCAGACCTAACAAAGTTCGGCAACCTCGCCCCTGAAGACTATGAAGGCAGCACGTTTTAACCCCTCGAGTTTATGCCGTTGAAATCGCTATCCAGACAGCAACGACCACTAAGCTGAAGGCAAAGAACAGTCGCGCCGAGAGAGAGGTTCGCCATGTCTCAAAGCGCTCTCCTAACTTTGCCCCCATCAAAACGATCAACACATGCACGATAATCGCAACACAAAGATGCATAAAACCCAAGACAAGGATTTGCCACCAAAGTCCGCCTAATTTCGGATCAGCGAATTGTCCAACCACGGCAACATAAAACACTAAGGCTTTCGGGTTTAAAAGATTGGCAATTACGCCGTGTCTAAAGCCCTTGTTGGACAACCCTTTCGCAACATCGGGCGACCCCGTATCGGAAAAAGCCTCCCAAGCTAACCAGAGCATAAATAGAATTCCAGCCCAACGGATTGCGTTATAGACAAGTGGAAAATTAGAAATGACGGCGGATATACCCGTCGCAGCGGCAAGCACTTGCACGGCGAGACCAAGGGTTACTCCAGCTACAGCCATCAGGCCTGCACGCTTGCCATATTGCGCAGACAGGGCCGCTAACCACCCCATGTTTGGCCCAGGGGTCAATTCGACAACAACCATTGCAATCAAAAAAGCACGCCAGTCTAATTCTAGAAAAAGTTCAGTCACTGTCTATTCGGACCTTTAGTGCTTAGGCGGTATATCTTACGTCATCAGTCCTTAACCCGAGAAATCGTCTAATCACATAAAATTATGAAATACTAGAAATCATCAAAAGGTATTTAAGATATAAAAAAAGCCCCACTCACTGAGCGGGGCTATAAGGTTTGCTGTATTGTTAAGGGGACACACAGCGTATGATGATTTGTTAGGGGAAAATATTTCATAGAAATAATATAAGTATGTTATATAAAACATAACTACTTCCTATAGAATGTGCCTCAACACCAAAGCATAAAACAAACTTTGCGGATTCGTTTGTCTTGCTCTAAAGCTTTAGCTCTATTCTAGGTGGAGGATCCTATGGACATGATTATTGAGACCATTCAGCTTATTCCGAATTATATAATTGAATTTTCTCCATACCTTTTACTGGCGCTAATTATATTTATCGTTGGCCGTTTTATCGTTAGAAAAGCCTCGTCAGTCACAATCACTGCGACCGAAAAAATCCCAAATATTGATGCGACACTGGCGCGTTTTTTTGGGTCTCTTGTTCTTTTTATTGGCATGGGCGCGGTCATCATTATGGCGCTCTCCGCGATGAAAATAAATCTCGCCTTCATGGCAACGATCATTGCGGCCCTCGTTTTGGCTTTGGGCTTTGCGCTTCAAGAGTCTTTAGGTGATTTTGCCTCAGGCATTATGCTGGCCCTGTTCCGCCCCTTTAAAGTCGGTGACCAAGTCGAAGTCGCTGGCGAAACAGGCGTTGTCATGGAAACAGGTCTATTCAGCACACGCCTCGTCACGCGTGATAACGTGGCCATCAGCGTAGGGAACGGCGCCATCTTCGGCGGGACGATTAAAAATTATTTTCACGACGGCAAGCTTCGCCTCGATACGGATATTGGCGTCAGCTATGACGCTGATCTGGATAAGTCTATCTCAACCATTTTGGCGGCGGTGAAAGATAACCCACGGGTGCACCAAGACCCACCACCTTGGGCGAAAGTGACGTCCTTGGGCGACTCATCCGTCAACATCCAACTCCGTCTTTGGTCGGATGCCGAAGACCACCGTAAATTAAAAATGGAAATTTCTCAGCCCATCAAAAAGGCGCTTGATAAAGCGGGCATTGAAATTCCTTATGAACACTGTTCAATTGTAAAGAGAGGATAAGCACCATGGAGAATTTTCAAACTCTGTTTACGGATATGCAAATTGCGGAAACGGCCCCTTCTGTTTTGAGTGACCCGACCGGATTCGTTCAATTCTATAGCGATGTTGTTATTGAGAAGGCCGTCTTTTTTGTGCCGAAAATACTCATTGCACTGGTCATACTCTGGATCGGCTCATCTATTGCAGGACGCGTCTATCGCGCTTTGACAAAACGAACGACCGAAAGCCAACACGTCGATACAACGCTCGGTAACTTTGCAGCCGCCGCGGCCAAATATGCTGTTTTAATCGCAACATTCCTTGCCGCCATTGCGGTTGTGGGTGTGCCTGTTGCAAAAGTCTTCGTTATCTTTTCCGCCGCCACTTTGGCGATTGGCTTGGCGCTTCAAGGGTCTATGGCCAATGTCGCTGCAGGTCTTCTTCTAATTCTTTTCCGCCCCTATAAAATCGGTGATTATGTAGAGGCAGGCGGCGAAGAAGGCGTTGTCGATGATTTGAACATTTTCACGACGACCTTGATTACGCTGGATAATATCAAAATCATTCTTTCCAACAGCGCCGTACGCGGTGGCACGGTCAAAAACTATAGCTCCCTTGGCGTTCGTCGTGTCGATGTCGATTTCGGTATCGATTATGATGACGATATGGACAAAGCCATTGATATCATCCTCGGCGAAGCCAAAAAAGATGCCCGCGTATTGGCGGACCCAGACGGCCCATGGGCGAAAGTCTCTAATCTCAATGATAGTTCGGTCGATATTCAAATGCGCGTCTGGTGCAAAGTCGAGGATTATTGGGATGTACGCTTTGACCTTATCAAGTCCGTGAAAGAAGCCTTTGATAAAGGCGGCATATCAATCCCTTACCCGCATGTCGTTGAGATAGAGAAGTAGGCTTTAGGGACATTGCAAAGGCTACCGATAGAGTATTTTGTTGCCGATGTTGTCCAATATCACTCGGCTTTAAAATGGATTGAATTTCGGGGTGGAAAGCCTTGGTTGAGGATGAGTGAGCCCACATGTGGATTTACGCTTTGCCTCGCGTCTGATGACTTTGAGATAGATATACAGGCCATCCAATTTTATGACAAGTTGGGCCAACGCATTGTCGCCAAAATAACATCTCTGCCTACTGCTCCTAGCGGTCTACCAAGTTTTGAAACACACCCACCTAGCCAAAAAGCGATATTGCAGATTGAATTAGAGTTAGGCGCAGATACACATGCGCCCTATCCCATTACGCTTTATATGCCAGTAGAAGAAAGTGGTCACCTAAAGGCCATTTTTTCAATCCAACCGACAGTTTATTACCCAGATTTTTTATTCGAAGCCGTCCATAATTATGGCCCTGCTGTAGCGCCGCAATTTACGAACTTTGTCGAAACGGGCTCTCTCTATGGGCACACAAGCATTCACGCGTCCTATTTATTTGAAAAAGTTTTCACGATTGAATTGTCTGACCATCTCTACAACTGTTTAAAGCCTGTAGAGGCAGCACGCCCAAACCTAAAAGTCTTTAAAGGTAATTCAAAAGACGTTTTGCCAGAGATTATTCAGTCCTTATCTGGCCCAACGGTGTTTTTTCTGGATGCCCATTGGAGTGGGGATAACAGTATCGATTGGTCAAAAGGCAGGTTTCAAGGATACCCAACAGATACGGCGCATAGTGGAGCCAATCAAAACCCAGAACCCGCAGAGCAAAAACCTATTGTTTCGGAATACACTCAAATTTTTGATACCTTCCTAGACGCTGCGCTTTTGATAATTGATGACTGGGAGTTAGTTGGAAAAACCGAGGATGTTTTTGAAAAGTTTGACTGGAGCCACATTTCTAAGGGCGCTTTGATGCAGTATTTTGCCGATTCATCTCGGACGATATTTCACCACCGATTAGGCACGGGGCGTTATGTGGTTGGTCTGAAATCCATCGCTGAAACTGCAGGCCCAATTTAAGTTAATCTTACTAATAAACAGAACTTCTTTTCACAGCATCATCAAAAGCTCTTTCCTAAGCCCTGTTCCTCGTCTACTCCCGCGTTCATGACCTTCCAACCCACATATTCTACACGACCGACACTTCGGGTCGACCTTGATGCAATTAAAGCAAATTATACGGCCCTTAAAAACAGAGTGGGCGCTGCTAAAATCGGCGCTTCGGTCAAAGCGGACGCTTATGGCTTAGGCGCTGTGCCTGTCGGTAAAGCGCTATATGGCGCGGGTTGTCGGATATTTTTTGTCGCGACGGCAGGCGAAGGTAAAATCCTTCGGGACGGTATTGGTCCTAACGCGGCGATCTATATCCTGAACGGCCCAGCGCCCCGCGATAAAGGTGTGATACTGGGCGCGAAATTAAAGCCCGTTATCAACTCTATCGAACAAGCGCGTTTTTGGGCAGAGGTATCAGACAGTGTGAATGAGCCGCCCTACACGGCCATCCATATTGATACAGGCATGAACCGTTTGGGTTTAGATGCCGAGGAATTAATCGAGCTATCACGCGACAAAAAACTTTGGAAATCGCTGAACCCCGAATGGGTTATGAGTCATCTCGCCTGCGCGCCTGATGCATCCAACCCAATGAATAAAACCCAACTCGCCGCGTTTAGAAAAGCCGCGGCGCAATTGCCGCTGACACCTCTTAGCCTCGCCAATACGGCGGGTATCTATCTGGGTAAGCCTTATCACTTCCAAATGGTGCGCCCGGGGATTGGCCTTTACGGCGGAGCCGCTACAAATAATCCTGACCAGGAAATCGGCCGACCCGTCGCCACCCTCCTCGCCCCTGTCCTACAAATTAAATATATCAAAGCGGGTGAGACAATTGGTTATAATGCGAGCTTCACAGCACCGCGAGACATGCGTATCGCTATCGTTGGCGCAGGCTATGCCGATGGAATCCCTGTATCTCACTCTAACAAAGGCACGGCCATTATGCACGATATGGAAGTTCCAATCGTCGGTCGCGTTAGTATGGACTTAACGATATTAGACGTCACCGAAGCGCGCCTTACAGTTGAGATAGGCGGCGTTGCTGTTTTTCATGGCTCTCATCTGGAAAAAGAAGCCAGTGTTGGCGAAACGCTGAATTACGAATTATTGGTGCGTATGGGGCAACGCTGTCGTCGCGATTATTGGAAGCCCAAAAAAGAAGATATTTAGATAGAGCTGTTAAAAAGTCTGCGCTTCACCCAATGCACGAAGCGATGGCCCCACCTCTCTATTACGCTTTGTTGTGACGGACAGAACATTACGTTCAAAATCGATCAAGACTTCATCATTGTCGATCAAGTTAAAGCCCGCCACTAAAAATGATGAATCGTCGGCACCCAAAATATCAAGACTGCCAAGCTCCATAAATATAATATCCTTCTCTTCCCAAGTCACGTCACCAGCCCTTATAAAATCCAAGCGAACTTTTCCTATGGGGCGAAAAGATCCAACAGCACCTTGAATCTCCCAATCTTGGCGCAAAGTTTTATAAAGTGTTTTTAATTTGCGATGTCGAAGGTCATTCCAACTCATCACATTGATTTCTGCACCGCTGTCAAAAAGCGTTGGAATATCATCGTTCAACATATCCACCGTAAAAAAATGCAACCCTCTGTCATCATCAATGAACGGGTTTTCAGTGAGAGCTATTTTAGACCAATTGCGGGGAGCACGAACAACAATATCCTTTGGAATTAGTTTTAACTCAGCGCCTCTACGCGACAGATAGAGCGTGTAATCAGAGAGAACATCCATACCAATAAGGCCGTCCATCGGCGTTTGGGATTGGCGAAGGAGATTATTCTTTGCCCGGTCGGGCAGGATAACAAAATCTACATTGGCAAACTCAACACCGCCCATATTCAAGCTAGGAATAATTGTTACATCCCTGCGAACGACATTAGACATACCATGGATATTTACCGTTCGGTCAATCGACAAATCGACTTCCAAACCGTCAAAAGTCTTTTGGAAAATGGCCGAACGCGTTGCGCCTGTATCCAAGAGCAAGGTCATGGATTGCTCGCCTACAACCACGCCTTCTAATAAAATCAAACCGCTCTCCTGCATCTGGAAAGGCACAGTAATCACGCGCGGGTTTTCGAGTATATCCTTTAAAAAAACATGATTACCAGCAATAGTCGAGCAAGCAGAAAGAAAAGCCATACAAAATATAACAATGGCTTTCCAAAAATGGGGCATTAGTAAAAATATACCTTTATCGACCTGGCCTGTAGTCGCGTGTCGCTGTTTTTAGCACGTCTTCAAGCGACATGGGCATAGGCTTATAACCGCCTTTTGCAAAAAGCTCAGCTTGATCCGCGTAATGCGGTGAGATTTCATCAAGTGTCGCCGCACCGTATTGATGAATGGAGACTAGGTCTAATTCACCTGCTTTGTCCCACTCCGCCACCATGATGTGTGTATCACCAGCAAAGGCATTCATGACACCCGCTTTACCAACGCCGTCACGATCCGCATAAATCGCGCGCAAGACATCAGGTGCACCGTCCAAAGGAATATCAACATCGCCGCGTTGCAATCTGTTGACCTCGCCCCATTCAGGATCAAGCCGCCCAAACTGCGCCATTAATTCAGTCGCTGTTAGGCGGAGAGCCTCTACCGGCTCCATCTCTTCTTCGATATACTCATAGCCTAAAGCGCGCATTCCAGTGATAACGGAAAGAGCCGCTCCGCGAGAGCTACGAATTGTGTTCCCATCCCAATTTCGGAGAACATCTTTGGCCTCATTGAGTAATGGCTCTTCATACTCACGGGAAACCAAATCAACGACGAATTTCATCAAATTTGATTCTGGATCATATCGCGTATCCGCACGGTACGCCAAAAGCGCGTCACGAGAGATTTCTTCGTCTGGCACAAGGAGTTTAAGCGCCCGTCTTGATCGATTAGTGATACGGTCTTCAATCCCAAAAGTTTTCGAAAAGTCTTTACGCGAATTATTACAGGCAGGGTCGGTTATATCAAAGGGTGTTGCATTCGCAGAGAAGACCCAACCACAGCTTGGGTTCCAAATTTGCGGCATATCACTGAGAGGGTGAAAACCGTCCCAAATAAGCTCTGATTTATCGCCCGGTAGAACCTCTTCCCAATCAGGGCCTTCGATGCGGTCAGGCATACGCGCATTATAAACCGCGCCAATATTGCCGTCTTTATCGCCGTAAATAATGTTAAAGGAGAGGACGTTATTTTGCGTCATCGCCGCGCGCCATTCCGTCATGTTCGTCGCTTTGCCCATATCATACCATTGTTGCAGCGCGCCAACGCCTTGCAAACCAGAGAAACGAATGGCGTAATGTCCTGTTGGTGTCGATAAGACAGGCCCATGTTTCGACCACAAAACAGGCCGCTTAATAGGCAGGGATAATGGCCCCGCCAGTTTCACGCGAAACTTAGACTGCGTAATCTCAAAATCGACCCAGTCGCCGTCCAACTTATATTGCTTAGGCTTATCGAAATCATCGACCTCTAACGCATATATATCAACCAAGTCAGGACGGTTCACCGTTTGCGCCCACCCTAAATTTGGCGTTACGCCTTGCGCGATAATGGGTACACCCGGGAATGTCGCGCCTGCTATGTTCAAGCCCTCGTTGGACACCATATGCGCTTCATACCAAGCATAAGGCCCTGTCATGGGCTGATGAGAGTTCAGGATTAGCCGCGTGTGGCCATCATCACTACGCGCAGGCGCAACAGCAAAGGCATTAGACCCCCTCACCGCATCAGGAATATCCAACGAGCTCGTTTGTGACCAAGGCGAGACGTTCGGTTTATCCTCCGCCGTAAAGAGCTCTTCCAGATAACCGTCAAGGCGATAAAAAAATGGTGTCGCCCATGTAAAGCCCGCGAGGACATCCTGCTCCGTCATCGGCAGAACAGCGGGCAAAACCTTATCTGGGTTTTCGACACCATAGAGATTAAGCGCCGCTGCATAGGCGCGGGCAATCTCTTTTATATCATTGCGTACCTCAGCATCATATTTCTGCTCTATCGCCTCTTCGACTTTGAACAAATCGAACAAGTAATCCTGCGGCGCAACGGATTTGCCTTTATATTGGGCGCTCATACCGCGCGCGGCGATAATGACGTCTTGGATTGTCGCCCAGTCATCTTCGGCATGGGCATAGCCAAACCCGAAACTCGCATCGGCATCCGTTTCACCGAAAATATGCGGCACACCGTAATCATCTCGAATAATGCGCGCGTCATAAGTCGCCGCGGTCTTTCGTATCTCGTCTTCGGAATAAGAGGCCCCGCCCGGTGTCCACATATATATTAAGGCGCCAATGACGATCAAAAAGATAAGGCCGCCGAAGAATTTTAAAGCTGTTTTCATATCACCGTCTTGAAACTATCTTCACCGCATGAAAAGCAGAAAAATGAGCATGGCATTTGTGCAACGCGGTTTCATCGCTTATCATATCATCTGAAACGGAGGACAAAATGACCGACACGGCCCCAAATATTCAGCAATTTCTGGAACAGCTTCTCTCAGAAGGGAAAGCCCTCATAGACCCCAAAGGCGAGACGCGTAAAAACGTGACGCAAAAGGGAAAAGAAATTTATCAGCGAGGCGAAGAT
>CAYGSV010000088.1:0-9233 GCA_964352635.1 uncultured Algimonas sp.
GCCCCACACCTCGCAGACAGCCCAAATTCTCCAAAGAAACGAAATGAAATAGGAAGTAATAGTGAGACCAAAACGCGTCAGTAAGCGCCAATATCATGCAAAGAAACGGCTTTTACACAGTCTGCAAATTGATCAAAAAATTCGCACGTTAAAGCAAGAACAAGACAAGGCCTCGCTCCGCCCTCAAACGCAGAATGAACAAGCGCTTATCGAAGAATATAAGGCCCTTAAGCGCGCCACGCGATTTGATGGGATTGAGCTCGAGGTAATGAATTATCAGCGGGGGCTTGTGGGCTTGCCTGCGCTTCATAAAATTCCACCAGATACGCCAGAGGCGCATGCCCTCTTGCGGATGGAGCGAGAGATGTTGAAACGGTGATAGCGCGTTTTCGGCCTATTCAGATCCTAGCCGACGCTGAATGTATTCAACGGGTTGAAATCGCTATCATCAAAATCCGTTGAGTCTTTGGCTGACTTCTCTTGCTCAATACAACGCATTTTATTCCATGCATCCAAGGCCGCGACTTTATAGGCTTCGGCCAAGGTTGGATAATTAAAGATGTTATCGATGAAGTATTCTAGCTTACCATTGAGGTTCAAGACAGCTTGGCCAATATGCACGAGCTCTGTCGCGCCCTCGCCCAAGATATGCACGCCCAGTAATTGGCGCGAGTTTAGCTCGAAAATAAGCTTTAGCATGCCTGATTGGATACCCATGATTTGTCCGCGCGAGGTCTCCCGCAGACGGGCAATGCCGCACTCATAAGGGATTTTCTTCTCTTTCAGCTCTTTTTCTGTCAGGCCAATCGATGAAATTTCAGGAACAGAATAAATACCATAGGGGAAGTAATCAGGCGGCGTTGACATCGGGATTTTAAACGCATGACAGGCGGCGATGCGTCCCTGCATCATCGATGTAGAGGCCAGGCTTGGGAAGCCGATAACGTCCCCCGCCGCATAAATACCAGCTGTCTGGGTTTCGAAACTGCGGCCATTGACTTTGATGCGACGACGATGATCGACGACCAAGCCGCAAGCATCCAAACCCAGGTGTTCTGTCGCGCCAATACGACCCGCCGCGAACAAAATCACATCGGATTGAATAACACGCCCATTATCGAGCTTCACGAAACAGCGGTCTCCATCGTTTTTAATATGGGTCGCTTTACTGCCCAAGGAAATCTCTATGCCTCTGCCTTTCAGCTCATTTATAAATTCGCTAACCAGTTCCGTGTCCAAGAAATCCAATATCGTTTCTCTCGGCTCGATGATCGTTACGGGGATATCCAGTGCATTAAATATCGTCGCATATTCAATACCGATTACGCCCGCGCCAATAATGGTCAAAGATTTGGGCAAGCGTTTAAGTTTAAGAATCTCCGCACTATCAAAAACCCGCTCCCCATCGAAAGGCACGTATTCAGGACGGAAGGGTTTGGTGCCAACAGCCAAGAGCGCTTTGTCAAACTCAATAACTTTCCCCTCCCCATCAGGAAGCGCAATATGAATACGATTATGACTGAGGAATTTCGCTGTGCCGCTTATGACATTGACATTATTTCGGCGAAGTTGGTCTTCCAAGACTTCAACTTCGTGCTCAACCGTCAAACCGAGGCGCTGTTTCAGGTCATCCGCGGTGATGTCATTTTTGACTTTATACGACCGCCCGTAAAAGCCGCGTTCACGATATCCAGACAGGTTCAGAACTGTTTCTCGCAGCGTTTTACTCGGCACCGTCCCCGTATGGAGGCAGACACCGCCGACTTTGAACCCTTTATCGATGAGGAGAACAGACTTACCCGCTTTCGCCGCCTGAATGGCGCCGCGACGACCCGCAGGCCCAGCCCCGACAACCACGAAATCAAACTTTTGCATAATGCCCCCAGTGAATATTTCTCTGGGTAAGTGCATTAAATCAAACACATTAATATGGTGTTATTTATGAATCACAACTTTTTATTAGAAAGACGAGGAATTTGGGCAATAAAAAACCCGCCTTTGACGGGCGGGTTTTGGGATTACGTTGAGATTGTAGCATCCTCACTTCGAGCATTTTGCAAAAATGCGGAACGCGTTCGAATGTTGCAGATTTTGCATTTAAGGGGCTCAGAAATTGGGTGAAGATTACCCATTTTCTGAGGCCTGAACCTTGGCTCAATGCAAATTGTGCTAGATCATCTCGTCTTCTTTGAAGAGCTCGTCTTTATCGACTTTTTTGTCTGTCACTTTGGCTTTCTCGACAATCAAATCGACGACTTTTTCTTCGTAGATTGGGGCACGAAGTTGAGCAATTGCATTTGGGTTCTTCTGATAGAACTCAATCACTTGCTGTTCTTGACCTGGGTAACGACGGGCTTCGGCGATCATGGCTTGCTGAAGCTCTTCATTCGAGATTTGAACCTCTGCTTTCTGACCCATTTCAGCCAAAACGAGACCGAGACGAACACGACGTTCAGCAATTTTACGGTAATCTTTTTCGAGCTGCTTATCTGTTTTCTTGGCGTCTTCTTCGTCAAGCTGACCGGCTTCTTTTTCAGACTGTACCTGTGTCCAGATATTTGAAAATTCAGCCTCAACCATTCCAGGAGGAAGATCAAAACTATGTTTCTTGTCCAACTCATCCAAAATCGCGCGCTTAAGCTTCATGCGTGACTGCATGTCTAATTCGCCTTCAAATTGGCCTTTCACAGCCTCTTTAAGCGCCGCTAAGTCATCAAGACCGAAGTTTTTCGCAAACTCGTCATTGATTTCAGCGTCTTTAGCACCTTGGACTTCGTGAACCTTCGTCGCGAAGACAGCTTCTTTACCTGCAAGGTCGGCCGCTTGGTAATCTTCAGGGAATGTAACTTTGACGTCCATTTCATCACCGGCTTTGGCGCCGATAAGTTGATCTTCGAAACCTGGGATGAATGTACCAGACCCAAGAACAAGCTGATGGCCTTCCATTGCTCCGCCTTCAAAAGCTTCGCCGTCAATTGTTCCGACGAAGTCGATAAGGACTGCATCTTCTTTTTTGGCTTTCGCTGTTTTCGCTTTTTTCTTGTAAGATTTTTGACCTTTACCAAGCTCAGCCATACGCTCGTCGATATCGGCGTCTGTCGCTTCATACTTCAAACGTGTGAATTTGAGCTTTTCTGGGTCAACAGGTTCGAAATCAGGAATAGACTCAACAGTCAGTTGATATTCAAGGTCGGCAGTCCCTTTGGTAACGTCTTCACCATTGGCGCGAAGGTCGATTTTAGGCTGACCCGCAGGGCGGATTTTATTGTCGTTAATCGCCTGTTGCGATGTTTCGTTCACTGTCTCTTCGACAACGTCTTTCATAATGGACTGACCGAACATTTTTCTGATGTGCGCGACTGGCACTTTACCCGGGCGGAACCCTTTGAGAGAGACTTGTGGCTGCATCTCTTTGATTTTAGCTTCAAGCTTGGCGGCGAGGTCCTCTTTGGGAACAGTCACAGAATAACTATAGCTCAAGCCTTCAGATTTAAGTTCTTTAATTTTCATGACGGGCGTCCATCGTGTGTCAATTTTGAGTGCGAATGAGGCATAAGGCTTCATTGCCCCAAATCAGGGGTTAAAAATTTCGCGCCTTATGTCACGGAGTGTTCATAGACGCAATGGGGGCAAGGGCTTGAATCGGGCTTAATTTCATATGATACAGCGGAATATCAGAACTTATGAGTGCGCCCCGTCTTGAGGCCGCTTAAAGACAGTCTTAACCTCTTTATTTCTAAGACGGGCTTATATGGAACCGAATTGGCTTTTATATCTTGGCATCGCCATCGGGCCATTCGTGCAAGAAGATGCGGCTGTCCTCGCCGCAGCGACATTGTCGGCGTCAAATCCTGATCACTTCCCTGTTGTCTTCATTATCATTTTCATCGGTTTGTTCTTCTCCGATATTTGGAAATATTGGATTGGTTGGGCCGCATTGAAATACCCGAGGGCGAAAGCGTTTACAGAGAAGAAGCATGTCGCGAACCTGCAAGATAAAGTACAACGCCACACATTCGTGACTTTACTTGGCGCGCGGTTCCTCCCCCTCGCCCGAGTCCCCGCCTATGTGGCCTGCGGTTATTTCGGTGTGAATTACGTCAAATTCTGCGCGATTATCGCCTTCACAGCATTTCTGTATGCGACCGTCATCTTCGCACTCTGTCACTGGCTCGGCGAGATGGTCGGGGATAAGCTCGAAATGATGCTGCCGCTCGTCGCCATCACGCTTTTGACGCTGTTCGGAATTGGCTACTTCATCCGAAAGAAGATGAGCTCGGCGGATTAAGTTTTATCAGCATTATGCACAGGCTGTTCTTCAAGCCATGCCGCAATATCCGTCAGAGCCGCCACATTCGCTTTGGAAATAGCATTGACGATAGCGGAAACTGAAGCCGCAGTAGCCCGCTCTGTATGACGCACCTTATACGTCCCGAGCAAATCGCGATTAGACGCATTCGCAAATGTCACAGAGAGGTCCACCACAGCCAGCGGCGCAAGCCCTTCACCGCGGTCGAATTGCGCCTCGAAATTATTGATGGTGATTTGTACGCGCGTATCTGTCCGCGCCCCAGAAGCCGGCGTAACACCAATCAAGTCTGGACGTGATTCTAACACGTCGATGAAGGCCTTTTGCACAAGGATAGGCATCACCTCTGACCATTGCGCTTGCGCGGCCGTTACGAGGCGCTGCCCATCGGGCGAGACAACGACATCACGACTTTGAAAGACGATAGACGCAGCAGGACGGTCCACGCGAATGACTGATGCATTAGAACTCGCGGGCACTGCCGCCGGCATATTGCTTAAGCGGTATATCGTATCCGCAGGCAGAGGATCTGGAAGTACAGAGATAACGGAACAGGCGCTTAGGGTCAGCGAAGCCAGAACTGAGGTTAGAATGAAAGAGGATGTTTTCATTGTGGTAACTCTACGGTTTCTCGCTCGGTTCCAACGATGAACTGTGCTGGGTTCTGCTCAAGGCTATCGGCGACACGCCCAAGCGTTTGAACAAGACGGCGAATAGCATCGACCGTTTCTTCGAGGTCGGTTAGGCCAGAATTCGACAACCGGTTAATGGCATCACGAGCATCCGTAACAAGCTCGCTCCCACCGCCCGCTAGGCCATCAATTGTTCCAACGGCTCCGTCAATTGTTACAAGGCTTTCTTCGGCTTTGGCTAAGAGGGATTTGATGTCATTTTGAACGATCTCATTCACACTGCCTGATGTTTGGGTAATGTTATTGGCTGTCAGCGTAATCGCTTCAGCCGCTTCCCGAATTGCGACAATGGCCTTATTGACCTCCGCCATATCAAGTTCAGATGTGTCGATATTGGCCGTAATATTTTCTATGTTTTCCAGAATCTTATGGAAATTCGCAATCGCGTCAGTCGCCAAGACAGCATTCACGCGCTTTAGGGCGGCGGATGCATCTTCAATAACTGACCCGCCACCATCGAGAAACGTATCAAGTTGACTCATTTGCCCAGGGATTCGTTTTGGCCCACGCCCCGGGAGGTCATTTAGTAATGGGAAATCTTCGCCGCCAGAGAATATCTGAATGTAGCTCAAACCCGTAAGGCCAAGTGGTTCCAAACGAGCATAGGATTTTGTATCAACAGGCGTTTGCGCTTCAACTTGGATATCTGCAATTACTGTATTCGCATCACTAGGATCAAGGCTAAGACGTGTCACCTCGCCGACTTTTAGACCATTAAAACGGACTTCACTGCCTTGCGATAACCCTCTGACAGGCCCATTAAAGCTAACTTCATAATCATCGAACTGTTGGTCGAGTTGAGCGTTGGATAGCCACAAAATAAAAGCCACCACAGCGAGAAACGACATGAGGACGAAAAATCCGATTAGCGCGTAATGGGCTTTGTTTTCCATGCTTACTCAGCTACTTTCTTGCTCGGTATTCACGTGCCTCGCCCACTTGCTGTCAGCGCCGCCCTTGATCTTGCGCCGCCAAAATACTCTTGCACCCACTCATGCTCGAATTTTTGAACCGCTTCTAGCTTATCGGCAATCGGAATACGTTTATCAACTAAAACCGCCACACGGTCACAAATTGTATAAAGACTATCCAAATCATGTGTCACCATGAGTACGGTTAAATCAAGCGCTTCACGCAACCCCAATATCAATTCATCAAAGGCATGGGCCCCAATAGGATCCAACCCAGCTGTCGGCTCATCCAAGAAAAGCAAAGTTGGATCAAGCGCCAAAGAACGGGCAAGCCCAGCCCTTTTCTTCATACCGCCTGATAGATCAGACGGATAAAGCGTTGCGGCCTTAGCAGGCAAGCCAACCATATGAATTTTCATATCGGCTAACTCTTCCATTAGGGATTCGGATAAATCCGTATGCTCTCGTAAGGGCACCATAATATTCTGACGTACCGTCATAGAGGAGAATAAAGCCCCGCCCTGAAACAAGACGCCGATTTTATTATTGATAGCCTCTCGCTCTTTGAAGTTCAGCTCGCGTCGATCTCGCCCAAAATAACGTATTACACCTCCCTCTGGCTCTTTCAGACCAAGAAGTGTGTTCATCAATACCGTCTTGCCCGAACCAGACCCACCGACTAACCCTACGATTTCGCTTGTATTCATACGAAAATCTAAGTTCTCATGGACGACATGTTCACCGAATTGGGTCAAAATCCCACGCGCCTCCATCGGCGGTATCGCAGTATCTTGAGGTTTGGAAGGAATGCTATCAGTCATTACACGCCCAACTGATAGAAGAGGATAGCAAACATGGCGTCTAGAGCGATAACGGTAAAAATGGCTTGAACGACGCTTGTGGTCGTCCGCTCCCCTAAGGAGTCCACACTCCCTGTGACCGCGAGACCTTGCCGGCACCCAATGATTGCGATGATCAATCCAAAGAAAGGCGTTTTTGACATACCGACCCATAGCTGGGTTGTGTCAATCGCTTCCCTAAGTCGTGTGACGAACATGATGGGTGAAATATCGGGACCAGCAACCCAAGCGACCAACATACCGCCAAATAATCCGCTCATCATCGCTAGAAAAGTCAAAATAGGGGTCGCAACAATACAAGCGAGCGCTCTTGGCACGACCAAGGTTTCATAGGTGTCGAGACCAATGATTGTCATCGCGTCAATTTCTTGGCGCATTTTCATGGCCCCAATCTGCGCCGTAAAAGCCGAATCAGATCGTCCCGCCAACAATATCGCCGTGATAATTGGCGCGAGTTCACGTAAAACTGAGAATCCAACAAGATCAACCATAAATACACTAGCGCCGAATTGCGCCAAAAGATTCGCCCCCATATAGGCGATAACAGCCCCGATGAAGAAGCTCAGAATCATGACAATCGGGGCCGCATCCAAGCCAACCTCTTCAATCAAAGCGACAACGGATTTCCACCTTATTTTGTGTGGTTGTAAGATGAGCCTGCCAAAGACCGCGAAGAACTTCCCTATGAAAATGAGGGTCTCATAAACTTCTTTCCAAAAACGCTCAGTCGCCGTTCCTATTCGCGATAAAGCGTCATACCACTGACGCGTCGTTTTTGGCGGTGCACCGCGCGTGGCATCGCAGGCCATATTCATCAGCGTGACTTGGCCTTCGGTCGCGGCATCTATATGCCAATTCTGACATGGCTGATCTTGAAGCCCTAAGAATCGCGCCAGTAAATAGGCCCCTGCTGTATCCAAAGATGTGATTTTTGAAAAATTGAAATGCACATAAGTTATGCTAGAGGGAAAATCTTCATTCATTAGTCGACTATGAAGCGCTTTGGCGTTTTGTAACGTCCAATCGCCATGAGCCTCTACACGCAGGATTTCTCCTTGCTCTTGCAGTGTGTAATGTGCACCTTCGCTCATATTGCTAAGGTGCAAACACTTCGCGCCCCCGTCAAGCAAAGGTTATGTTTTGCGCCAATTATCTGTTTATGAAAAAGCCTGGCCTGTCGCAGGAAAATTCACGATTTCACGCTCATCCCTTTCCACCATTCCCACAGTGTGGGTAGAAATAAGGGAAAAGGGCAAAACTGGTCGTGCAGAATGCCGTCCCTACCCTCGATATGGTCAAACCGTCGAGAGCGTTATTGCAGAGATTGAGAGCTTTCGAAACATTATAGAAAAAGGGTCTTCAAAAGCAGACTTGAATGCGCGGATGAGACCAGGCCCAGCCCGAAATGCTTTGGACTGCGCTTTATGGGACCTCGAAGCCAAACTAAGCGGTATTTCCGTTATTGAGCGCCTCGGCCTGCCAGTGCCGAAACCTCGCCCGACAGCCTACACACTCTCGCTCGATACGTCAGATGCTATGGCAGCCGCAGCAGCAAAGGCGCAGGCCTTTCCACTGCTGAAAATAAAGGTCAATGCAGATATCGCGATTGAAAGCACCCAAGCGATTATCAAATCTCGCCCAGACGCAAAACTCATCATTGATGCCAATGAAGATTTGGACAGAGTTGGGTTGGACGCACTAATCGACTCCTTACCCCTTGAAAACATCGCAATGATTGAGCAACCCCTGTCGTCAAGCTTCAAGCTTGAACGCCCCTTTGTTTCAAGCCCTGTCATTTGCGCAGATGAAAGCCTACACGCTGAGGATGACATCACATCAGATGATTTGCAGAAATTATGGGATCAGGGCTATCGGGCCATTAATATCAAGCTTGATAAATGCGGCGGACTATCAGCCGCTTTGGCGCTAATGAAACTTGCAAAAGAAAAGAAATTTCAAATTATGGCGGGCTGTATGGTCGGATCATCACTTGCCATGGCGCCCATGATGATGCTGGAGTCTTATGCAGATGTGCTTGATTTGGACGGGCCGTTATTATTAGCAGAAGATTGTAAAGATGGGCTCAAATATGAGGGGCCGACTATCAATCCGCCCACACCAAAATTATGGGGGTAAAGCGGATATGTTTTATCCGATTGATGGCTTCTCGACAGACATTGCCATAGCTCGCACCCGCACGCCGAAATCATCAGTGACGCTTCTTAAAGCTTCTAATCCATTCAGATAATCAATGAATTCTCCCTGGGTTTGATTAGACCCATGAACCAATAGAGCCTCAGAGAAACTATCCTTAGCATCACTTGCCGCAACAAGAGCTTTTTGAAGGCTGGCAAGTTCCTTCTTCAAAGACGTTTCGCCTGGAGCCATCGCCAAATAGATTTCTGCCGCTTGGCGTGTTTGGTCGACATAACTTTTGGCAAAAATGATATCGGACTTTACT
>CAYGSV010000089.1:0-3365 GCA_964352635.1 uncultured Algimonas sp.
CGGTACCGAACCGGTCCTGGACCCCATGTGTGGATCAGGTACATTTTTGATAGAAGCGGCTGAAATCGCGCGGGGCCTAATGCCGGGGCGCTCACGGTCTTTCGCCTTTGAAAAATTAAAAACCTATGACGAACAGGCTGTGACGCAAATGCGAGAGAGGCATAAGGTAAGAGACACAGAACTGAACTTTTACGGTTCTGACCGCAATGTGAAGGTTATAGGCTTTGCCAAAGACAATGCCGCGCGGGCAGGGATTGGGGATCTATGCCATTTTTCGCCCAAACCTCTTTCGGGAGTAGAGCGTCCTAAGGGCCCCTCCGGCCTTGTCATAGTGAACCCACCTTACGGGGCGCGTGTTGGTAAGAAAAAAGACCTCTTCGCACTTTATTCTAGTTTCGGCGATGTGATGCGAGATCGATTCCAAGGCTGGCGCGTCGGCATGGTCACATCTGACACAAATCTCGCGCAAGCCACAAAGCTCCCTTGGTTGCCAACAGACGCGCCCATTAATCATGGTGGGTTGCGGGTGAAGTTGTTTAGGACTGAGCCTCTTTGACTTAAATCTTTCGTCCTAACACGTTAGAGAGCGCTTCTAGGTATAAGGAAAAGGCTTTTCGCCCTGTGGGTGTGATATAAACTGTCGTGAGGGGTTTTCGTCCGACGATTTTCTTTTTTATCTCAATGTAATTCGCGTCCTCAAGCTTGCGCATTTGGACAGATAAGTTTCCCTGCGTCACGTTCAAAGCAGTTTTTAGCTCAGTAAAAGAGGCGCTATCAGCGTTTGCTAGATAAGCCATAACGCCGAGCCGAAGTCGACCGTGAATGATGTCATTTATTTTATCAATATCATAATCTGACATGTTGATTTGACTTGTTACTCAGGCTTCCCAAACCGCAACATGATATATCCGGGTAAGGCCATGCAAAGTAAAAGTGCGAAGGTTAGACCCCAATGATAGGCTATGATGTTTGAAAAAAAGGCACCCAACATTGCGGCAGAGGCATACCACCCTGCAGCGACGACACCCATCCAAAGACTTCTGCGAATAATGGATGTTGCATACCAGATTGCCCCTTGTAACGCACAAACAACAATTGGGAAGAGGACCCATACGGACCAGCTTTTTAGCTGATATGCGACCCAGCCAAAGACCAATGCAAGTATCAGATTTGCAATACCTGCTCCAGAGAAGGCAGCGTTTATTGCACGCTTTGTGACACTATTGCCAAATGGGCTTTTCCGATCTCTCCATACGTAGAAGAAAATAATAAACAAAAACAATACCGTTGGAACCCAACCGTTAAGCATTAATATGATTTCGGGTAAGTTGGTTATATTTGATAGATGTATTGCGAAAATTAAACATTGAAGTCCAAAAATCAGCCCCGCTGACATATAGACGATACCGAATGTTCGGTAATCCAAAGTCGTTTCATCAACAATAGCACGGATAAAGGCGAGGTTGTCTTCTGCAGATTGAATGTCATTTTTCATGATGTAACCTTTGCAGTTTTAACCTTGCTCTGCTTTTGCTTTTTACGTCCATTGAGTAAAGCCCCAATAAAACTGAACCGGACCAGGAAATGATAGCTAAGCAACATAAGAGGGATGGAAATTCCCAGTATGAGGACATATTTTATCTCTGCCGCTATATTCCATTGAGACAAATAGATTTGAAGCGCCATTACAATAGGTAAATGTATCAAATAGAGCCAATAGGACGAGTCAGCGATATAGCGTCGCCATGCGCTGTGACCTGACAAGAAGCGGAGCGCCAAACCGATGAGCCCAAAGCACCAGCACCAAAGCGATACTGTATAGGCGATGGCATAAAGTGTTTTGGTTTGGCCTGATAAAAACTGACCATAGGAAAGCGTTGTTCCAATTGTGTGCAGGCTCCATGCGGTGAGACCTATAGCAGCCAACAAATACAGTGGCCAGAAACGCGCCGCTTTCTCTAATAAGCCTGTTTGGCGATGCATAATCCAACCTAATGAAAATGCGGTGCCATAAGCAATCGTGGCAGGTAGATTCGGAACAAACCCATACTCAGGTGTCGGGATACCAAAGAAAGGATACCATTGGGCCATACTGTCCAAAGCAAAAGCCGTCGGGATAGCGAGTAAAAGCGGGAGAAGGGGCGTTTTTGCAAGCAACGCCAAGCCCTTATCCATGAAGTTTGCCAGTAAATCGCGTCGATCAAGAACTGAAATCACCTTTCGCAATATCAACATGGCCCCATAGAGAAGTAACAAAACATAGAGAAACCATAAATGTGTCAATGGGAACGTCTTTAAAGTCATAGGTGGCGGGGGTGGCGTGTTTTCAGGAATAGTCCCGCCATTGCTCACTGCTAGCCCCCAAATCGCTAGGGCGATAAAGGCGATCATCATAATAAACCAAAAGACGACAAGGGGAATGCCAAGGCGTTTTAATCGGTCTTTTACAAACGGTCCTGTTCCTAACCGCTCCGTCTGCATTCGCCCAAAATAACCCGCGAGTATAAAGAAGAGCGACATCCGAAACATATGAAGGACAAAAGCTAGGCCACTGAGCGAGGCACTACGTTGCGTATCCATAATGAGCCAAAACGTATCGCCGGGGAAAAATGAAAACCCAGCATGGAAGAATATGCCGAGCAGCAAAGCCCCGCCGCGTACGGCGTCTAACGCATGTAGGCGTTCTGTTGATTTTACGACCATAATAAGACCTCGAAAGACTAATTTCTAGCGAGCCTTAAAGTATATGGTTTATAATGTAAACTAGTTTATCAATATCAAATATGTGATTAGGATGCGCTTTCTAATTTTTTTCCTTATCTAAACATCATCGAAACAACGCCCTCGCTTTTGAGGGCCATTTAGAGGAAAAATATCATGGCGACCCAGAAAAAAGTTACCAAGAAAGCTACTGCAAAAAAAGCAACTGTTAAGAAAACAGCGAAAAAAGTTGAAGCAACAGTTGAAACACGCACACAACAAGCGACAGCTATCCTACGCAAAGGCGTTTTGGCTTATGTCGGTCTTCACGGTGCAGCATTTGAACGTGCAAAATTCCGCGCTGAGCAAGTTCGCGAAGCCGCTAATAAAGCCCGTTCACAAGGCGAAGAGTTTTTCGGAACACTCGTTGTAAAAGGCGAAGAAATCGAAAAAGAAGCTGGTAAATTTGCAAAGACAGCGCAAAAAACAGCAGCTGAAACATTTGAAGACACACAAGATAAAGTAAAATCTTTCGTTCCTTCAAAAATCATTCCTGCGAACATCCTGCCATTTAGCGCAAATGACCGTGTGTCTGAGCTAGAAGCTGAAGTGACGGCGCTTAACAAAAAAATCGCGGCTCTTTCAAAAAAGACACCTGCTACACG
>CAYGSV010000089.1:3375-9232 GCA_964352635.1 uncultured Algimonas sp.
CAAGAAAGCCGTCAAAATGACGACTGAAAAAACAGCGCGCAAAACAGCGATTAATTCAGAAGTTGTCGCTGAGACAAAAACTGACGCTAAAAAGGTTGCTTAAGACCTCCTCCCCTTAAGTAACGCTTTAATGACGATGTGTCCTTACTCTCTCAAGGACACATCGTTTTTTTATGTCCCTTTATTGAACATTGTCAGACGGGAAAAGCGCGTCTAAGGTCTTTGTAAAATAAAGATTGGGGTTATAAATATGGCACGAAAGCCTGGTAAAGTCGGCCGTCAAGCGGCTGAAACGACAACAGCCGTCAATTCTATTGTCGGATTTAGACGCTCTGAAATCGTCAAATCACTCGGTATGATGGCCGGTTATGCCGCCAAGCAACCTAAACCGCTCGCCAAACATATCAAAAATTATGCGGGTGAGCTGTTAGATATTGCTAAGGGCAGTTCAGAACTCGCGCCACATCCCAAAGATCGTCGTTTCCAAGACTCGACATGGGGAACAAACCCAATTTACAAACGCGGCCTGCAAAGTTGGCTCGCGATGAAGCGTGAATTAAACGGCTGGATTGATGATAGCCGTATGCACCCCGCGGATCAGCAACGCGCGCGTTTTATTACTGAACTCATCACCGATAGCCTTGCGCCCACGAATACGCTTTTGGGTAACCCGACGGCTATGAAACGGTTATTTGAAACAGGCGGAGCCTCGCTTTGGCAAGGTCTTCAAAACGCTTATGAAGACTTGCGTAAAAATGGCGGTATGCCGAGCCAAGTGGATGGACGTCCGTTTAAAGTGGGTGAGAACCTCGCCAACTCAAAAGGCGCTGTCGTTTTTAAAACAGAGATGTTGGAAGTTATACAATATCAGCCAAAGACAGAGCAGGTTTATAAAACGCCGCTGATGATTATTCCGCCACAAATTAATAAATTTTATGCCACCGACTTGGCCCCTGATAAATCTATGGTGCGATTTTTGACGGCCAAAGGCTATCAAGTCTTTGCGATTTCTTGGCGTAACCCGGGGCGTCAACATGCGCATTGGGGCCTCGAAGAATATGTGACGGCCTTGATTGAGGCGTCTGATGCGGTTCGCAAAATCACAAGAAGCCCTCGCTTGAACGTGACGGGGGCTTGCTCTGGCGGCATTACAATGGCGCTTTTCTTAAGCGAATTGGCTGCGCGTGGCGATAACCGCGTGAATGCGTTCACTGTCATGGTGAGTGTTTTGGACGGTAAAAAATCAGATTCCGAAGTGGGTTTGTTCGTGACGGACGCCGCTATTGAAGGCGCGCGCAAACATTCTCGTAAAAAAGGCATTTTGACGGGTGAGGAACTCGGCCGAAGCTTTGCTTGGATGCGGCCGAATGATTTGATTTGGAACTATGTCGTCAATAACTATCTGCTGGGCGAAAACCCACCGCCATTTGATGTGCTATACTGGAATAATGACGGCACGAATCTGCCGGCGCAATTGCACTCTGATTACCTCGATATTTTCCAAGACCGTCGGTTCCGCCCTGACAAAAACGTAGAGTTTATGGGTCATGACATCGACCTTGGTAATGTCACCCAAGACTGTTTCATGGTCGCTGGTATCACAGATCATATCACGCCTTGGAAAGCGTGTTACCGCAACATTCGTTTGTTTGGCGGCGAAGTTGAATTTGTCTTATCTAATTCAGGGCATTTGCAATCGCTGCTTAACCCCCCGGGTAACCCAAAAGCGCTTTATTATACCAATGCTGACCATCCGCCGCGCGCAGACCGTTGGTTAGAGGCCGCAGAGCCTGTCACGGAAAGCTGGTGGATCCGTTGGGATGGTTGGTTGTCCGAGCGTTCTGGCGAGATGAAAGCCGCGCCAAAGTCGCTTGGTAATAAGGCCCATCCGCCGCAAAGTCATGCACCAGGGGAGTATGTTTATACATAAAACGGCACTCTAATTCGTATGTCATACAGCTATGAATACAGTGGAGCGCTTTACAGTGAGGCTTGAGGGCCCCATTTAAGTATTAAATTATTAAGAGTCGCACGGGATGGTGGAACCCTGATTCGTTCAATAGATTGCAGCCAAACTTAGATTGAGGCTGCGGGAAAGACTTAATATGCCTAATTCTATGGGCCCTTTGACCGTTGGGACTGATTACCACCCCAATTTGCCACGCATTTTTTTCTCACAAGTGGGAAATCAAAAACTGCGTACCGCCATTTGGAAAGGTTCGGATAAAGGCAAAGGGAAGCGTACACCGCTCTTATTCTTCAACGGCATTGGGGCTAACCTCGAAATCGCTCAGGCTTTCGCGGACACATTTACGGGCCGTGATATCATTACCTTTGATATGCCAGGCGTGGGGGGGTCCCCTGATCCATCATTCCCTTATCGTCCTTGGTGGGTCGCGAAAGCGGCAAAGCAAATCTTGCTCGAAAACCGCTATACAAAAGTCGACGTCCTTGGCGTGAGCTGGGGCGGTGGTCCGGCGCAGCAATTTGCGTGGCAATATAGTAAGATGGTCCGTCATCTGGTTCTTTGTGCGACGACGACAGGCGTCACGATGATACCGGGCAATCCAAAAGCGCTCTCTAAAATGGCCTCGCCAAAGCGCTATATGGATAAAGACTTCCTCAAGAAAAACTTTGAGACCCTTTACGGCGATGCTGTCGAAGGCGGGATGCATGATTTCGCCGTGAATATGGTGCCGCCCTCCGTCAAAGGTTACATCTATCAATTAACAGCCATGATCGGTTGGTCGTCTCTGCCTTTCATCCGTCGCATCAAAGCGAAAACATTGGTTCTGATGGGGGATAAAGATCATATCGTGCCCGTGGGGAATGGCTATATTCTCAACTACGCGCTAAAACGCTCGCGCTTAGAAATTATTAAAGGGGCGGGGCATTTGTTCCTTTTGACACGCCGTGACGAAACGATTGATATCATCCGTGATTTCTTTGGCGAACCCGAAGTGCCGCATCATCATATTGATCCTGTCTTGATGCCGTCTGTTGCGGCGGCCTATAATCACAAAGGTGAGGTCAGTCCTGTTACCTTAAACTAGTGGAGCGCAAGCATGTCTAAAGACGATAAAAAACCAGCCGATAAGAAATCAAGTGATACGGCCCGCCGCATTTGGCTCGCGGGTATTGGGGCTTATGGCCGTGCGCTCACAGAAGCCAAAGGCGCAGTTGATGATTTGACAGGCAAGTCGTCCGAAGTCTTTGAAGACCTCGTCCAAAAAGGCGAAATGCTCGAAAAAGTCGTCGAGTATAAAGGCAAGGAAATGATCGAGAAGTCGGGTGTCAAAGACTTCGACATTAATGACCGTATCAAAGCCATGCGCGAAAAACTTTCAGGCGGTAAAGGCGGTCGCGTTGAAGAGCTAGAAGCCCAAGTCGCCGCATTAAACGCCAAGTTGGACGCATTGCAAAAATCGCAAAGCAAACCTGCGCCGAAACGCAAAACTCCCGTTAAAAAAACGACCGCAAAAAAAGCGACCACCAAGAAGACAACAACAAAGCGTACACCTAAGCCAAAGGCTTAAACCCGAATGGCCGAGCGGAGCGCCACAAAAACGAAAATTCTTGCGACAGCGCTAGCGCTTTTTAATAATGAAGGTGAAAGCGCAGTATCTTCCGTTGATATCGCCTCCGTTATGGGCATCAGTCCCGGCAATCTCTATTATCACTACAAAGGCAAAGACGAAATTATCGTCGCGCTATTTGAGGACTTTGAAGAAGAAATCCGTCAGGTCCTCAGCGCACCCATCAATGCGCCGCTCAATATGGCTGATAATTGGGTCTATCTTTATATCATCTTTGAAGAGATTTTCGATTTTCGCTTTTTCTATCGCAATCAAGCGGAGCTTGTCGGGCGTATCCCTGCCTTGAAATCGAAATTCGCTAATATCCTCGCCCTCAAAGAACGCACGGCGCTGTCACTTTTGTCCAAACTCCATGCCGACGGGCATTTGGTCTTTGATGAGGGTGAGAAACAAGCGCTCGCGGGCCGTATCGCGCAGCATTTCACCTTCTGGCTCCAATATCATGACCTACGTTTTGGTACGGCCCCGCCTAAATCCCTCATTGACCAAGGCGTGTTTATGACCCTCGTGCAAATCACCCCTTATTGGGTAGACGAAAAAGGCTATGCGGCCCTGTTGCAGGAGTTCTCTCAGGGGCGTGGTTAATTTTCCGCGGGAGAGAACCATAGCTCAGTGTCTTACTTTGGGCGATTTTAAGCCGCCCAACTTAGCCAAGAATTCAGCGGGGTTTTAGGTCTAGACATTAGAATGATTACGACATATGTCGTAATTTATAAGCAGAGGAGTCCAAACTCCCTATCTATTCCAAAGGCTTTGCAAATGACAAAACTTGTTACCCGAACTTTCTTCGCGCTACTTTTAGTGTTTTTGGCTCAAGCTTGTTCAAGAACGCCAGATACGAAAGACATTTTATCCATTTCGGCTGAACGAGCCTCCCAGGTAGATAGAGAATTGGAAAATATCATAACTAAACACCAAATAAACACGGCTGCAATTGCTGTGATTGAAAATGGAGATGTAGTTTGGACTGGGTATTATGGAATGCAGTCGCCAGACGTGCCGGCCTCCGCTGATACAATGTTTGATATTGCATCAATTACGAAAACAGTTGTTGCCGAAACTGTTCTACGGCTGTCTATCGACGGTCGAATTTCCTTGGATGAACCAATGTCAGAATACTGGGTGGATCCAGATATCAAAGATGACCTACGTCACAATCAACTGACCCCAAGGCTGGTTCTATCTCATAGAACAGGTTTCATGAATTGGCGTTTTTTGACCGAAGACGGAAAGCTTGCTTTTAAGACTGACCCAGGAACAGCGCTTGGTTATTCTGGCGAAGGTTTTCAATATCTTGCACGTTTCGTTGAAGCTAAACTTGGAGAGCCATTCGAAGAACTTGCTAGACGCTATGTATTCGAACCCTACAATATGGATGGCGCAGCGATGATTGTTCGTCCTGAAAACTTTTCGCGTATTGCACAAACTCTTGATAAAGACGGACAATTTTCAGGGTACTATTGCCGACCCGAAGGTTGGTGTAGAGACCCTGGGGATTTTTCTGCCGCAGGTGGAATGGTTATCACGCTTCAAGGTTATTCACATTTCTTATCGCAAAGCATGAGGGGTGACGGTTTGACAAAAAAGTTGAAGAAAGAACGCAATCGCTTATTGGCTCTAGAAGACAAGTATAATTGCGACATTGTACCGGAGGCTCTTTGCCCACTTCGAGTAGGTTATGGATTAGGGTGGCATATCTTCGAGCTTGATAAAAACAAGACTATTGGTCATTTAGGGTCAGATTGGTCAATGGTCACAATGGCTTATTATTACGAAGATAGTCGGGACGGACTTGTCGTATTTTTCAATGCTCCCAATCAGTCTGGAATAGCAGCAATGGTCGATACATTGCGACTATTAGATCCAGATTCACCTGAATTGCATGGATATGTTTCGCGCCTTAAGCGATTCAGCAATTGAGCGGTCACTGCTTTTCGTTTTATAATTACAATAAAATAATACCAGTGGCCTTCTTTGGGCGTTTTAAGTCGCTGGGTTAAAGGCTGTTTTTGTCCCAAGTTTTGACCTGAACTGTGATTATGAAATGCGCTTTTACGTGGATTAATCCGCGTTTATTCTTTTAAAACTCGCAAAATTTTCAATCTCTTATCAAATAATTGCGGAGTTTAATCCACGGCCCCTAATCTGCGTTTATCCTAACGAGGTTCCGCTCTCATTGGGCCTAATCGTACGTTGGTTTAGGAGAGGGGATGACATGCGTCGTTTAAAGACCAGAGGGGTAACGGCCTTTGGACACTGAG
>CAYGSV010000090.1:0-9216 GCA_964352635.1 uncultured Algimonas sp.
GTGCCGTAGACGTTCCGCCTGCATAACCAACAGAGGTCACATACACGCCGTCTAGTTTCCAGAGGATACGTTCTGCGCCCCAGAAACAGCCCATACCCAGCTGGACTTGTTCAAAACCTGATGGAATGTCACCGAACATGGAATTTCCATTTACATGATGCTTATCAATTGTTGCGAGCATGATAGTCTCCAATCTTATTGGCCAATCCCAACAAATGTTCCTGCGATAATGGGTGCCATGCGCCCCGCCAGAATATCTGCCATCTCTATGGCTTTCTTTTCAGTGTCGATATGGTCTTGGCGCACCTCAATTGCAAGGTGGCGGAGCTTGCGTGGGGCAATATGCGTATCGACAGTGTGATTAAGAACATAGGCCGAGTAAGGTTGGTTCACCCCTACCATGAAATTACGACCTAGGCGCATAAATTGCTCTCTCAGAGCTTCCGCGCTCTCCATATCGTAACGGGCAAGAAGGCCGATTTCGACTAAGCGGAACTCGCCTTTTTGGGGGTGCGGCGTGAAGCTATGAATAGAAATCGCAAAGGGATTATTCAGACTGTCCAAAGTTTTACCGAGTTGGGCGTGGTAAGGGCGGTGAAAGCGGTCCAAACGGTCTTCACGAGCAGCCTCAGATAGATTTTGATTGCCCAGAATTCGCGTCCCATCACTCTCTTCAACGATTAAACCTGGGGCGTCTTCTGAACGGTTCGCATCAATGACCAAGCGCGAAAATGACGCGAGCTGCCCCGCGCATTTCAATCTTTCACAGAGCCGCCTGACGATAACATCCGTACCGATATCCCACGCGATGTGGCGCGTCAGATCATCTCCGGAGAGGCCCAAATTATTCAAATCTTGCGGAATATGTTTCGAGGCATGGTCGCCAAAGACAAAGACGCCATCATTACCCGTGGCGGGGATGGTTTCAAAAGCTTCGGTTTTTAAGGCAGTAGACATAGGCCGTTATATACGCGGCAGAACGGAATAGACCACCATATCTCTGTAAATAAATTACAGGTCTTGCACAGTTTCACGCACAAGCTGATCGACCACGGTTTTTAGCGCTTCACGTTTAGTTTGCCCTGTGGCCACTTGCGCTTCAAACGTCTTAATTTGCCGCGCCGCGCTTGACCCACGACGGATAATATTACGGGCGTTCTCCACCTCTTTCAAACAGCCTAAGGCGTCTGCGTCTTCAGAAATCCACTCAATCAATTCTTCGAGCAAGACGGCGAAAGATACAGCGCCGCCATGACCAAAATCTATAAGCTTCCCTTCCACACCATGGCGTTGTGCCATCCAACGGTTTTCCTCGATGAGAAACGCGGGGTAGGTCCGCCATTTCATATTGCTATCTTTGAGGCGTAATATGCGCCGTGTGAGAGATTGATAAATCGCTGCCACCGTCATGGCGTCATCCAGTAGCGTGCAGATATCGCAAATACGCATCTCTAAGGTTGGAAATTTATTAGACGGGCGAATATCCCACCAAATTTTGGACGAATCCTCAATGGCACCCGACTTAACAATCGCGTTGACCAAACGTTCGTATTCACCAAAACTTTGCAAGGCTTCTGGAATACCTGTGCGCGGCATACCGTCAAAGACAGAAAGGCGGTAACTTTGCAATCCCATAAGTTGCCCACCCCAAAACGGAGAACTCGTCGTGAGCGCCAACATATGCGGGAGAAAATAGCGAATTTGATTTTGCACATCTATCATCGCGTCTTTGTCATTAATGCCGATATGAACATGCATCCCACAAATCATCATACGGTGAATGGCGCCCTTCATATCCGTAGAGAGCTTTTCATAACGCTCTCCCTGAGTAGGCTTTTGCTGGCTCCAGTGCGTAAAAGGGTGGGTCGAAGCCGCCATGAGGTGCATATCATGGTCATTGGCGATACGCGCAAGAGACCCGCGAAGGTCGGCGATTTCTTGCCGCGCTTGCTCCACCGTTTCACAAATACCGGTCGCAATTTCGACTTGGCATCGCAAAAATTCGGGCGTGACGCGTTCCCCGATTTGCTCCAGACACGCCTTCATGAAATGCTTGGGTGGGTTTTTCTTGGCCACGCGCGTGTCGGGGCAGACCAGAAGATATTCTTCTTCAATCCCTAAAGTTAGCGGCTCGTCCATAGCTCCCCCTCCCTCGCACTATAGCAGGACAAATCGCTTCTGTGAATATCTTGCAAATAGGCTTGAGGATTACCCGCATCCGCGATATAGGCGCGCGTTCTGAAGACAATTCAGAGGTGAGGTGGCGCAAGAAATCCTTTGGGGTTTAAGGCGCACAGCCCGTCCGCCACAGGCGGACAAACATCTTAAGAGAAGCGTGCGCTTTTCTTAAACCCCATCGGATTAACCACTGGTGGGCTAAGACTTTAAGGTGAGGTGGCCGAGTGGTTTAAGGCGCACGCTTGGAAAGCGTGTTTAGGTTTGTAGCCTAACGTGGGTTCGAATCCCATCCTCACCTCCAGGCTTTTTCCTTAAGTCATTGTATTATAAATATAATATATCGCAATCCCGACTATAACCCCAAATTTGACCCCAAACTCAACTATCTCAACGTCTATCGATACCGTTAAAATGTCGCAGTCTCTCTGCCGATAGGTCAAACATTTTTAAAAATAAAACTATAGATATTGATATTTTTCTGGCACTTTGCAGACCTGCAATATCATGGATGAATCTACGTTTCCTTGTATCTTCAAATCCTCACCATCTTTAATAAATGGAACCTCTAAAGGTTTTTCAAATTTTACAGCCAATATGCAACGCTCAGACATTGGGAAATGGGCAGAAGCCCATTGCATTGCGAATCTACTTTTACTTGTGAAGTATACTAGACCAAGTGATTGTGAGGGCTTGAAGCCATCCAATAAAATAGCTTCAGCGTTTTCGTAAGATGTACCATGAAAAAATACTGTGGGATCATCCTCAATCGATTTTTCAAAATACCCAAAATCGCTTTCTTGTGTATTTGGTTCAATAAATGGAATTGTTTTAGGCACTTGGCAATTTCCAACTATAATGATTAAGCATTACCCTACTTTTTCCAAACCCCAACGACAAGCACTACAAACCCTAATAATGCCAATGAAAATAGGATTACGTTTCAGCCAGATAATCTTCTTGGCAAAATACTTGGGAGCCACTATTCACTTCCAATATCATCCTCGAACGTCCGCACCAGCTTCATGATCTTATCAGTCACGCGCTCAATCACGGTTTTGCGTTCTAAAATTTTGGGCTTGCTCTTCATTGTGCCGACAATGGTTTCACGTAGCGGTTTTTGACCAGTGAAGTTCAGATCAGAGATGACCTTTTGAACTTCATGCTCATAGAGTTCTTCTTGCTCGCAGAGTTCATCCAACGCGGCGATTTGTTCTTCTCGCCAGAATGTATCAAAGCTTTCCTTTACGGCGTCCCCTGAGCTTATCTGGGGCATTTGCTCGCGAATGAACTTCTCGATGAGTTCACGCTTAGATCGGAGTTGAACCTCACTTTCGAGCATTTTGAGAACACCCTCCATCGTATCCGCTTTTTCACTGTCAGACATCGATTTGAAATCTTCATCCTCATCAACAAGCTTGGCAAGTAGAGCGAGTATATAGGCGACATTGATTTCATCGCGCTGAATAAGCTCCAGTTCAAAATCCACATCATCAATGATGGATTCTTTCTCGCCCTCCACATCGGCTTTGGTGTCTTCATAGAGATCAAGGTATTTGCTCTTAAAGTCCTCAAAACGTTGGGCGCTCATTTTCAGATCGTCATAGGAAAATTCCGAAAACGTCATTAGCACGTTGCGGATGCGGATAAGGGCGCGAAACGCTTTGATAAATTCAAGCTGCTCCACCTCACTAGGCAAGCCATTCACGTCATCGGGCGTAGCAACAATCGAGGTGAGCACATCCACCGCCGCGTTAAACTTGTCAACGTGAACGCGGTAAGGCTCAATGATGATGTCTTCAACGGCGTTTTTATTAGAGAAGAGTGTGATGGCTTCATCGGTTTGCGGTTTCAGGTTCCGAAACACCACAATATTGCCCTGCGACTTCCGCTCATTGAGAATGCGGTTTGTGCGCGAATAGGCTTGGATAAGGCCGTGATAGCGAAGTCCCTTATCTACATAAAGCGTATTGACCTTTTTAGCGTCAAAGCCCGTTAGGAACATATTCACAACCAAAAGAATGTCGAGCCTGTCTTTATCCTTAAAATTCTCCCGCTCGCGGTCTTTCATCCGCTTGGAGAGGTCTTTGTAATAGGCATAGAACTGCTTGCTATCGGTCGAGAACTTGGTCTGATACATCGCGTTATAATCCGCGATAATTTCATCAAGCTTTTCGCGCGTATGAGGTCGCGCAGATTCAGGCGAGCCTAGATCAACCTGCACATCATCCAGCATCCCATTGGCATCATCATCATTCTCATTAGCCGCGTATGTAAAGATAGAGGCTATCCTCAGATTATGCTCTCCAGCCGCTTTCTTGGCTTTGAAAGCATCATAATATTTAAGCAGCATATCCACACTGCCCACGCACATCATAGCTGAGAAGAGTTTGTCTTGTGTCTTCTTGCGATGGTTCTCAATTATCCAATCAATATTCTCATTGATACGGTGCTCATTTTCCCACCATTCTTTGAGGTCAAGCGCCGTGACTTTTTCCTCGCCGCCTATATTCCCAACGAGGTCTAACCTGCCCCAATATTCCACCGCGAATTTGAGAACATTCTGATCGCGAATGGCGTCTGTAATCACATAGGTATGAAGCTGCTCTCCGAATAAATCTTTGGTCGTGCGCTTACCTTTGGAATTGCTCGCCGCATTGTCCTTAAATATCGGTGTACCCGTAAAGCCGAACATTTGATGATTAGGAAAGAAGTCCACAATCCGCCCATGCGTTTCGCCAAATTGCGAACGGTGGCATTCGTCAAAAATAAAGACCACGCGCTTATCCGCCATCGCCTCCATCGCTTTTTGGTATCGACCGGGCGAGATCGCGGTATTAAGCTTTTGAATGGTGGTAACGGTGAGCTTTACATCGGGGTTTTCAAACTGCTTCACCAGTGCCGCCGTGTTATCCGTCCCGTCAACACTCCCATCGCTAAAATGATTAAACTCTTTGGTGGTTTGATAATCGAGATCAGCGCGATCCACGACAAAGATGACTTTATCCACCTTGGGCAAATCCATAATGACTTGCGCGGCCTTGAAACTCGTCAGCGTCTTACCTGAACCCGTCGTGTGCCAGATATAGCCATTATCATTGGAATTAATGACCTTATCGACAATCTTCTCCACGGCGTAATATTGATAGGGGCGCAGCACCATGAGGATTTTGTCGCTCTCATGCAGCACCGTATATTTGGCGATCATTTTAGAGACGTGACATTTCTCTAAGAACGCATCCGCGAATTTATCAAGCTGAGTGATGAGGTTGTTTTTCTCATCCGCCCAATAAAAGGTCTGCTTGAAATGTTGCTTACGGTTATTGGCGTAATATTTCGTGTTCACGCCATTAGAAATCACAAAAAGCTGCACATATTGAAACAAAGCCGTATTCGCCCAGAATGAATGGCGCTGATAACGGTTAATTTGATTAAAGGCCTCTTTGAGTTCCAGTCCTCGCCGCTTTAGCTCAATCTGCACTAGGGGTAGGCCGTTAATTAAAAGCGTCACATCGTAACGGTTCGTATAACGCCCCTCCATCGTGATTTGGTTGGTGACCTGATATTCATTGCGGCACCAATGCTCCGTATTCATAAAACGGATGTAGCTGGATGTCCCGTCATCGCGGGCGAGATTATACCAATCCCGTAAGCGATGGGCGCGCTCAAACACACTCCCCGCATCAAGGTGATTGACGATACGATCAAACTCCGCCTTGCTAAATGTCGTTTTATTAAATTTTTCAAGCTGGCTTTTGAGGTTAGCCAGAAGCGCAGGCTCATCGGGTATCGCCACCCGCGTATAACCCAAACCCCCAAGGCGCTTAATCAAGCTTTCTTCGAGTTGGGCCTCGGATTGTATTTTGGAGCTGTCATTCATCGACTAACTCGTATGGCCATTGCCATGAGGTGTAAAGATATTCACCGCCACCTTTGCGGTCAGTCAACTTTGCCCAAACCCTGAACTTAGTACCTATTGGATGCTCTTTCCGCATCGCTCTTGAACATTCAACGTCTAAAGTCGTTGGGTAACGCTCGCCTTTAACGGGCCTAGCGTGAATACGAGAGGACTTACCCGATTTAACCTCAGAATAGGTCTCAATAACAATCTGATGATATTGCTCCCACGGCTTCGCCATTACACAAACATCTGTTGCAGCAGGCCTTTTTTGAAATCCTGCATATGCAAAATTTGCGCAGAGACGGCTGTGATTTTATCATCAATTGCTGAGAGAAAATCGGCTATTTTTTGTTGTTCGTCTGGATGTGGAAGTTGAACTTTTAACTCGGTCAATGTTCCCATCACAATGTATGGGGTATTCCCCTCTTTTGCTTCACTGTAGATTCTTTTTTTGAGGTTCTTAATTAAAAACTGCTCAATGTAGAATATGTTGGCTTGAAAATTATCGAGAACATATGTGCGTTGGTAAGCGTTAAACTTTCCGTCGCAATAATGAATGTACCCGACATTCGCGCCATTTCCTGAGATAAGAAGAGCCTCAGTATCGAATGCCTCCGTATCGATTGTGAAGACATCTTTAGCGCAAGTATAAAAAGGAAATTTTCCTCCCTCAACTGCTGCATTTGCATCCAACCGCCCTGTTGTTATATCGCAAATTTCGCCTAAGTCTGCATTTATCCAATCGGAAAAATCGCTACCATCATCGGCTTTGAAGCGGATGTCTTGGGCGAAGATTTTTTGCATGACGCCTTTTTTATAGTCGGTCAGCAAGCGCTCCCGCTCGCGCAGCCCCGCAATCTTATTATCTACCGCGCCCAAAAAATCCGCGATTTTCTTTTGTTCTTGTAATGTTGGACAAGACATAGCCATATCAGTGATCATAGACATCCTGACACTATCGACGGAATTCTTGGCGCTTAGGCGCATAACGCGTTTATAAAAATGTTCTTTGAAGAATTGGAAAAAGAACTTTCCACTGACTTTATTGCTGAAGTTTCGGATAGCATAGACACGCTGATGATAATCAAATCTACCATCAATATAATGAAAATTCTTTCCAACACCTACCCCATCTCCAGATGTCAAAATAGCTTCGCCATCAAAATCGTAAGTGTTAATTCGCTCAATTGTATCGGACCTAACAAAGAATGGGTACAAACCACCCGCTATCCTATTTTGAGTATCCCGCGAGCCAGTTTTTGTTTCTGAGAAATCCTTGACCTTTAACTCAATCCAAGGGTCATTGAATTCTTTAAATCTCAATTTAGGAACAGCACTCACAACGGAGCCTCAATCCCTAGCTCCTCGCAATAGGCTTTAATCTTGGCGTCCGCTGCATCCATATTTTCATCAAGCTTTGTCAGTGCATCTGTCACGGCTTTGAGGTCAATCTCTGGCTCTGGCTCGAAGGTATCTACATAGCGCGGGATATTGAGGTTATAGTCATTCTCGGCAATTTCTGAGAGTTTCGCGACATAGGAAAATTTATCTTTAAACTCGCGGCGCTCATAGGCTTCAAGGATACGGTTCACATCTTCATTGCGAAGTTCATTCTTGTTTTTGACCTTCTCAAAATGCTCGTCCCCGCTGGCGTCGATAAAGAGAATATCATCGGGGTTCTCGCGGCATTTTTTAAACACCAAGATACAGGTCGGAATGGACGTGCCGTAGAAGATATTGGCAGGCAGGCCAATCACGGCGTCCAGATAGTTTCTGTCCTCAATAAGATAGCGCCGAATATGCCCCTCCGCCGCGCCGCGAAACAAGACCCCATGCGGCAAGATAATCGCCATTGTCCCGTTCTCATCCAAGTGATGAATCATATGCTGCACAAAGGCGAAGTCGGCTTTGGATTTCGGCGCAAGGCGTCCATACTGCGAGAAGCGGTCATCGCTCTCAAACGTACTATGGGCGCTCCAATTTGCCGAAAACGGCGGGTTGGCGACAATGGCTTCAAATTGCAGATCTTTATGCTCTGGCGCGGGATGGGTCAGGGTATTTTCTTGGCGAATGTCAAAACGGCGATAGTGAATATCATGCAAAAGCATATTCATCCGCGCGAGGTTGAACACAGTGCGGTTTAGCTCTTGGCCATAGAACATTGGCTTTGCGTCTTTGGCCAGTTCCCGCTCCACGCGTAGCAAAAGCGAGCCTGAGCCGCAGGTCGGGTCGTAGACCGATTTCACGCGGTCTTTGCCAAGGGTCACAATCCGCGCCAATATGGTCGAGACTTGGGCAGGGGTATAGAACTCCCCCGCTTTCTTACCCGCGCCGCTCGCAAATTGCCCAATCAGATATTCATAGGCATCGCCAATAACGTCTGCGTCTACATTGGCCAATTCGAAATCAATCGCGTCCAAATGCACGAGCACTTTGGCGATGAGTTCGTTCTTTTGATTTTCAGAGCGGCCTAACTTGGTTGAAGTCAAATCAAGGTCTTCGAATAGCTTGTCAAAGTCTTGCTCTGATTCTGTGCCCATCGTGCTTTGTTCGATATTGCCTAAAACCTTGGTTAGCTCATCAAGGATAAACGCCCCGCCGCCCCCGCGCTGGGCGAGATTAGAGAACAGCTCAGACGGTTTCAGGCAATAGCCTAGCTCTATTACAGCCTCTTCGCGCACGGCGGCCAGATAGGCTTTGCCGTCATCCGTGGCCTCATCAATATCGCGATAAGAAATCCCATCCTCTGAGAGAATTTTATTGGCATAGAGATGCATTTTTTCGGACAGGTATTTGTAGAAAATAAAGCCGAGAATATAATCACGAAACTCATCCGCGCTCATCTTCCCGCGCAACTCGTTAGCAATATCCCAGAGCTTACGTTCCAGTTTTTTCTTTTGTTCTGAGGTCATAATTTTGATTTGCCTGATTTGGAATGATTTTCAAGACCTAACGTCCTCGCCTTGACCAAAACTGTATTCAGGTTCTCATGTCAGGGCCGCCCTGGTTTACAGTCTTCAGAGTTCAAGAGATTTGACCACCCCCTCCCCCTACCGAAATAAGGGCCGAAATTGTGATGATTAGGGTGTTCGAGGTCTGCTTTATCAAGCCTTTATTGGTCTTATCAAGCGCATCATATC
>CAYGSV010000091.1:0-9213 GCA_964352635.1 uncultured Algimonas sp.
CTTAGGTAACATACGTACGAGAGAAATATCTTTCATGGCCTTATCCCTCTTTATATTGGCAGTGTTTTTGGACGCGACTTACGCAACCATGTGGCCGTAAGTAAGCGCGCAAAAATTACGGCGGTAAAGACACTCATCACAATGCCAATGGCGAGCGTGACGGCGAAGCCTCGGATGGGGCCTGACCCCACGAAGTAAAGTGTGACAGCCGCGATTAAGGTCGTGATGTTCGCATCCAAAATCGGAGCGAGTGAACGACGATACCCTGTTTCAATCGCATTGACGGGCGGTCGCCCATTATATGACTCTTCTCGAATACGCTCAAAAATCAATACATTCGCATCAACCGCCATACCAATCGTCAGGATAATACCTGCAATCCCCGGTAAGGTTAGGGTAGACCCAAACAAAGAAAGAGCCGCTGCGATAAGAATGATATTTACTGTCAGAGCGATATTCGCAATCGTACCAAAACGCAGCCCATAGGAGAGCCACATGAAGAGGGCCACACCCGCCAAACCTATCATTGAAGCAATACGACCCGCATCAATTGAGTCTTGTCCTAAACCTGGGCCAACAGACCGCTCTTCAACGATGATCAATTTCGCAGGAAGCGCACCAGCATTAAGAAGAAGTGATAATTCGCGCGCACTTTCGATTGTGAAACTACCTTCGATAAATCCATTTCCAGATGGGATGGCACCGTTAATGCGCGGCGCGGTAATGATTTCTTCGTCCAGCACAACCGCAAACCGCTTGCCCACGTTCTTAGCTGTTAGATCACCAAATAAACGCGCACAGCGAATATTAAAACTAAAATTAACAATAGGATTGTTTTGCGTCGGATGAAGGCCCTCGGACGACGACTTTAAACACTCACCTGTAATACGCGTTCGTTTATCAACGATCAGACCGCCACTGCCGTCCTGATGAAGATAAAATGCACCGCCAGGTGGCAAACGTCCTTCCATCGCCGCTCTTAGGTTTAACTCACTATCAGACTCTTTGCGAACCATGTGGAACGAGAGGTTTGCTGTTTTATTGATACGTTCTTTGATTTCGCTAATATTTTTAGCCCCAGGCACTTGAACCAAAATACGGTCATCGCCTTCACGGGCCAAAGTCATTTCTGTTGTCCCCGTCGGGTCAATACGGCGGCGTAGAACATTGATAGATTGATCAATGGTTTTCGCTTTGATTGACTCAATTTGCGCCTCTGTGATTTCTACACGGAAACCCTTTTCCCCAACTTGCTCAAAACTTGTTGTCTTGTCTTGAGAAAGGCTCGTCGGATCAATTAATACGGATAGTCCCCTGAGAACTTCTAAGGTCGCAGGCATATCGGCGGCGTCGCGCAGCCTCCCAACAACGGCCGTCTCCTCGACCCGAATAAACTCTGCACGTATACGCCCTGCATTGCGAAGACCATCAGCAACAGCGTCTCTTTCACTTTGTAGAGATTTTTCCAGAACGCTTGAGACATCAACCGCCAACAACAAATGCGCGCCGCCTTGAAGATCAAGCCCAAGGTTTAAAGTCCGCTGTAGGGGCGCGGGCATTTTTTCCCTCACGTCAGCAGGCAAAGCATTAGGGAGTGCAAAGAGCAGCCCCATAACGACAGCACCAACAATAAAGATTATTTTCCAACGGGAGAAAAAAAGCATGTTTGAACCCTAAAAAGAAACGCCGCGGACGAAGCCACGGCGATTGGGATTATTTTTTCTTTGTCGTATCGTTCGCGGCGACGGAGCGGTTGCGAACATCTGCAATCATTGTGCGGACGACTTTGACGTCATTATCACCGAATGTGACCGTGATTTCATTCTCGTCATTCACTTTTTTGACTTTGCCAATCAGGCCCCCATTCGTGACGATTGTGTCGCCGCGAGTGATTTCAGACAAAAGCTGACGATGCGCTTTAACGCGTTTGTTTTGTGGACGGATAATAAGGAAGTAGAAAATTAAACCAATCAAAACAAAAGGCATGATACTGGCCATAAGACCAGGTCCCGCAGCAGTCGGAGACGCTTGCATAATTAAAGCGAACATAAATTCGTCCCTTATTATTATCGCGTCGATTCCAGACGCTGAATTTTACATTAGCGCCTATATAAGCAGGGTTTGTACGATTGCAACGAAAAGGGGCGGCAAAACTGAATTTACCGCCCTTAATACACTTGAACTTTTACAGAGATTATTGCGTCAAGCAATGCCCTGCTGGAAGCGCCAAACGCTGCCCTGGTTTTAGAGCATTTGGATTATCAATGCCGTTTGTTTCAATAATATCCGTGACTTTCGTACAAGTAAGGCGCGAAATGCTATAAAGCGTATCTTTCGGGAGAACCGCATAAATCGATGTTGTTTCCGCTTCAACAGGCAAAACGATCTTCTTAATCGTTGTAGGCTCTTGGATAATCGTTTCTGTGCTGACCATCACAGGCTGAGCGATTGTCGTGTTAATCGACATAGGTGTTTCATTGACGATTGTCGCGGTCTGTGGAATTGTTATAATCTGACCGAGACTTATAGCATTTCCATCTAAGCCATTCGTCTTTTGAATATCAGCGATGCTCACATCGTAACGTTTGGAAATATTATAAAGCGTATCCCCTTTTACAATGCTGTGGGTGACGGGTGCAGCCGCTTCAACCGTCTGCGTAGCTGGCGCGTCTTCAAAAAGTTGAATTTCGTAAAGCGGTTGTGGTGTTGCAACAGGTTGATCAGCCGTTTGAAAGCCTTTGAAAGCATGAACACGGTCAGCTTCATCGAATAGGCGCTGATAATCTTCTGCACTCACATCGCTAGGTTTGATGTGTTGCGCCTTAACCACACCCGCTTCAATTTTAATAGGCGCAGAATAGGTAATGACAGCAGGGTTACCTGTCGGGACAGCTTCCTCAACACGAATAATTTTGGTTTCTGTTGTTGCGGGCGTCATAACGACTTGCCCTGCTTCTTCGAGATGTGCTCTTGCGCCCTCTGAATAGACAGCTTGGGTTACGCCGAGGTTTCCGTAAACGCGCGGTTTGAAACGATCATCCTCTGTTGTGTCGACCTGAGCCATAGCTGGCACAGCCGCGAAAAGAAGAGACGCTGATAAAGTCAAAAGCAATGAGTGACGCATGGGACAATCCTGTCAAAAACGTAATGTATTGCCAGATTATGAACAAATAGCGTTAATGAAGGGTTTCCAAAACTTGAAAAATCAAGTGCTTTCTTCAACGCTCTCGTCGGGCTTTTTACGCTCCAATAAACGCACAGCGAAAATCGAGATTTCATAGAGCAGGTAAATGGCTGCCCCTAGAACAAGTTGCGTAAAGGGGTCTGGCGGTGTCGCAAAAGCGGCAAACACCGCAATACCTAGAATGGCATATTTCCGTCCTGCTTTGAGCGCCTTCGAACTCACAATCCCTGCTCGCCCCAAGAGGGAAAGTATAACAGGCAATTGGAACGACAAACCAAAAGCCAAGAATAACGTCATAGCGAGGCTGAGATAATCACTAATCTTTGTCATCAAATCGATTTGTTGCGTATCCCCAATGGCTTGTTGGTTGAGCGCAAATTCCATCACAAAGGGAAAAACAAAAACGAAGACTAAGGAAGCTCCCATTACAAACAGAACAGGCGAGAGGATGAGATAGGGTAAAAAGGCCCCGCGCTCATTCTTATAAAGACCCGGCGCAATGAAACGATAGATTTGATAAGCAATGACGGGAAACGCCAAAATCACGCCCCCAAATAGAGCAATTTTCATTTTAACAAAGAAAGTCTCGAGCGGATGGGTTGCAATCAACCCGAGGTCAATAACGTCTAACCCCTTTTCGATTTGCGCCGCATTAAAGCGAACAAGGGCACGTTCAAAAGGCAGCATAAGCCCTTGAATAATTTGCTTTAAAAACGGAATGCAGACAATACAGCCGAGTACCAAGGCGAGAACGCATTTTATCAAACGCGAGCGTAGCTCAAGCAAATGATCCATAAGCGGCGCACGGCTTGCGTCCACTTCGTCCTCTGTTTCGATGGCTTTAACTTCGGACATTAATCTTTATCCGTATCGACAGCATCATTGATATCGCGATCAAGCGCGCGCATTTCATTTCGTAAATCGTTTTTGACATCGCCTAACCCGCCCGCATCAGAGCCTAGCTTTTTAAGCTCCGCTATCTCTTTACGCATTTCGGCGATCTCTTCTTCGGCACCCATTTCCTCAAAGGCGGATTTAAACTCTTGGCCCAAGCCTCTGATTTTCGCCATTAACTGACCCATAGTTCGCATAAGTTTGGGCAAGTCTTTTGGTCCGACCACAATAATGGCCAGAAGCGCAAGAACGATAATTTCTGTAAAACCAAGCTGCGGTAGCATGGAGGCCCCTTATGGGTCGAGAAACGAAGTCAGCCTATTTAGGCGTCTTTTCCTTTTTAGGCGTCACATCAATCGCGTCATCAACAACATCTTTTGCCTCTGCCACTTCGTCTTTGAGACCCTTTTTAAAGCTCGTAATGCCTTTACCAAGATCACCCATAATAGAGCTTATCTTACCGCGCCCCCCAAAAACGAGGACGGCGATAATGAGGATGATAACAAGACCAGACCAATGAGGCATGAGTAAATTCCTTAGTTCGCCCTTTTAATAGCGCCGCTATGCGTGAAACGTCAATATGACATATGCGAAGATAGTTTATATCCTACTCGTCGTCATCCTCTAGGTAATCCTCGAAGAAGTTAGGGTCTTCTATATCCATTTCTAAGGGGTCTTCGTCTGTATCAATGTCATCGACCATTTTGGGTTCTGGCATTTCGAAATCTTTGGGAAGGCGCGGATCAAGCAGACCTGCGGCTTTAAGGTCATCTCGGCCCGGAAGGTCTGTAATCGTTTCCAAATTAAAATGCGCAAGGAACCCGTCTGATGTACCGTAAGTGACAGGACGCCCCGGTGTACGGCGACGTCCGCGAAGACGCACCCAGTTCAGTTCCATCAAAACATCAATCGTACCTTTACTGACGGCAACACCACGGACATCTTCGATTTCTGCGCGCGTCACAGGCTGATGATAGGCGATAATCGCGAGTGTTTCTAAGGCTGCATTGGAGAGCTTTCGCGGCGCTTCTTTTATGTCGACCAGATTACTCTCAAGGTCAGGCGCAGTTTGGAACCGCCATTTATCCGCAACGCGCACAAGGTTCACGCCACGCCCTGCATAATCGCGTGTCAAACGGGCGAGCAAAGCGCCGACATCTGTGTCTTCAGGCATGCGCTCGCGAAGTGTCTGCGTATCAATCGGTTCGACAGCGGCAAAAAGCAAAGCCTCTAAAAGCCGCAAATCCGTATCAATCGTTTCTACATCATGCGGCGTTTTCAGGCGCGACGATAGTTGAACCACGTCGCTCTCTATCGCGGCGTTCGCCTTTTCAACTCTATCAGACGTATCGGCCATTTAGCCTTCTCCCTGTCTCGCCCGCACGAAAATCGGTGTGAACACACCCGACTGACGCAATTCGATATCACCCTCTTTTGCCAGTTCTAAACCAGCCAAGAGCGAGCTTGCCTTAATTGATGCCATAGGAACATCCATGTCTATATCAGAGGGTTTCGGTAAAAGCCCCTCTAACGCTGTCCAATCCTCAAGCGATGTGCCCGAATTTTTCAAAGCACGGCGCAATCTCTCCCGCGCCCCTTCGAGGCTCAGTACTTTTGGCTTCGGTAATTTGTGGTTTTCTAAGGCAGACCGCGAGCGCGATTGACCATAAGCTTTTAACAGATCAAAAATCTCGGCTTCATAAAGCGGAGACGTGCGTGAGCGTAAGCCTTCGGGCATTCCGCGTTTGTGGACGGCTTGCCCCATCAGTGGCAATCGAAACAGTCCTTCTGCGGCGGTTCGCATAGCAGACAAGCGCTCAAGGCGAAACGCGAAATGCGCGGCCAATTCTTCAGCCTCAATAACGACATCGCCCTGAACTTCTTTTGGTAGAATGAGTTTCGATTTCAGATAGGCCAGCCAAGCCGCCATAACGAGATAATCAGCCGCCAATTCGATGCGAAGGTCCTGCGCCGATTTGATGAAGGCAATATATTGTTCAGCCAGTTCCAGAATAGACAAACGTGCAAGATCAACTTTTTGCTTTCTCGCCAGCTCCAACAGCAGATGGAGCGGGCCTTCATAGCCATCTATATCGAGGATGAGCCCCTCGCCTTCATCAGAGGCCTCGGTCGCGGCTTCAAATTCTAGGTCTTCTTGAAACTCTTCCATCAGGTAATAACCTGTTTCAGGAGTTCGCCAAATTCTAGCTCTGCCTCTTTCCGATCAAAGGGCGTGACATATTCGGCGCAAGTTTCTGCGATTATGGCACGGCGTTCTGCGTCACCCGAAAGGGCCTTTGCGCCTTTCACAACTTTCACCATATCAGGCAGTTTGCCCGAACATTGCAAAGCAATATCGCATCCTGCGTCCAAAGCGCGTTCTGTCTTGCGCGTGAGTGTGCCGCTGAGAGCTTTCATGTCCAAATCATCACTCATGACCAAGCCATCAAAGCCAATCGCATCGCGAATAAGAGTAGTCAGAGCAGACTTTGATACCGTAACAGCCGTCTTAGAGTGATGTTCGTAAACGGCATGCGCCGTCATAGCCATAGGCGCATCATTAAGAGCTTGGAATGGTTTGAAATCCGTTTTCTCTAACACCTGTCGCGGAGCCGATATTTTGGGTAACGCTTTATGGCTGTCGACATTGGCGCGACCATGACCCGGGATATGTTTGATCACAGGCGCGACGCCCCCCGTCATTAAGCCCGCCATACACGCATGGGCCATATCAATGATAGGCTCCACATTAGTTGCGAAAGCACGGTCAGAGATAATCGGGTCAGCGCCGGGCTGTGGCAAATCAAGCACGGGCGCACAATCGGCGGTAATACCAACCGCGCGCAAATCATCCGCAATGAGGCGATAAGCCAGAAAGCTTGCGCGGTTTCCCTCTTTTGGGTCCGATTTATAAAGCTCGCCAAATTTGGACGCCGCTGGATAGTCTGGCCATTGTGGAGAACGAAGACGTTGAACACGCCCGCCTTCTTGGTCGACGAATATCAAACAATTGCGCCCAACACAGTTTCGTAAGTCTTGGCAGAGTTTTTTAACTTGGTTCGGAGTCTCAACATTACGCTTGAACAGAATAAACGCCCAAGGATTTGCGTCCCTGAAAAAGGCACGCTCGCTTTCCGTTAAAACAGGGCCTGAAAGACCAAGAATAACGGCCAGCGCGCTCATTCTATCTGCGGGTCACGAAGCAAGCTTGGTTGGCATCTTTAAACGACGCACAAAGGGCATTGGCCGCCGCTCTATCCGCGAGACCGGCCACGCGTGTGCGGTAATAAATGCCTTTGTCTTCTAGATCGACGCGTTTGATGTCCGCATAAACGCCTTCAGATAAGAGGTTTGGAAAACGGGTCTCTAAGCGGTTCCATGTCGCTTGAGCATCGGCCTGTGATCTTACTGACGCGACTTGTACGACAAAATCACTGCTGCCTGTTCTTGGGGCTGTAGAACGATTCGGCGCGGGCGTTTTGACCGTCGTAAGCGGTGGTGTGCGCTCGACTTGAGGACGCGGTGCGATCGTTTCACGCTCTTCAGGCTTAACAGGAATGCTTGTTGAGCCCGTTGCCGGAGGGTCGACTTGAATATTGGCTCCGTCCGTTTTTGGCTTTGGAAGGGTGATCGGAACTTCAGCCGTCCTAACATCCGTAACGACGTCTTCTGGCGCATTGCCATCCATAACGTCGAACACGCCTCTGTCTTGATTAGGGACTTGCATGCCACCCGGGTCTTCGGGCTCTACCTTAAATGGTGTGTTCTCAGCCGTAATACGTGGCGGCGTATCACGATCACGCACACCTGGCTGGTAAAATTTTAAGAGAACGAAAGCGATAGCCAATAAAATGGCTGTACCGATAAGAAGCTTCACTAGACCTTGGCGGCCCGAACTATCGCGCACATCAAAGGGAGTCAGCGTTTCCTCTTCGGCCACCATATCAGGTGAAAATTGGTCATTATTGGCAGTCATGATCGTTCCTCTCCCCCGTTTATGGCCTTAATAGGACGGTTTCAAACGAATCATCCATTGCTTCGCGCAGTTTGGTCAGGCCTATGCAGGATTTAAAGTCAGTATTATAATAAAGACGGGATTAACCCATCATTAACTGCAAATATCAGAAGGTTTTAGGACACAACCGTCGTTTTGTTTTCTTCACGCGGCTTTAAAGTCACAATTTCCTCTGAAATCGTAGGGTGAACAGCGCAGGTATTATCGAAATCAGCCTTTGTCAGCCCCGCCTTCACACAGATGCCCAGCGGTTGAATCATTTCCGGGCTGTCATCACCAACGATATGAATACCGATTACGACTTCATCATTGCCTCTGGTGACAAGCTTCATGAAAACTTTCTGCGGCTTATCCGCGAGAACATTTTTCATGGGACGGAATTTAGTCGAATATACCGTTATATCGTCTCCAAACTCTTTCCGTGCCTCGCCTTCGGTAAGGCCAACAACTCCGACAGGAGGGCGTGTAAATACAGCACTCGCAATTTGGCTATGATCATAGGCTTGTGGATTGCCTTTAAACGCTGTCTCGACAAAGGCTGCGCCTTCACGAATGGCAACCGGCGTTAGGTTCACACGGTTCGTGACGTCACCCACGGCATAGATATTTTTCTGAGTTGTCCGAGAGTAAGCATCAACTTTCACCGCGCCAGCATCATCAATCTCAACCCCTGCATTTTCAAGGCCTAAGCCTTTCGTATGAGGTTTACGACCAGTCGCCATAAAGACTAAGTCCGTACCGATTTTCGACCCATCATCGAAACTTACAATGTAACCGCCTTTGGTCTTTTTAATCTCTGTGGGTGACGCATTAAACTTGCAGGCGATACCATTTTGCTCTTGTATCAGATTGACCTCATTCCGCACGTCAGGGTCAAAGCCGTTTAGCAAGCGACCCCCACGGTAAACCTGCGTGGTCTTGCACCCTAATCCTGCATAGATACCCGCAAATTCACAAGCGATATAACTGCCACCAATGACAACCACACGCTCTGGCAGAGTATCGAGTGTAAAGGCATCATCAGAGACAATCGCATGTTCAATACCCGGAATTTCCGGCGCCCAAGGACGGCCACCAGCGGCAATCAAAATCGTTTCAGCCGTTTTGGTCTCACCAGTGT
>CAYGSV010000092.1:0-9181 GCA_964352635.1 uncultured Algimonas sp.
CCCCTTTGGACCGAATGAGGCGAGCGACTTGTTCAATTTTATCAATGAGGGCTTTGGGCGCTTCGTCGAATAAGAGATGGGCTTCATCAAAGAAGAACACCATTTTGGGCTTATCGGGATTGCCGACTTCTGGGAGTTCTTCAAAAAGCTCTGAGAGCAACCAAAGCAGAAATGTCGAGTAGAGGGCAGGCGAATTTATAAGCTCATCTGCGGCCAAGATAGAGACCATGCCCTGACCGTTTTCATCGACTTGCATCAGGTCTTCGAGCTTAAGCGCCGGTTCTCCGAAAAATTCTTCTGCCCCTGCGCGCTCTAGTCGAAGCAGGGCGCGCATAATCGCCGCCACAGATTGCGGGGTAACATTGCCGTATTCTCGGCTGATTTTCTCTCGATTATCTGAGAGGTGATTGAGCAAAGCGCGCAAATCTTTCAAATCGAGAAGCAACATGCTTTCGTCATCGGCAAATTCAAAGGCGATGGTCAGTATGCCTTCTTGTGTTTCGTTTAAATTCATCAAGCGCGATAAGAGTGTTGGACCCATTTCTGAGATGGTTGTGCGAACAGGGTGGCCTTGTTTGCGATATAGATCCCAGAATATTGTGGGCATGGCCGAATAGACATAGCCTTCGCTCAAGAGGGCTTCATAGTCATTACCGATCAAGCCAATTTTCTCTGCCCGCGCCATGAGCTTGTCATGGAGTTTATGCTTTTCAGAACCCGATTGAGAAATACCAGAGAGGTCGCCTTTTACATCTGCGGCAAATACAGGCACGCCGGCTTTGGAAAAGCCTTCTGTCAAAATCTGCAAGGTCACCGTCTTACCAGTACCCGTTGCTCCCGCGATAAGGCCGTGGCGGTTGGCGAGCTTAAGTAAGAGGTTTTGTTTCACCCCTTCGGAGTCGGTTCCGACAAAAATATGGTCGCTCATTATATTGGGCCTTCACTTGGAATAGATTTTGTTATGAAATAGAGCCAAGGAATGCAATATGAGTTTCAAAGGAAGCCAAAATATATGCCGAATAGTGACAGCCATAATTCTGACCGCACTTTGAATGCGAGCCTTCTCTTTATTGCCTTTGTTTTGGGCATTGCTGGGCTTTACGTCATCCGCGATTTGGTCACGCCCTTTGCATTAGCTGTCTTTATTTGGTTGATAATTGATGCCTTTGCCCGTTGGATGGATAGGTTGTCGCCGAAGTTCCCCTATTGGTTGGCCCTTATCATTGCCGTTTTAACCGTCGTCGCGGCCTTTGTTGGGATAGGGTTTATTATTGCGGATACGGCCTCTGACGTGGCGAAACAGGCGCCCGAGTATCAGGGGCGTTTAAATGAAATCTTTGCTTGGGTGGGTAATCTAACGGGACAAGAGAATATAAGCTTTGGGTCTTTGAATGAACGCTTTGGCTTATCAGAAAAGATACAAGCGGGTCTGTCTGGTTTCGCGTCCTCAATACAAGGCGTCCTGTCAAACCTTATGCTAATTGCGATTTATGTGGCGTTCTTATTCGCCGCGCAGTCAAGCTTTCCAAAGAAAATGGATGATTTGTTCCCTGATCTTAACCGTCGCGCTCAAGCGTCGAAAGTGGGTGAGCGTATTCGCCACTCAATCGAAAAATATCTCGGTGTTCAAACAATCATCAGCCTGATGCAAACGGTTGTGTCTTATATCGGTATGTCGGCGTTAGGGCTCGATAATGCGCTATTCTGGGCCTTGGTTATCTTTATTTTGAATTATATTCCGATTGTGGGTGGTTTGGCGGCTGTGGCTCTGCCTGTTATGTTTGCGCTTGTGCAGTTTGATAGTATGGGCCGCGTTGGCGTTTTGGCAGGTGTACTCTTTGGCGCGCAGTTTATTATTGGCAATACTATTCAGCCCAAGATGATGGGCGATAGTATGAACCTTTCCGCTCTAGTCGTTGTTTTGTCTTTGACGCTTTGGGGCGCATTGTGGGGCGGCGTGGGGGCGTTCCTTTCGGCACCTTTAACAGTTATTATTATGATTGTTTTGGCGCAATTCCCGACAACGCGATGGATTGCCGTCTTACTCTCTGCCGATGGCCAGCCCGATTTGGACCCTGAAGAGAAAAAGGCCAAAAATGCTATGCCCTCGATGTGATAAGCTTGGTTTTAATTTAAACAGTCACGTAGCTGTGATGCACTCGTCAATCGCCTGTTCAGCTTATGTGTTTATAAAGCGCCTATGAAATTACATTTGATCAGCTTTGTTACGACCCTATCGGCACTCTCTTTAATAGGCGGGAGTGCGGATGCTCAAGATGTGCAATCAGTTCAACCCGATTATGTCGTTGAGCTCTTTACGTCTCAAGGCTGTTCATCCTGCCCGCCTGCGAATAAATTTGTGTCCAAATTAGCACAAAGCGAAGAGAACGCTTTGGTGCTGTCTTATGGTGTGACTTATTGGGATTACCTCGGGTGGCAGGATACCTTTGGCGATCCGAAATTTACGGAACGTCAGCGAGAGTATGGCAAGTCTCTTGGCGCAACGATTTATACGCCGCAAATTATCCTAAACGGTTCGGCCCACAGCCCGCGTTATTCAAAGTCTGATATTATCTCTATGCCACTGACTAAGACGCGGCCTGATGCAGAGCTCAGTTTTGAAAACGGTGTTTTAACAATTCAGTCTGATGTTACCACGCCGCACGATGTATCGGTTGTTCGCTACAAACCTGGCCTACAAGAAGTAAAGGTCAAACGTGGCGAAAATGGTGGCCGTACTCTAAAAATTGAAAATGTCGTCACGGATGTTCGCCGTCTTGATTGGACAGGCCAAGAGCTTGTTATCAAAATCGAGGCCGTAAAGGATGAGACTTATGCGGTTTTATTCCACGCGCCTAATACATCGAAAATCGTCACAGCGGCTGTTTTGAAATAAGAAAAAACGGACTTTCGCGGGGCTGAGACGCGAAAATCCGTTTTCCAGTCTGCCCCAATAACACAAGCGGCAGGTTGTCCATTTTGAGCTAAAGTCATCTTCGAGAAGACTTCAGCAAAGTGAACTTAAACGCGGGAACGTTAAGTGTTGGCCAACAGGATTTGATAAAACCCGGGGGCTGGGGGGCTGTAAGAAAACCGTGTCTTTCCGAATACCGCCGACCAACAATTATTTATTGCCTTTGCAATCTGTTCGGATAGAGACAGAAATAAGGCAAGAATAAGGCAAGTTATTACGCTTAGGACAGGGTTCTTAAACTCAATTAACCCTGTTGGCTTGCTCTTCATACGTTCAGCCTCTATCATCTAAAAATGTCGAACATCGTTCCTCTTTCCACCAATACCTCAAAGCCGCCGAGCCAGATTGCGTTCGATCGGCGTGAGCTTGGGCTCATTCTAAATGTCTATGGGCAGATGGTGTCAAAGGGGGATTGGAAGGATTACGCGATGGATTTTTTGCGAGATAAGGCCGTGTTTTCAGTCTACCGTAAAGCGTCAGAACATGCTTTGTATCGCATTGAGAAAGTGCCCGCTTTGCGTCAAAAGCAAGGGCAATTTGCTGTGCTTGCGCCAGGAGGACTGATTCTCAAGCGAGGGCATGACCTTGAGGCCGTCTTACGAGTCTTTGATAAACAACGCTTCCGTAGTTTTTAACAGTCATAATATACCCGCCTATTTTCGTGTTTAATGTCTTAGCGTATGAGTTTTTCTTTATGTGGCTGATGCTGAGTTAGACTTGAGTAAACGCTCAAGCAAAGTTTTCACGATTGCCATAACAGAGGCTGCACTAAAGACAGCGCCTAAGCTTCCGAGAATAGCACCAAGATGCTCTCCAACAACCATAATGCTGTTCAGAGCACCAGCCCCGCCCATCATTAAGAATACAGCCGCGATAATAACGCCTCGTCGATGGTCATGATCAAGGAAGAAGCCTGAGGCTAATCCAAGTATGGCCAATATCATCCCGTCTTGACCCGTATTAACGAAGGCCAAAACAAGAGCGGCGAGGGCGCTGACGGCCCAGATAATTTTAGCAAGTGACATAGTTTCTCTCCCCTATTGTCGCTATTTGCAAAAATGATTGCACAGTCTTAGGCTGCGTCAATCTGACTGAAAGCTGTCACAAAACTGACATAGTGACAAGCAACGAGAGCCTGTGTTTCGGAGATTTGCACCTTTTGACTTTCAGGCACAAAAAAAAGCCCACCAAAAGGTGGGCTCATTCAATCATTATATTTTGAAGATTATTCTCTACCGAACAAACTCATCAAAATTTGGAACATATTGATAAAGGCTAGCAAGAGCGAAGCCGCACCAAATGCACTCAATTTATTCATCATCGCAGGGTTGCCGCTTGAGCCATAATACACACGCTTAAGCATTTGTGTTTCCCAGGCTGTAATGACAGCAATCGCTACAAGCGCGATGATATTGATAATCATGCCGAATGTTCCGCCTGCTGTAACGCTCAAGGCTGGAACAAACATACCGACCATGCCGATAAGGATATATCCCAAGAAGGCCGCCGCGGCATATTTGATAACGGCGTTTAAGTTAAACTTCGTTGTATAACCAAACAAGCTAAGCGAACCGAACATCGCAACCGTCATGAAGAAGATTTTGGCGACGATCATCGGATCGTAGATTGACGCGTAAGCTGACATGAGGACACCCATGAAAGCTGCAAAGCCAAATAAGAAGGCTTGCACACCGCCCAGGCTCATGGACGGTAATTTACGTCCAACAGCCCCAAAGCCGAAAACAATAATCAAGAATGCCGCAATCGCGACAACAGGGTTATAAATAAGCCCCAAAAGTTGTGGGTTACCAATAATGGCTTGCCCAACCATATAGGCGACACCTGCCGTGACCAACATAGCCATTGCCATGTAACGGTATGTGCCGAGCATAAAGTTTTTAAGGCCGACATCTGTATCTACACCAGAGCCGACAGAGGTGTTGAAATCGTTCATCAAACGCTCCTAAATCAACAATAAATGCGTAACATCGACCATCATTTAAGAGGCCGTTGCGTTACACGTTACCCCCTATATAAGACATTTTTGAGAAAATACCAAGATATTGCGAGAGATAAGGTGAAAATATGTGACTCTTGGTGAAATGTTATTTTCACACATAGAGCTTGATGTTCTTTTCAATCGAAAGTCCCCTAAAATATATGATTTTATTCGCGGCTATAAAAATGCAACCCCGTACCGTCGCCGCCCTAACGCGTATTCAAAAGGGTGTGTCAGGCGCAAGATGGCAAGCCGAAGAGAAGCTTCATATTACAGTGGGCTATTTCGGTGAAGTCGATGACGACCGCGCCGAGATGTTGGATACAGAACTTGCGAAACTCCGTCTCAGTGCGTTTGATCTATCTATCAAAGGGGCAGGACATTTTGGAACAATGGAACCCCATGCGATTTGGGCCGGTGTCACGCCGCATCCCTCTTTGACGCGTATAAATGAGCACTGCAAAGTTGCGGCGCGGCGCGCGAAAATCATAATGGAAAAACGTAAATATATGCCACACGTCACCTTGGCTTATCTTAAGCAAGGGGCCCCGTTGGACAGGATTATAAAATTCGAACAACGCCTCGCCGGTTTTGAAGCGGGGCCATTTTTAGTGGATGAATTCTTCTTATTCTCTAGTTGGCGTAAACCCAACGGGCCCAATACCTATCGTGTTGAGGCGAGCTACCCCTTATTAGGTTAAGCTGCGCGGCGTTGGTCTATCGCTTCAACAAAGCCGTGATTGACATCGCGATGTTCACACTCATCTGCGCGAACGGCTCTTGCTTACATGCGCCCAGTTTCAAACCCCATTAGATTAGCGAGATGCACGAGCACCATGAACCCCGTCGCTATACTGCCTAACGAGATAATCATCCAAGGAAGTCGATGCGGCTTGATTGTTGGTTTTTCGGCGAAGTGATTGCGGAAACCCAAGATAGCGAGCGCAGCGAAAATGACGAGAGCTATAATGGTAAGTGTGAGGTCTTGGTTCGGGGTCATATCCCTTACTCCGCGGGAAGGTGTTGTTGCGTGGGCTCCACAAAACTCTCAGCTTGTGAGGCGCGCGACGGGCTAACACCATGATCTGTTTTATGCCAGTGAAAACGTCGTGTATGTAATTCGATGACAGCTCTTAAGGTTGGCCAGAATAATAACACCCAATAAAAGGGCATAAGCAGCGCCCATTTAATAAGGTGAGGTTTGCCTGCCCGGTAAACGCCGACCATGCCGATGAGTATGCCCACGGACAGGCTTAGACCCAAAGCAAAGAAGTAAGGCGCAGAGAACGGCATGCGCCAGTCAAATGCAAAATAGCCAACGCTATAAATAAGCCCCCCAATCAAGACAGGGGTGAAGATAAGCGCACTTAAAACACTATAGGCCAGTGTGAATTGCAAAGAGAGAAAGCGTAACACACCATATAAAGTGAGAGGTTTAATCGGGCGGTGCATATGCACGAGCCAGGTTTGGATATAGCCCTTCATCCAACGCGTCCGTTGATTATGCCACATTTTCAGGTCCGAGACCGCCTCTTCATCGGTAGGCGGTGTGATATACCCAATCTTGTCGCTGAGTGCGGCCAGCCGAAAACTCAGGTCTGCATCTTCTGTCACATTATGAGCATCCCATCCTTCGCAAGCGTCCAGAGCGGAGCGGCGCATGTGGTTAGACGTGCCACCGAGCGGAAAGGGAATGCCGAGCTTCGCCATGAAAGGTAACCAGACATGGAAGAGGGCCGCGTATTCCAATGTAAATTGCCGGGTCAGTAGATTATCATCCGAATTATAATAATCGAGCGGGGCTTGTAAGGTCGTCCAATACGGATTGTCTTCAAACGCCTGCAAAGCAGATAATAGCTGGTTAGGATGCGGCTGATCTTCTGCGTCATAAATCGTTACAAACTCCCCCTTTGCAAATTTCAGGGCGTAATTAAGGGCCCGTGGTTTTGTTTGTGGGAGGCCTTTGGGCGTGACGAGTAACTTAAATGGAGGTCGTAAATGTTGTTCCACAGCGGTTACTGTTTCAGGATCAACTTCTTCACAGAGAAAGAAAATTTCTAATTTATCTTTGGGGTAATTTAATTGGGACAGCGTTTTAATTAAGCCTTGGACCATATTGGCTTCGCGAAACAATGGCACGAGAACCGTGTATAGAGGCAGGTCGTCACTAAGGCTTATGGGACGTGTTTTTGGTTTGGGCAGTGTGGACGCCCAAATCCGTAACAACGCTACACAAACACCCAACCACGCAATAATGGCTGCAATATCTAAGACAGCGTTGAGCGGATTGAATAAGACATAACCGAAGACTCCAAAACTGATGAGGAGCAATATGAGAGTGAGCCAAGAAGAGCTGCGTCTATCGGCGAGACGCAAGGCCTTGTTGTCTTTCGCCTTATCTATCTCCATGACACGCCCGTTTTGTAAGAGTAATTAAAACGACTTTATCGGAATAGTTGTAAAGAAAACGTAAGTCTATTTTAGCCCGAGAGTTGTTTGAGAGCCCAATTTGCGGCGTCTTTCACCACGGGGTCGCTATCCTCTTTATAAACCTCAGCAAGCGTTTTCAGGCTAACGTCCTCACTATTCCCAATGGCGTAGAGGACGTTGCGCAAGAACCGCTTCCAGCCAATGCGTTTAATGGGCGAGCCTGAGAATTTTTTGCGAAACCCTTGATCACCCAATTGCACGAGCTCCGCGAGGGCAGGGGCGTTGAGGTCGTCTCGCGCCGCCAGTTTTGCTTCTTGGCCTTTAACCGCGAATTTATTCCATGGACACACGGCCAAACAATCATCGCATCCATAAATGCGATTACCCATCTTGGCGCGCAAGTCTTCGTCCACGGGGCCGGCATGTTCGATGGTCAGATACGAAATGCACTTGCGCGCATCAATTTGATAGGGCGCGGGGAAAGCGTCTGTGGGGCATATATCCAAACACGCCCGACAAGACCCACAATGATCTGTTTCAGTCGGCGTAGGCTCAAGCGAAGCCGCGCTTAAGATCGTGCCAATAAATAACCATGACCCATAATCTTGGCTCACCAAGTTTGTGTGCTTGCCTTGCCATCCAAGCCCTGCGGCTTCGGCGATGGGTTTTTCCATGAGGGGAGCCGTGTCGACGAATATTTTAACATCTTCGCCTGTGTCTCGCGCGATTAACCCAGCGATTTCTTTCAACCGCCCTTTCATCACATCGTGATAATCGCGCCCCCGCGCATAGACCGAAATGGTGGCACGATCTCTTTCCTCAAGCGTTAAAAGCGGATCACTTTCAGGCCCGTAATTCATGCCTAAAACAATGGCGGATTTCGCTTCGGGCCAGAGGTTTTGCGGGTGAGACCGACGAAAGGCGGTTTCTATCATCCATGCCATAGAGCCGTGGCGTTCCGCCTCGATAAATTCTGAGAGGCGCTCACCCGCTTCATCACCAAAAATATCCAAATTAGCTATATGAGGCGGTGTGAAGCCGAGGCTATCAATGCGCTTAAGAACGGGTTTGGAAAGCCCGACCACGATTTAAAAATCCAAATCCGTGTAATAGCGCGGGGCGCGGAAGCCTGGCACACGGTCATTTAATAGCGGACGCATAGACGGGCGGGATTTTACTTTTTGATACCAGTCTTTGAGGGTCGGCCAATCGCGCCAATTCACTTCGCCGAGGAAGTCGAGGCAAGATATATGCGCGGCGGCGGCGACATCGGCGAGGCTGAAATAACGGCCTGCGAGCCAATCGCGTTGATCGAGCAACCAACAACAATAGCCTAAATGATGGGTGAGGGCTTCGCGCCCTTCACGTAAGACGGCAGGGTTCGCAGGGCCGAGGCCAGAGACTGATTTCTCCACTTTTTCATGAAGGATAAAAGCATCCACTTCTTGAGCAAATTTATGATCAAACCAATCTGCAATACGGCGGGCTTCGGCGCGTTCGGTGATGTCTTCGGCCAAAAGAGGATGACGCGTTGACCCATCATTGGCATATTCGCAAATGGCGCGGGCGCCTGTGATAATCACATTACCGCCGGGCACAATATCGACGAGCGTCGGCGGTACACCTTCGGGCGTGACCTCTTCGAATTTTTTCCAATCGCCTTGGTCAAGTTGCCACGGATTGACGGGGCTTTCCGTGACTTTCAATTTCTTTTCGCCCAGCGCAATACGGGCCTGACGGCTCGCGGGGTGCAGGGCAAAATGGTAAAGGGTACGCAT
>CAYGSV010000093.1:0-9125 GCA_964352635.1 uncultured Algimonas sp.
GTACCCGACCTTCGTGAGTTTCTGATTGATAGTTTTGAATGTTGGGATGAAGATATTCAAGATGAGAATACCATGCTGGGTTTGTCCGATATCTCTGAGATTATAACGAAACAAAATCCAAACTTATTATTCCCATCATTTACGGCACGGTTCCCAGAACGCATCCGAGAATTCGGCGGCGATTGTTTTGCGGCTATTGCGGCCAAAGATATCGTTGTTCATCATCCTTATGAAGAATTTGATGTCGTCATTCAATTCTTGAAACAGGCGGCCGCAGACCCAGATGTTGTCGCGATTAAACAAACGCTTTACCGTACCTCAGATGACAGTCCGATTGTTGCCGCGTTAATAGAAGCCGCCGAAAATGGAAAAACGGTTACGGCATTGGTTGAACTTGCCGCACGTTTTGATGAGGCGACTAACTTACGATGGGCAAGAGATTTGGAGCGCGCTGGCGTCCATGTTGTCTACGGTTTTGTCGGCTATAAAACCCATGCAAAAGTTTCGCTTGTTCTTCGTCGCGAAGGAGCTGGTCTGAAAGGTTATGCCCATTTAGGGACAGGGAACTACCACGCGCAAAACGCTAAAATTTATACGGATTTAGCTTTGTTCACAGCCGATAAAGATATGGCCGAAGATGTTGGTAAGTTATTTAATTATGTGACGAGTTATTCTCGCCCGCGTGCCCTCAATAAGCTGGTCATTGCACCCATGGGATTGCGTGACGCCATTTACAAAAATATTGATGACGAGATTGCCCTCGCCAAATCAGGAAAACCCGCCTGTATATGGGCGAAAATGAATGCTCTGGTCGATTCTGATATGATTGATAGGCTTTATGAAGCGTCTCAAGCGGGTGTGCAAATCGACTTGGTTGTCAGGGGAATATGTTGCCTTCGCCCAGGCGTAGAAGGGCTGTCTGACAATATTCGCGTTAAGTCTATTGTCGGCCGTTTCTTAGAACACTCGCGAATTGTCTGTTTTGGGAATGGGGCGATGATGCCCCATGATGATGCGAAAGTGTTTTTCTCAAGTGCAGATTGGATGCCGCGCAATTTGGACCGTCGCGTTGAAACGCTTATTCCAATTGAGGATCCAACGGTCCATGGTCAGGTTTTAGATCAAATCATGGTTGCTAACCTGGTCGATACCGCCAATAGTTGGAGCCTGAGCGCCAAAGGCAAATATAAGCGCATCAAACCTGAAGGTGATATTGAACCGTTCTCGGCGCATGGTTATTTTATGCAAAACCCCTCTTTATCAGGACGAGGCCAAGCACTTGATACCGACGCGCCACTCCCATTAGAAGACTTGTTTTCTGAGCGCTTACGCGTAGAAAGCTTAAAAGCCGCCAGTCAGCAGTCTGAATCTTGAAAAAAGCAAAATCGTCTATGGGTCGTGAAGTTGGGGTCGTTGATATCGGCTCCAATTCTGTTCGCCTTGTGATTTATGATATTTTTGGTGCACATTTCACGCCCGTATATAATGAGAAGGTCTTAGCGGGTCTTGGGCGCGCCTTAAAAAAAACGGGGCGTTTGTCTGAAGAGGGGAAAGAGCTCACGCTCCAAGCCTTGCATCGGTTTGACCGCATTGCCAAAGCACGTGGCTTGCCGCCGCTGATTTTTGGGGCCACGGCAGCCTTACGTGTGGCCAAAGACGCGGCTGAGTTTTTGGAACAAATTCGTCTTGAGACAGGTATAACCATAACGCCCATTAGTGGTGATGAAGAAGCTCGCTTGAGCGCAATGGGGCTAATGTCGATGCATCCACGCGCTCAAGGTTTAGCGGCAGATTTAGGAGGGGCGAGTCTCGAGTTAGTAGAGATTAATAGATATGAGTCGACGTCAAATATTGGGACACGAAAGTCACTCCCCCTTGGGCCTTTTGACCTCATAGGGGATAACCTCTCAAATCTTACAGACGAGAAAATTCAAAAAGCCCAGACGAAAATTCGCAATTATCTTTCCAAACACAAGGCTCTAATTAATAAAGGTCGTGATGAAACCCTATATTTAATTGGCGGTGCATGGCGTAATCTCGCGGCTATACATCAGAGTTATAACAATTATCCATTGCGGACATTGCAGGGTTATACAATGCCCCCAGAAGTTGCGACAGTGCATTCGCGTTGGGCATATGGGGACGGTCGAGAAACCGTTTTACGATGGCCGGGGATGAGGCGCCGTCGTGCAGAGACGCTTCCCTATAGTGGTATTTTACTGGATATATTGATAGATATAGTGAAGCCAAAATCTGTCGTGATATCTCAATCAGGTTTACGTGAAGGCTTAGTCCAAAATGCTATTCCTGAAGCGCAAAGAGATAGAGATCCGCTTTTCGATGGATGTCGGGCCTTCGCCAAGGGGTCGTTGCAAACTGAAAACTTTGGTCGTCCGCTTATACGATTTATGGATCCGATAAAACCACTTCTTCCAACAGTATTTAGTTTAAATAATGACAAACGTATTATTAAAGCGGCTTGTTTAATGGCGGGTATCGGTAAAGACCTGCACCCAGACTACAGGCCTGAGGCTATTTTCGCAGCCGTGCTTTATGCTCCTGTGGCAGGGTTGACACATGAAGAACGCGCGTTTTTGGCGCTTTGCTTGTTCCGGTCGTATTCATCGTCTCGAACAGTCCCTACACCCGATATTATGGAAGCCCTTTTGACTCCTGAACAAAGAAAAGTAGCGCGAATGGTTGGGGCAACAATTCGTCTTGGTATCGTCGCGACAGGTAGGTCATCCGAATTATTGGACGCATTTACAGTCTCAAAACAAGAGAATCTATTGGTTCTTGATGTAGACCCAAAAGAGCGAGCTTTGATTTCGGAGCAAGTGTTTTTCCGATTAAAGAAACTAGCGCAGCAGCTCGGTCTGGAACCTCATATTAATTAGGGCTATTATTTTCAAGAGAACCCTCATCGTCGCTCTTTTCAATTTCCAAAGGCTTGTAGTCTCGAATAATTGTTGATCCTGTGTCGAGAGATGAGGCGGAGTCAATTCCACTAACTTTGTCAATTTGACTTCCCGTTATCGTAGAGACAACCATTGAGGGGATAGAGTCAGAAGCGGGGCTTGATATGTCTTCCTTATCTGTTGAAGGGCTAGTTTGAACTGGAATAGCCGCGTCTATTCCGGTTGCTTTCAAGCGGTATATATCCCCATTGAAACTATCCGCGACTAACAATCCGTGTTTTTCGAAAAGCAAAGCGCCCGGACTGCCCCATGCTGTGCGGCCAGTATCGGATAAAAACCCAGAGAATAGGACACGACCCTTCGTCTCCACACGACCAAGGGATGCGGGGAGGCCAAGAACGGAAAATCCTGTTGAGGACTGTTGAGCAATAATAACATCGCGTGAATATTCGGATGGCCACGTCTCTTGTGATTGCGGCAAAGCCATACCCAACAGACGGTAATCGTTTTCCATTTCTGTCATTTGAGACAAGTTGGCCCCAGTGCCGCGCTCGGTTAATATCCATGGCATTCCCTCATCTAGGACAGAAAGGTGCCGCAATTGTGGTGTTGCAGGTTGGCTGTCTAACAAGGAGGCTTCACCAGACGTTTGATCAATTAAAAATATCTTAGCGATATTGTCTTTCGTCGTCAGGCCGAGATAGAGACGTGTTCCCTCTGGTGACAAGGATAAAGGGTGAAACGCTTCAGTCGATTGCGCATTTTTAAGCCCCGCCAATTTTTGAGGTGGGTTTTCACCTTTTATGATCCAAATAGCCGCGCGGTCCGCAACATATAAAGTCTTATCAATTGCGGCCAGTCCTGTCGGCCTATCGAAACGATGGGGTAGGGCGCGTTTTATATCAATGCGACCGTCATCACTCCTATCTGATAAAATCCATATACGCCCTGTATCAGGATCAGCGGAGTATATTAAACCTGTCCCATTAGAGGCCAGTGCAGAAATTGTTCCTAGCCCGTTTTGAACAATTTCAAATGACAAGCCGTCCGCTGTCTTAAGACGGTTAACTTGTTTGCCTTTTTGAAGGCGAGGCGTGAAATTACGTGCAGTAGGCTCTCCCAGGTTAATGTCTTGTGCAAGACACAGTGGGGCGCACATCAAAACGGCTAAAAAAAGCGTGACTAAAGCGCAGATTGAAAAAACGAATCGCATAGGTGTTCCTAACCCTATTTTTCAATGCGCCGATAAATATGATGTAAATAAATGGGCCAGCCCGTCTGAATCTAAGCTGAATAAGAGCGAAAACAGACAAATTGACGCTTTTTTGTGTTCTGCTTGTCACATCTCTGTCTTTCTGGTTAGCTAGAGAAGAATCGGAACAAGTGATTTAGGGAGACAGATTTCAGTTACAGCTTAAGCGACATTCTCAAAAATACTGTCAATGGCAACGCAGTCCCCATGTGTTCTTTTCCTTTTAATACAAAAGAGAGGCAACCATGAGTTTGGACGGTATTGACTTTTCAGACGCCAAACCTGTGGCACAGGGAAACTACCCTTGTCTGATTTTAAACGCGGATTACCAACCGCTCTCTTATTTCCCGCTGTCTTTATGGTCTTGGCAAGACGCAATTAAAGCGGTTTTTCTTGAACGCGTGAATGTGGTCAATCATTATGAACAATGCGTACGGTCCGCCAGTTTTGAAATGCAAATGCCAAGCGTTGTCGCGCTTAAGGATTATGTTCCCCAAAATCGGTCCCCCGCTTTCACGCGGTTTAATTTGTTTCTTCGTGATGGGTTTGAATGTGTCTATTGCCATAGTGAAGAAGACCTCACATTTGATCATGTCATTCCACGTCGCTTAGGCGGTAAAACAACGTGGCAGAATATTGTTGCGGCGTGCTCTAAATGTAATCTCAAAAAAGGGGGGCGCTTGCCCAAACATGCAGGCATGCACCCCGCTATAAAACCTTTCCAACCGTCTATGCATCAGCTCCAAGCGCAAGGCCGCCGTTTCCCGCCTAATCATTTACACGAAACATGGCTAGACTATCTTTATTGGGATGTTGAGTTAAAAGAGTAGACTATCTGAAAGTTATATATGGTAGATGATTTCGGGGCTGTCCCGCCAAAATATGATTGGCAAAGCCCAAAACCGCAGTTCGATGTTGGTCGCGTTTTAGCCAATGCGTTTAAAGGATTATTTGCAAGTCCCTCTGTTCTTACAATCGCACTCGTGATTGTGATCATTATGAATGTTGTTTCAACAGCCATAACAACGAGCATTATGTCTTCTGCTATAAGTCCGGACATAGTTGAGACGGGCTCTTTCGGTGGGGCTTTTTGGTCTGTTGGTATTCTGACGAATATCGTTCTGTTTCTGTCTTTCATTTGGTTTCAATTAGTCATTCTTCAAACAACGTATAATCAGATTTTTGATATTCCAAATGAGGCTTCAGAAATTCTTATAAAGGCTTTGAAGCTCTGCGTGCCGATGGTGTTCTTAGCGTTTTTATATGGGCTCGTCTGTGTAATTGGGTTTTATGCTTTATTCATTGGGTTTGCTTTTGTGTGGCCGGGGTGGGCGCTTCTTGGACCTGTGTTTGTGTATGAAAAAGAGACCTCATATTTCGGGAGCTTTGGCCGCGCTTGGGCCTTAACGAGACGTTATAAACGATGGGTATTTTTGATTTTATTGATTATTTCAATTATCTCGATTGCTATTTTCACACTCACAACGTCAATGATGGTACCGCTTTTTAATTATAATGTTTTAAATCCTGAGTCGGTGACAAATATGACTCAACTGTCTTGGCGTTTAATATTTTATACAATTATCAGTTCAATCGGTGGGTTCTTTTGTTACGGCCTCTACGCATCCGCAATTACGGCAAGCTACGCAGAGTTAAAATCTATCCATGGGGAAACAGGCGAGCATATCGCGTCTGTCTTTGACTAAACTCTAAACCAAACTCTCAGCTTCAGCTTTGATTCGGCTAATCATGGCTTGAAGGCCATTAGAGCGTTGAGGCGAAAGATGTTCGGCCAGGCCGAGTTTGCCTAAAATCGCTTTTGCATCCAATGCCAATATTTCAGAGGCCTTTCGTCCAGAAAAAATTTCGAGAACGACTGCGACAAGTCCTTTGACTATATGGGCGTCACTATCGCCTTGGAATTTCAATATCGGATTTGTCTCTCCCTCACGGTCACTGACGAGCCATACTTGACTGACGCAACCTTTTACCTTTGTGGCGTCTGTTTTTAGAGCAGGTTCAAGCGGTGGGAGTGATTTACCCATATCAATGACATGAACATAACGATCTTCCCAATTATCAAGGAATTCAAAATCCGAGATCATCTCTTCAATATTTTCAGGTAATTTTTCCATTATGCGCAGCAGATAGGTCTCTTGAGGGCTTATCACAAGGGCATTTCCTGTGACAGATAGGACCGACTGGGCCGAAATATATGTTAATTTACGCCTAGTGCGCGAATTCGCTGGTCAAATGCATCAAATATTATGCTTAATGTTAGGGTATGACCGACAGAGTCGCACCTAAAGGATTGCAATTGACGCATAAAATACATCGTCGTGCTATTTTGATTCCTAGCCTGATTTGGTTGGGCGTTATGGCGGCTGCCTATGTGGCAGGCCTGCTACGTGATCAATCGCCCGTAGATATAGGCATGATTGCGACTGTTGGAGCTATCCCTGCTTTGATGGGTATCCTTTTGACGCCTATCATACAGCGTGAATGGGCGCAGATTTTAATTCTTTTATCGTGGTTGGCATTAGCCATAGTGGCGTGTCTTTTTGTGGGCTTCTTGCCCATGGCAATTTTGTTCATTGCGGCACCGGTTATTGCGGCTCTCTTTAAGCAAGAAAAAATTGTAGAGGCTCTGGTTATCTCTGCCATTTTCACGGCGCTTTTATATTATGCTTCCTTGCAAGGGGCGACTCCTGAAAGTCCGCTAAATGATGTGCAAAGACTATGGGCGAAACAAGCGGGCATCATGGGCCTTATCGCACTTGTCATCAGTACATTATTTGCGCTCTCGCAAAGTCAGTCGAACGGCGAGACTTATTCAGGGCCCCTAAAAAAAGGTCTTGAGGACAATCCATATGAAACTTTGAACGGAAGCGTTATGCGCTTCGCATCTGATGGCTCTCTGCTCTCAGCAAACCATGAAGCGCAAAAAGCTTTTGGTATAGGGGAGGCCGCGCAACCCGTGACGCTTGATACCTTAATTGCTTATGACACAGTCGAACAAAATGTTCTTAATGAAGCGGTGAAGCGCGCCCAAAATGGCGGTACATCAGAGTCTATTCGCTTAGGATTACATGGTGAGTCTGATCGCACGAATGTTTTTGATGGGTATCTTTTTCCGCACAAAGATGGTGGTGTTGTTTTCCATGCGCTCGACCGTACAGAAGAGGAAGAACGCCTAGAAGACCTTCGTCGCAACCACGCCGTCATGTCACAAGGGACTGATAATAAAACGCTCTTCTTTGCGGGCGTGAGTCATGAACTTCGTACACCCCTCAATGCGATCATCGGATTTTCGGATATGATGCGGTCGCGGTTGTTTGGACCTTTGCCGTCTAAATATGCCGAATATGCAGATCTCATTCACGATAGCGGGCAACACATGTTGGATTTGATTGGGGATGTGCTTGATCTCTCCAAAGTAGAAGCCGGAAAATACTCACTACAATATGATATGTTTGATGCTGCTGATGTAATTCGCAGTAGTGTGAAAATGATGCGCCCTGCAGCGGATGCCGCAGAAGTTGTAATTGATGTTGTGATTGAGAGCGACGATGAGCTTCTTGTTGAAGCTGACCGTAAAGCTATGCGCCAGATTTTATTAAACCTCTTATCGAATGCTGTGAAATTCTCTGAAAAAGGAAGTCGTGTGACCGTCACCGCGAGAGAAGACGATGGGTATTTGAACATGCGGGTCACAGATCAGGGCGAAGGCATAAGTGCCGATGACCTCGTGCGTATTGGCTCTCCCTATGAGCAATCTCAAAGTGGGCTGACCTCAGAAGAACGCGGGAGTGGCCTTGGCTTATCCTTAGTGAAGTCCTTGACGGAACTTCACATTGGTATTTTCAATATACAGAGCGTTCCAAGTGAAGGCACAGAGGTGACAATTGCTTTGCCACTCAAGCGAGCGACTTAGCGGCCACAGGTTTAGTGATGAGAGCCGCTTCTATTTTCAGGCGATGCAAACCCTAAAAACAATACTGCTAAGCTAAACATTAATATCAAAAATAAAGCCGCGGCACTAATTTGGTTTAATCCCCATTTGGCGGTTGATTTTCCAGGTATTGAAAGACCCCGCAATTTGGCTTTCCAACTTTGACGAAGCGGTTTCAGCTCACGTTGTATAGATGTTATTGACGTCTCAAGTTCAAGTTTAGGGAGTTTAAAATCAGGCACCTTCACACTCGGCTTGGTGAAACGCATATTTGTCAGGCCTTCAATTTTTTCTTGCGCATTTGCCAAAATACCATTTTGAGGCGGTAAATTCACAGAGGATAAACCCCGTAAGTTTAATTCAGAAACTGAGGCAACTTTCGTGTTTTGCTGAACGGGTTCATTTTCAGAACCTCGTAGCGCAACATCCAAGAAACTGTCTTCTTCTGCGCTTTTAGTTTCTGCGGGTGCATTGCCGTCATCCCAAAACTTCAAACGACTTACCTCAACTTCAGGGGTTTGTAAGTCAGAGAAGCTCGGCCAATTAAATTCTGCGAATTTAAACTTTACGGCTTCAAAACTTGGTAAGTCAAAATTTGAATCCACAAAAGACGGCATAACCGTTGTCGATGTTGCTGGTTTTGTTCTGACAAAACTTGGAATATCCGAAGAGAGCTCTGTCATTAAAACACTGTCTTGCGACCAACGCGCAACAGAACCTTCAAGAGCGTTCCAATGGTCAGCTTGTTTAAGGGTCTGAACGGCTGTTTTAAATGATTGTCCAGGGGTGTTCGTTACGACGCCAATCAATTTATCAGGGCTATAGGGTGAGCGATAAATGGCAGCAGCCCCACCTTTATTGATTTGGTTTCTGGCCGCTGTCTTTTGCGCCACAGAACGATAGACGTCCTGCGCGTCTAATCCTGCATAACGGTCAATGGCGGCTTGCAATAGATTGTCGCCATTAAAGCTCTGCCCACGCAAAGCGGATTGCAAAGACTTAG
>CAYGSV010000094.1:0-9112 GCA_964352635.1 uncultured Algimonas sp.
GTACAATACCGGTGCCAGTCTCCAATCGAATAACGCGTCCGCGACGGCGTTTCTGAAGCAAAAACTCAAAATGCCGAACGAGGTCTTCCGCGTCCTCATCGACGGCAATATCACTATCGCGCGTGATACGAAAAAGCCCTGTCGATTGAATCTTAAAATCAGGAAATAGGGCAGAAACATAATGTGCGAGCACATCTTCTATTAACACATAAACCTGTTCTTTGCCTGTGCTTGGGACATTAATAAAACGTGAAACATGGGAAGGAATAATAATGAGACCATACATCGGGTCATCACGCCCTTCGACTTCCATAGAGAGCGCCATACCAAACCCCAAATTCGGTAAGAACGGAAATGGATGGGCTGGATCAACTGATAAAGGTGATAAAATAGGAAGAACTTCATTTTCATAAATATCTTTGACGATATCTTTTTGATCATCTGCCAGATCATTCATTTTGCGAATATGGATTTTTTCCTTGGCCAGCGCCGTGACTAATTTTTCCCAGCACTCACCTTGGCGTTTGACGATTTTTCCTGCACGACGTTCAATTTTAGCGACTTGCGCGCTTGGCGTCAGTCCATCCGCAGATGGTGTTGTCATGCCCGCCAAGACCTGCGTGCGCAGACCTGCTACCCGCACCATATAGAATTCATCAAGGTTAGAGGCTGAAATAGACAAAAACCTCACCCGTTCCAATAAAGGCACTTTGGGATTCTGTGCCTCTTCCATCACACGCGTGTTAAAAAACAACCAAGACAGCTCTCGATTGAAAAAACGTTTTGAAGTTTTCAAAGTCATGGGACCTTCTAATCAGGCCACGCCAGAAAATACAGAGATAAGGACGAAATCTATATGATAGATTCGTGAATTTTAGGCCGCTTTACTATCCTGATTTTCCGTTAAAATAGTATAGAGCGCTTCAGCGTTAGGCGCAGCGCGTAAACGTTGTCTGATTTCAGGGCGACGCAACAAACGTGAAACTTTAGCCAAGGCCCGCAAATGCGCTCCTCCCGCATCCTCTGGTGCCAAAAGAAAAACGACCAAGTCAACGGCCCGATCATCCACAGAATCAAAATCTAAAGGCTCTTTGAGTTTAGCAAAAGCGGCCACAACCGTTTCAACACCTTCTAAACGCGCATGAGGCAGAGCAACGCCATTACCAACACCCGTTGAGCCCAAACGCTCTCTTTCAACAGCGGCAGCAACAATATCACGGCAAGCCACGCCTTTTTGCTCTAGGTTTTGAACCTTGAGCAAATGCGTGGCTATTTCTTGAAATAGCTGCTTTTGGCTGCCAGCGTTCACTTCAAAGAGAACGGCATCCGCATAAAAGAGCGGTGGAGTCGTCATAAATTTACCTAATTAGAATCTTTGAATTTTCTAGTAAAGATTCTGGGTTACTTACTTATTTCGGCGCTCCCTTATAGAAGGCCCCTCAAAAGGTCAATTCAAGCTTACAGAGTTTGAATAAGCCGTCGTTAGATGCACTAAGAATCAGCATCTTCTGGATCAACCCATCCAATATTGCCATCAGGGCGTTTGAACACAACATTCAACCGACCATGCCGCGCATTGTGAAACACGACCACACCACTATCGGCTAGACCGAGTTCCAAAGACGCCATTGACGGCGTCATTGTACGAATCTTTGATTGTTTTTCAGCAATAACAATGGGATCGGCTTGCATATCCGCATCATCTTGGCTCTCATCATCAACATCCATGTCACCAATGGGGTCCTGGAGAACAAAGAGGGACATATTTTTAGCTTTGGCTTTTTGACTATGATCTTTTAAACGTCGTTTATAACGCCTGAGGCGTTTTTCCATGTGGGTCAGTGCTTCATCTGTCGCGCCATAAGCTTCGGGCGCTTCGCCTTGCCCTTCCATCGTGGCGCCGCTGGGTAAATGCACAGAACAAACCGTTCGAAAACCGCCCCCCTCTCGACTCACGGCCACATGGGCCTCGCCGTCTCGGTGTATATATTTGTCCATCATCTCATCTAATCGGCCTGAAATGCGCTCTCGTAGCGCAGGGGAAACATCGATACCTTTAGAGACGATTTGAATTTGCATTTTTTACCTTTCTCGATGGACTGACACATAACTGTAACATGAAAACTTGCCGCTGACTGCCCTAAATCGTCTGACGCACCTAAATTTTTTGAAATAAGAAGCCTCTTTTGGGCCAGTAGCACGTATTCTAGTCATGACATCTGATATGACAGATCAAATAGGTAAAAACTGCGCTGTGTCAAAAACCGCGCATTTTACTGACTATGCTCGCCAATGGTCTAACTTAGCATTGCCCCCGTTGATGTGGGTCTTGTCATCAATAGGCTTTATTGATGCCAACGCCCGCACGCCCAGTGGCTTATCCGAAATTAATGAAAGCTTACTCGTCCCCTTCGGCGCGGCATTCTCAATATGGCTCCCCATTTTTGTGGGATGTATTGCTTATGGCATTATCCAAGCTCTAAAAACCAATCGCACGCGTGATGTTTTTAGGGCAACAGGTTGGTGGACGGCGAGTGGGTTTTTTATGATTTGCGTCTGGTCTTTGATAGCCGCCTACGCGCCCGACAGTACCGCCCAATGGGGAACGGCCCTCGTCTTCATCCCCGCGATGTTATGTTTGGTCAAAGCCATGTTGGTCGCCACACAGTTACGAACGTCCTTAGACAAAATGGAACAGATCTGTGTTTGGTTGCCTCTAAGCCTAATCGCAGGGTGGACGTCTATTGCCGTCTTCTTGAACTGGACACCGCTAGTGATGGAGATGGCAAGCAATATGCCAATACTCTTACCGAATGTGGCGATGCTTATTATCGCCCTGATTTGGGCCGTTCTGGTCATTCGCCGTAGTGGCGGTAATCACGCCTATGCTTTCCCCATAATTTGGGGATTAGGGTTTTTGGCGTTGAAACAGTTAGTCACAAATCAAGACGCCCCTGTCATCGGTCTATTAGGCGTTCTCGGCGCGTTCCTATTAATCGGCGTTACCGTTTACAAACCAAAGGCAACCAAAATTGAAGAGACCGAAAAAGCGTATAATTACGTTTAATCGAAGACTACGAAACTACCTTCATCTTTGGGGTTTTCACCATATTTATTATGACCTTCTTGGCTATCAAAGCAGAAGAACACCAAAATCGTTATAGCCCAACCAAACATGATAACTATCGGCAGAAGCCAAAAAAGAGAGTCCGATCCTGACATCGAAGACGCATCATCGAACACTTCTGCCCCAAATTGGACAAAAACGAAGACAAGGAAAGCTATGATAAAGAGATAAAAACCGCCAATCCACCATCCAGACCGCCCAGTGTCATGCATACGTCTCCAGCCTACTGCAAGGCCTGGTATTAGCGTCCCCAAAGTAAAGAAGGAGTCAAAAGGACCTAAATCTTGTTCTGCAAGAGAGGGGAAGACGATCAAATCAAGAATGCCCATTAAAATAGTCGCCAAAATACTAAATAAAACCCAATACCAAAATTCTGATCTTCTCGCGCGACCACTAAATTTGAAGTATTTCTTAAAACATGTGCCGACGGCTTCTATCATGTTCATGCGTCATCCCCTCCAAATTGCTCCGTCCACCTCGCCACATTTTCATCTTCAATCTTCGTGAACAGAAGCTCTGGCGCAGAAATTTCCATACCCTTAGGCAAAGCGGTTAAAACACTTTCTATGTCTCGAAAATTCCACGTGCGATGTTCGTGTGGGATACCCATCGAATCCAGAATTTTTGCCGCAGCATCAGGAATAACAGGCTGTGCAATTATCCCGAACAGCGCCACCAAATTCAGGCCATAACGCACCCCAACAGCCGCTTGGTCAACATCGGTTTTATAATGCGTCCAAGGCGCGGCTTGCGTCAAATATTCATTGCCTGCTGCCCAAATGGCCCGCGTTTCGGCCATAGCCTTACGAAACTCGCGCGCTTCATAGTGTTTTATGAGGTTTGGTAAGCGCATTTCTAATTCAGTTTGCAACCAGATTTCAGCTTCACCCGCTTCTCCGCCTGCGGGTACTTTATTGTCAAACTTTCCGACACAATATTTAGTAATGCGATTAACAAAATTACCCAATACATTCGCTAGGTCAGAATTAATTGAAGCTTGGAATTCTTCCCATGTAAACGCCGCATCCGAGCCCTCAGGCGCGTTAGACATAAGGTACCACCGCCAATAGTCCGACGGTGCAATGTCAATCGCTTGGTCCATGAACACGCCGCGATTATTAGATGTCGAAAACTTACCGCCATACCAAGTGACCCAATTAAAGGCTTTTAATTGATCGACCAATTTCCACGGCTCTTCACTACCCATAATCGTTGTTGGAAAAGAGAGCGTGTGGAAAGCCACATTATCTTTGCCCATAAACTGGACATATTGAACGTCATCTGCGCCTTTATCGGTACGCCACCAACGCTCCCAATCTTGGCCATTATTTGTTGCCCAATCTTGTGTCGCGCCGATATAAGCAATGGGCGCATCGAACCATACGTAAAAAACTTTCCCGTCAAAACCATCTCGTACCGTGCCATCCGCATTCGTGACAGAGATACCCCAAGACAAGTCTCGTGTAATAGACCGATCTCGCAATCCTTCATCCAACCACTTTAAGGCAATGGAGGTTGCAAGTGGGGGCCAGCCCGTCGCGTCATTTACCCAAGCCCTTAGGGTGTCGCTCATTTTAGACTGCAACAAATAAAGGTGGTTTGTATCGCGTACTTCGACATCATGGCTGCCGGATATCGCCGAATAGGGTTTAATCAAATCAATGGGGTCTAAGAGCTTACCGCAATTATCGCATTGATCGCCACGTGCCGCCTCAAATTCACAATTGGGACATATCCCTTCGACATAACGGTCGGGCAAATATCGCCCATCCGCATTGGAATAGACCTGTTGAGAAACACGTTCTTCTATCAAACCTTTCTCTTCTAACACTTGTGCAAAATGCTGCGTGAGCTTGGCAGTAGACGGCGCAGAGGAACGGCCAAAATAGTCATAAGACAAACCAAATTGCGCGCCCGCTTCCGCCTGAGCGTCATGCATTTTATCACAATACTCTGCCACACTCATATCGGCCGCCTGGGCCGCAATCTCTGCTGGCGTCCCATGCTCATCTGTCGCGCAAATATAAAGCACCTCATGCCCCATCAACCGCATCGCTCGGGCATAAATATCAGCGGGCAACATAGACCCCGCCAAATTACCAAGGTGTTTGACACCGTTAATATAAGGAAGCGCAGAGGTAATAAGAATTCGAGCCATAATCAGGGCTTCTAGCGCGCCGCAAGACAGGCGCAAGCCAAAATCGCAAGCGAATGAAACAGGGCTTTTATTATCTGTAACTGGCAATTCTTATAAAGAGCTCTTGACGCAATATGATGAGGGCTAATTTTTTACAGGTAAGGCGCAATAATCCGCTTGCCAGACTGATATGCCACCGCTAATACGCGCACGCTGTAATGCAATTACCAGTGCCCCTATAGCTCAGCTGGTAGAGCACCTGATTTGTAATCAGGGGGTCCGCGGTTCGAGTCCGTGTGGGGGCACCATTTTCCTAACATAGCAAGTTGCGTAAGCCTCTGAAAAGTCTCGGAAAATCCCTCTTCCTTGTACTTTCCACACGGTAACTCGCGCGATTTGCCTCACTTCTTGCCTTACAAAAGGCTACACAGGAGATGGCAGGATGAAAGCGATTAGACGGCCCGACCAATACCTACGGTTACGCGGTGATATATGGCATTATGTGCGGCGCGTGCCCAAGGCTGTCAGGCATGTTGATGACAGAACTTTGATATATCGTTCCCTCGATACAGACAGCCGCAGAGTTGCGCGACAGCGTAGAGATTTATGTGCCAATGAAGACGAACAACGCTGGAGCGAGGCCGCGCCCAGCCGTTTCAGCTCAACACCCAGAGAGGCCAGCTACCGCGACGTAAGCCATCATGCCCGCTCGCTAGGGTTCAACTATGAGCCAATGGATAGCTTGATTTCGCGAGATACGGTCACAGATTTATTGCACCGCTTACAGGCCTTGGGGCTGTTACAAGACGCGCCGCAGCCGAAAGAAGCGAAGGACGCCGAAGCCTTGCTAGGCGTTGCCAAGACACCCTCGGCCACCATCACGCAGGCTATAGATTTATATCTATCAGAGATCGTCGCTGACGAACTCGCGAGCAAATTACCGGAGCAAGTAAAGAACTTCTCTAAAATTAAACGCCGCGCCGTCGGTTCGAGGGCCGGCTAATGCGCATGTGAAGACTTTCTTTAAAACCCTGAAGTCCGAGCCGTTTCGGGGAATAAGCTTCTATGCGTGCGCTCAAACCCTTTTTTGAAGTTTTGATATATTTACGGCTTTCATACCCCCGTCAGGCGGCAATCTGCCTACGTATATCCAAGTTCGACCCAATATGAGATGATGAACAATTGGACCGAAATACGCTCCGCTTTACCTAAGTAAGTCCGCCCGGCTTAGGAAGTAATTTTGTAGAATGTTGACAATAATAACGTTCAACATTATTTGTTGGTACTGAATTGTTGCTGCATAGCTTGCTATCTCTTCAAAAATACAAAAAACCAATTCTGTTTTAGATTTGCTCTTATGAAAAATATAAAATTATTACTTGGATCTATTTCCTTTGCGCTCTTGGCATTGACAGCTTGCAACAACACGTCTCCGCAACAGACTGAAACAAGTGCAGGATCGTACAGTAAAAATGCCTCCGAGATCCGGTCACCCGTATATCAGCCCAATGAACGTTCGCTCGCGGCTCATTATGAGGCTCCCGAATGGTTTAGAGATTCAAAATTAGGAATTTACTTCACTTGGGGACCCTACACAGTCGCCGAAAAACAAAATGAATGGTATCCGCGATGGATGCATTTTCGGGCAACAGAGCAAGACTGGGAAGGAAAAAAGCCAGGCTACCATTATGACCTCTATGAATGGCATGTCGATAAATTTGGTGAAGGCTTTGCTTATCACGACATGATCAATTTATTTACTGCTGAGCAGTTTGATGCTGAGGAATGGGTTGATCTTTTCGAATTGGCTGGTGCTAAATTTGCGGGCCCGATCGCGATGCATCATGATGGTTACGCTTTGTGGGACAGCGACATTACGCCGTGGAATAGTGCTGATACAGCTCCGCAGGTAGATGTCATGGGAGACGTGTATAAGGAACTCCGTAAGCGAGGGATGAAAACTGTGGCCACGTTCCATCATTCCCGTCATTTACAGCGGTACAAAGGCAAAACTTTCCAGGAAGCAACGTCTCGATATGGCCATTTGGACAGTTACCATGCTTTCTGGAACTCCCATTACCCTTGGGATGAAAACCTTCCTACTTCATCGGATGACCCTAAACTAAGATTGCTTTACGGCAATATGCCCGAGGACGAATGGCTTGAAGAATTTTGGCTTGGTACGCTCAAAGAAGTTATCGACAATTATCAACCCGATCTTATCTGGTTTGATACATGGCTTGATCTCATTCCAGAGGAAAAGCGGTTCCAGTTTGCAGCACATTATCTGAACGCGGCGGAGGCTTGGGGTAAAGATGTAATGATTACGCACAAAGACACGGATATGCCTGAAACCATATCAGTTGAGGATTTCGAACAAGGGCGTCGCAATGCACTTACGGTAGAGCCTTGGCTAACAGATGATACCATCTCATTATATAGTTGGTCATATATCGAACGCCTTCCAGTGAAAACCTCAAGTCGGGTCCTTCATGATTTTATCGACATTGTGTCTAAGAATGGGCAGCTTCTTTTAAATGTTTCCCCGCGCTATGATGGAACGATCCCTGATGATCAGCGCGCTGTGCTTAAAGACTTAGGTGACTGGTTGCGAGTGAATGGAGAAGCGATTTATGGAACACGCCCCTGGAGCATCTATGGCGAAGGCCCCACCATAATGAAAGGGGACGGCCATTTTGCACAAATTACAAAATATACGGCTTATGATATACGCTTTACAACCCGGGGTGAGCAAATCTACGCCACCACCTTGGGCACTCCGCGCAAAGAATTGACAATAGTAGCCCTTGCCGCAAACAACAGCCTGGATGAAGCCCCGATTACTTCAGTCACAACACTAAATGGTGATTACGTTGAATATTGGCGACAAGAACATGATGGCTTGAAAATAAAGTTAAAGACCAATGCCCCTCAACAACTCGCATATGTTTTTAAGATTGGACAACTCACAGATAACTAAGACAGATTAGTGTAGATTTTCAAGGGATTCTTTAAATTAAACTAGGTTCAAGATCACTCCACTCTGTGATTAGTGAACGCCGTTTTAGATGACACATTACCGTCGTAAGAGTTATGCGCTTGATCCCGTTTTCATTTTCAAGGTTCTGATTTGAATGGCGCCAGTGTCAATTTTGATCTCAATGTGCGGTGAAATTTTTGCTTCATTGTCACCCCCTCCTCGGCACCCTTGATAGTCAACGACTTTCACGGCGTTTAACCAATGCTCGACGTGGCCGCTTTGAACATTCAAACCGATACGCTGCCAAGCATTTCCGAACAAAACACGTTTAGGGCGGTCAGGTTCAGACATGTTCTTTGCCGCAATTTTCCCCGTTAAAGCTGCCATCAGCATGGGGCTGTCTTCTGAGCGCCCTTCCAAAGACCGATCGTCAAAAATTCGGTAAGAAGCTATGCAGCTATGCGGCTCCCCGTCTGCGCCGACAATAGTCACAGGGTATAGAATTTCACCGGACGTCATGGGTTCAATCTGCATATCCGCGATAAGGTGGTAAGAGGCTTCTGCTAAGGGTATCCGCAGGCTACTGACGTCACTATTCGCGCGTAAAGTGGCGACATTAACGGTCCAAGCTTCTAAATTTATCGGATTTCTTATTTGTTTTTTCGCCCATAGCGAGGCATCTTTCAAATTTGAACGTACTAAGGTCCATCCTAGTGCTCTCTCCACTGGGCTAAGTCTGTCGATAAAATGGCTATTGGAATCGGCCTTGATATCGTCCGCTGTGTAATCATTAAGTTTTGGATTCTCTAAAATGCGTATATTACGCCACCGCGTATCTGCGCCCGCTGCGATAGCGTTTGAGCCCATG
>CAYGSV010000095.1:0-9102 GCA_964352635.1 uncultured Algimonas sp.
GCTCTTTCAGCGATGCCACTAAACCAAGCTCAGTGTCTTGCAGCGAATTCATGCCGTAATCAGCTTTAATATCTGCTGGAACGTCATGTTCTGTTTTCCAGTTTTGACCTGTGAGCTTGCCTAGCGATTCCCAAGCTTTTTCTGTTTCGCCTCTTGCCATGAGCCAGCGTGGACTTTTGGGCACATAAAATAAAAGCATGAGCCATAAGAGAGCTGGGAGGATTTCTGCGCCAAGCATCCAACGCCAAATGCTCTTATCCATGCCGATATTCATTACCCAATCTGCGCCCGATTGTGACCAGGCGTTAATCCCAAAGCTTATGAAAAAGGCCATTGAGAGACCAATGACGATGGTAAGTTGAAGTATCGAAACGAGTTTTCCGCGCAATCGCGGTGGAGAAATTTCACCAATATACATGGAAGCGACGGATAAGGAGGTAAAGGCCATGCCGCCCAGAAAGCGCGCCCAGTATAAACTAATATAATTCTGAGCCAAGACAGAGGCAATTGCTGAGACCAGATACAAACTTGCTATGATTATTAGGGTGTTTTTCCGTCCCAATCTGTCACATAGGGGGCCTGAAATGAGCAAGGCGAATAACACACCGAAACCCGGCGCTGCAACAACGCTCCCGACTTGAAGGTCTGTTAGACCAAATTCTGTTGAGAAAGATCTTATCCCGCCTGAAATAAGGGCCGCGTCAAGACCAAATATAAAACCGCCCAAAGCCACGATTACGGCACTAATAATTGCCCGTCTCTGTGATATTGCCATTTTTTGCCTATAACAATGACTAGTGGAGTTTGAAAATCCAGCCATTTTCCCCATATTTTTCTTGAATCTGTTTTGGCTTGTTTTTCGATAATGTCAACAATCTACATTGTGAAACCGCAAGACTATGTGTAATGGTTCGGAAGAAAAAGCCCAGGGAGCGACAGCCATGTCTTCAAAGTCTAGTAAGGCATTTCCAAAAATCGGGAAGATTGAAGTGTTCGATGAGGTCGTATTAGACCTTATCGATGCGCAGGCCTCTATAGACGTTATTGCAGATAATTTTGCGTGGACAGAAGGTCCGGCTTGGGACCCTCAGCGGCAAAAACTCTATTTTTCAGATATTCCCAACAACTGTATTCACAGCTGGGACGTTGTAAACGGTTTGCAGGTTTTTTTGGAGCCGGGCGGGCGTCAGCCAGAAAAGCTTGACGAAAATGCAATGCCTGGAACGAATGGATTATGGGTCACACAAGATGATAGGCTCTTAATTTGTAATCAAGATGCCCGTTCCGTTGATGTGTTGAATCTTGAGACGCTGGAGCGAAGTCCTGTTGCGAGTGCTTTTGACGGCTTGCCTTTTAACAGTCCCAATGATGTGACCTGTTCATCCCTTGGGCATGTTTATTTCACGGACCCCCCGTTTGGCCTTAAAGACCAAGACACTTATAAGGGGATGAAGCAGGACATTCGGGGAGTCTACAGAATTGACAAGGCCGGCCTAACCTCTGTTGAGGTGAAGAATATGAGCTTTCCCAATGGTCTTAACTTTTCTCCAAATGAACGATTTATTTATGTCTCCCAATCTGATCGGGAGTTTCCTATAATCAAGAGGTTTCCTGTAGATGCTATGGGGTATATTGGGGAAGGCGAGGTTTTTTATAACAGTATCGATTTCTGCGAAGCAGGTGATACAGGCCTTCCGGATGGCATGACGGTGGATGTAAAGGGCAATCTCTTCGCCACGATTGCAGGCGGGGTAGCAATACTTTCGCCGGACGGTAATTTGTTGGGCCGGATTGCCACGGGTAAGGCTACGGCTAATTGCACCTTTGGAGAAAATGGGTCGACCCTATTTATTACTGCTCATGATATGCTTTTGAGGGTAAAAACCAAGACAATGGGCTTAGGGTTTTAAGCTTTAGAGAAATTAGAAAAGTGATGTTGACATGAACGGTAATTCCGAAATTCATAGACCTTTAGTCGCCATTCTCAGAGGTGTTGAGCCTGATGAAGTCGCCGATGTTGCAATCGCAATTCTTGACGCTGGTATTACCATTTTGGAAGTTACAATGAATTCTCCCAAGCCTATGGAGTCTATAAGGCGCATGGCCGCTGCGGTTGGCGGTAAGGCGGCTATTGGTGCAGGCACCGTCACGCAGCTCGACGACGTAAAGGCAATTTTTGATGTGGGTGGGCAACTCATCATTTCGCCCAATATGAATCCAGAGGTTATTGCGCAGACCAAAGCCTTGGGAATGGCATCTTATCCGGGCTGTCAAACGCCAACGGAGTGTTTTTCAGCATTGAAAGCTGGAGCTGATATTTTGAAAATTTTCCCCGCAAGCACAATTGGGCCGTCCGGGATTAAAGCCCTACGCGCGACACTCCCCAAAGAGACGCAGATATATGCGGTGGGTGGTATTAATGCCTCCAATATGGGTGAGTATACAAAGGTTGGCGTCAACGGGTTTGGTATTGGCTCAGCCCTTTATGCACCAGGCAAATCTCTCAAATCTATTCATGAAAGTGCCTGCGAATTCGTTGAATCTTGGGATGCTTTGATAAAGAACTAGGCCTGTCCTGCCTTGTCAAAGGGAACGGATATGGGCCATCCATAAAACTGTTTATCCTTTTTGGGCGCGGCAGTCCAAGGCCAGCATTCTAAGTGATACGCTTTTTTTCCGTGGTCCACCTTCACAATACCATAGCCTTCACTTTTAAGATCGTGATCACCTAAGAAATAACCCCATGAGTCTTTTGAGCTCTTAAACTCTGCATGAGTCATCTTGGGATTGGCTACAGCAAGAACCCGCATTTTATTCCCGAAGCAGTCAATGAAATTTCCTGAGTCTTTGTTTTTGTTATATTGGTTTTCCAGCGTGTTGCGGCCTTCAAACCATCTTTGCCAGAACGCTGCTCCGGCAGGGCCAGCAAAAAACATGGGGCCGTCTTCAAAATCATCAATCCCTTGCCGTGCTACCATACCCAGGTGCTGATCTCCGGCAATAGCAATGGCATTTGCGTCTCTTAGGAGCCTAACCGCTCTGGTGCGGCCGTCGGGTGGGTAGCCATTTGCATCATAATCAACCAAGGGATTTAGCTTTGTATCCGTTTGAGGTGACCCCCAGATTGAAGCAGTTAGACAAATTTTAGGTAGGTCAGGCTCCATGTCCTTCCACGCTGATAAGAAGTCTTCCTGACGTTTTCCCAATAGGTTCCCCCTTGTCTCAGTGAGTGGAACGCCTTTGTTGGCGTTAGGCGGCGTTTTCCATTTTCGGTCTTCGATAAACGCGAAATTTGTTCCGCCATAAATAAACGTTCCATAGCTGACAGGAATGTCAAATAAGATCGGCCTCGGGTCATAGCTATCAGGGTTATGGCCGCATTGAATGCGGTAAACCATCCTTACTAAATCTAAATCATATTTATAGCCGCCATCTTCTTCTGTATCACCCAAGGAATTGTCCCCGCCATTTCCCCAAATATTACCCTGAAGGATATCGTGATCATCTGCGAGGATAATAGATGGGCGGTTTCGGAGGCTGTCCCGGAAAGTCCAAAGCCAGAGATACCAACGATAAAGCGTATCGAGCTTTTTATCTGCTCCCGTTCGGCCATATCGCGTTGGGAAGGTTTCGTAATATTGATCCCCTAGAAACACATAAATGTCTGGATCATGTGCATCGCAATTTTGAACAAGCTCTTTATGCGGAAAAAGCAGGCTCTTTTTTGAATAGCGGTCGTAATTTTCTTCTAGGGTGCTTTGCGGTTCAAAGGTTGGGCGGTCAATCGGACGGCTGGTCGGTAATAAGCAAGAGTGAAGCGCTATTTTTAAAGGCGTCTCAGTGCCCGGGTCGCGAGATATTTGTCCCGCGAATAAACTTTCTTCGGAAAGGGAAGGGCAGACAATTCTGTAATCTTTATCAAATTTTGGATCCCAATCAACAATCCTGAACAACGCCGTATAACCATCTCCGATCGCCTCAGTTGGTCCTATAATCCACTTATCGCTATTGGGGTCTTTATAATCCAGTCTTGCGGTTCTCCATTCTGCGCCCGCAACGGGCATAAACTGCGCGGTAAGTTTCATAACGTTACGATTAAGGCTATGAAGGCACCCCATAACAGGCCCTAACGCGCGTTCAGCGTGGTGTGATATTTTAGCGCCTCCACTTTCAATATCAGCAAAGCTATAGCGCATACCCTTTTCGCCTGATGGTGAGGAGACTAAGGCGATATTGCCTTCAAAATGTGAGGCTGGCATTCCAGTTTTAACAATAAACCCGAGCTCCTTACCTGTTTTGGCATCATAAGCCATAAGGCGTATATCAAAACTCCCATTCGCGACCGGGTCAATATGGCAATCCAGGATGACGGCGTTCAGTCCGCTTTTGAAGTCCTCAAGGCCCTTGTTTTGTTCATCTTGATTGAGAGCGTATTCATCAAACGCAAGAGGTGTGTTGCTATTATTGAAATCACGAAGACTTAATTTTCCGTCGCTATCGATGCAAGCAATAATGCCCCCATTCTGTCCAGCGCCGTAATGGATAAGGGCAGCTGAGCGGTAGTCTAGTTGTCCGCCTCCAGCCCCAATTAAAAATCCACCAAAGCCACTTCCGCTCTCATTTAGCTTGTTTATCTTTGCGCGAAGTCGAGCCGGTTTTGCTCGACTGTTTAACTGCCACGTTAAGAGATGAGCTGTACGAACATGCGAGTTTTCTTCGCTTGTTCTACATTCGATAACGCCGTTTTTAAGCTCCCAATCTTGGAGTCGATTTGCCCAGAAGTTTTTCCCTAACCAAGGCATGTTGGCGGTCTTCGGTATATACATAGGGGATGTTTTTGTAAGTGTGCTACGTTGCGCTGCTTTTAAAGAATCGCAACTCGGAAGAGCTGTTGCTACTAAGCCAGTGGACGCTAATTCTAAGAATTGCCGACGCTTCATGCTCTTGTCCTTAAAAACTTATCCATTGTTATTAATGAAGAATTGTCTATTGTAAACAATAATGATATTACTTCTTAAATTTTATGCGCGGTACAGCGCCCGTAGTTTTTTTATAATCTTGGGCGTATGTTTTCTTTTGGGTTGCTCAGGGGCAGACTTTGAGGTTGAGCCTAAATGGCAAACCATCTTCGATGGAAAAACTCTTGAAGGTTGGAGCCCTAAGATAGCGGATGAGGCCTTTGGGCAAGATAAGCGAAACACTTTTCGGATAAAAAATGGCGCTATCGTTGTGGATTATTCCAACTATTCTCAGTTTGATAACAGCTTTGGAAATCTCTTCTACGAAGATGAATTATCTGATTACCGATTAAAGTTTGAATATCGTTTTGTTGGAGAGCAAGTAAAAGGAGGGGCTGATTGGGCTATTTTGAATAGCGGCGTGATGTTGTTCTCTCAGGCCCCCGAAACAATGCGTCTCGAGCAAGGGTTTCCAGTTTCTGTGGAAGCCCAGCTCTTAGCTGCTTTTGATGACGTTCCGGGCCGTACAACAGCCAATGTTTGCACGCCAGGGACACATATTATGATGCAGGGTCAGCTTATAACAGATCACTGTGTCAATTCAGATATGCTGGCGCCCAGAGCAGGTGAGTGGGTCGATTTTGAAGCGGACGTGAAGGCAGATGAGTTTGTGAAACTTTATATCAACGAAAAATTGGCCTTTCATCTGACAAAGCCGCAATTAGATATCGCTGATAAAAATGCGCAGGCCCTGAATGCTTCGGATACAGCTCTGACATCGGGCTATATCGCCCTTCAGTCGGAAAGCCATCCCGTGGAATTTAAAAATATCCGACTTCTTAATAGAGCGAAAAGTTAGATTTATATAAGCAGTGACCAGAAGTGGGAATGATTGTGGTACATAATAGACGTGCATTTATTACGCAGCTTGTTGCGGGCGTTGGCGGCGCTGGCCTTCTCGCAGCCTGTGGAGATAAAGCTGAAATTTTGCCGACAAATGTCTCCCTGACAGGCTCAGAGTATTATTCTCTGGAGGAGTATAAACTACTGACGCGGATGGCTGATATAATTATTCCGCGAACGGAAACTCCTGGCGCGTTAGATGTTGGCGTGCCCGAGATGATGGATGGTTTGATGACGGGCTGGGCGGGAGTCGAGAGACGAAAAGAGCAACATAAAACACTCGCGCGGATTAAGTTTGGTCTGGACGATTTGCTAAGTCGTAACTTTAACGAAGCCAATGATGATGATGCTCGATGGGCTATGCAAAGCTTTGATGTCGATGCTTTTAACGACAAGACACCATTTCCTGAATATCGCGCTTTTAAACTCTTGATTGAGAGAGTTTATGCTTTGTCTGAGGGTGGAGCCACTGAAGAATATAAAAATGATCCCGTCCCCGGGCACTGGGATCCGCGTGTTCCGCTCTCTAACTTTTAGGATATCAAGTCATGGCAGATTTTGATGCAATTGTAGTTGGATCGGGCATGAGCGGTGGCTGGTGCGCGAAAGAGCTCTCTGAACGTGGATTGAAGGTTTTAGTGTTGGAACGCGGCCAAAAAGTTGAACCGGCGAAGGATTATACGGACCTTTCGCCAAGCTGGGAACGGCCTAATTTGGGCCGTGTTCCAGAAGATGAACTAGAACGTGACTATCCGCTTCAATCTTCAAAGCTTGGGGCCTATTTCAGTACAGCAAGTAAGCAGTTTTTTGTGCGCGATACCGATCATCCCTACGCAGTTGAGGAGGGGTCAAAGTTTGATTGGTTGCGCGGCTATCATACGGGCGGTCGGTCGGTGATGTGGTCTCGTGTTTCTTTAAGGTGGGGACCGCAAGATTTTGAAGCCAATAAGCGCGACGGCATCGGTATAGATTGGCCCGTGCGTTATAAAGACATCGCGCCTTGGTATGATCGGGTCGAAAGATTCGCCGGCATATCAGGAAGCAAAGATGGCATTGATCATCTGCCCGATGGTATATTTCAGCCGCCTTTTGCCATGACGCCGCCTGAAGAGCACCTTCGCGATGTTGTTGCCAAGCAATTCCCCGGCCGCCGTGTCATCCATACTCGCAGCGCCAACCTGACCAAGCCGACAGAAGAGCAAATGTCATTGGGGCGCGGGGCCTGCCAATCGCGTAACATCTGCCAAGAGGGGTGTAGCTTTAAGGCTTACTTTTCATCCGTAAATGCGACTTTGCCGGCAGCCATGCGAACGGGAAATTGCACGATTGAAAACAATGCTATTGTCGAATCTGTTGACTGCGATCCCGAAACGAAACGAGTGACCGCAGTTCGGGTGATTAATCAAGTCACAAAAAAGCGATCGCGCCATACAGCGAAAATAATATTTCTCAATGCGTCAACAGTCGGCACCGCCATGATACTACTGCAATCCAAATCCCAGGCCTTTCCGGATGGATTGGCTAATTCTTCTGGGCAGGTAGGACGAAATATTATGGACCATGTTTCGGGTGCGTTCCTTTCCGGTCGGCTGAATATGTTCGAGAATTTTACGACATACGGCCGCAGGCCTTGCGGCATATATATTCCCCGCTATGGAAATATTACTGAGTATGACAAGCCGTATGTTCGCGGGTTTGGTTATCAGGGCTGGGCAGAGCCGGTGAATAAGACGATGCGCGCGCGTCCCGGAATAGGGCGGGCGTTCAAAGAAAACCATAAATCGCCCGGGCCATGGAACATTGTTTTGTTCCCATTTGGCGAGGTTTTACCCAATTCGAAAAACTCGGTCGAACTTCATCCGGTTAAAAAAGATAAATGGGGCCTTCCATTGGCTTTGTTTAAAACAAGCATGGGCGAGAATGAAAAAATTATGATGCGTGAAGCACGCACTGACGGCATTAAAATGCTTGAGGCGGCCGGATGTACGGATATCTATGCGTCCGATCCCACGGTTACCCCAATGGGAAACCGTATTCATGAAATGGGCACGGCCCGTATGGGGCATGATCCAAAAACATCCGTTTTGAATAAATGGAATCAGGCTCATGATATTCCAAATTTGTTTATTACGGATGGCTCATTCATGGCGTCCTCAGCCTGCCAAAACCCGTCCCTGACATATATGGCCTTCTCTACGAGGGCCGCAAATTATGCAGCTGACATTATACAAAGTGGCCAGCTTTAACCTTATAGGAGCTAATATTATGCTAAAAAAATTACTAACCTCTGTCTCAGTATTAGCATGCATAAGTCTTGCAGCGGGATGCAATGAAACTGCTATCGACAATTCACAGTACCGTTCAAGCGAAATGGAAAACCAGCTGACATTGATTGATTTTGATAATGTTGAGGAACAGGGCTGGATAAAGTCCGAAAGAATAGAAGCTGTTTCCATCGTCAATTCTAAATCTGATGGACGTGCATTGCAGCTATCTTTTTCTTCGCAAGTTAATACGGATAATGTCCCTATTGTTCCTAACCGGCCTTGGGACCTAACGTCATATCCAGATCATAATGTTGCATTCGATGTTGAGAACCTAACCAACGGATCGCTTCAATTTTACGTCGCCCTCGAAGATAGCGCTGGAAACCGCGAACAAAGATCTCTTAGTGTTCCTGCGAACTACAAAGGCACAGTGTTTTTTCCTATTACCGGTCCTGAGGCGCGCAATATCATCGGGCTATGGGGCATTCCACCTGTTTGGGATACGGATGACATGCAGATGGATTGGCGCTCTAAAAAGAAGGATGCGTTAAACCCCAATGAAATAGCTAAGTTTGAGTTTTTCGTCGTGGGGTTGATGGAAGATAAGTCCATGACCGTAGATAATATTCGTTTGCGTCCAAACCCAAAACGAGATGGGACATGGCTTACAGCTATTAGCGATAGATTTGGACAAAATGCAAAAGCGGACTTTCCTCTAAAAATTTCGTCAGAAGAAGAGCTTCGTAAAATTGCGCTGGCAGAATTGAAGGCTTTAGCGGCTGATGAGGGCATAGCTGATCGGTCACGCTTTGGCGGTTATAAGGATGGCCCCAAATTAGACGCGACAGGGTTTTTTCGTGTCGAAAAAGTTGATGGAAAATGGTGGATGGTCGACCCAGAGGGGTATCTTTTCTTCTCCCATGGTCCAGCCAATGTGCGCATGGCGAATATGACCACACTCACGGGTGTCGACT
>CAYGSV010000096.1:0-399 GCA_964352635.1 uncultured Algimonas sp.
AGTTCAAAGAGCATATCCTTGGGGTTTAAGACGACAACACGGTGCGGCAGTTGAGCGATACGCTCCGCGAAATTATCCGTGTAGGTAAACGCCGCTTCATGTCCCCATTCATAGGCTTCGCCCGCACGTAAGTTTTCAGCCATAGAGGCGGCGAGTTGTTCGAGCGAGACACCCGGACCTTTATATTTTACCGCCTGTGTCCACATATGCTGAAATCGTGTGCCGGCTTCATCTAAGGGAACGGGTTGGAACTGGGACTTAAAATTATCGCGCTCTTCTGGGGTGAGGACAAGGGCCGAGACCATCACGATTTTATTGACGTTTTCAGGACGTTGCCAGGCCATTTCTGCCGCCACTTTTGCGCCTGTATGATGGCCTAGAAAATCGAACTTATCGGAT